>JBBQVV010000023.1:0-30480 GCA_038211235.1 Chthonomonadales bacterium | reverse complement strand
TCCAGCCATCTTACAACCCCGATGAATACTATCGGGACCTGACCGCCACCAACGCCGATCAGGCGCAAAATCCCCTCTTTCCAGCCGGCATCCGGCTGCAGTCCCAGAGCGGGCTGAAGGACGAGAACGTCGAATATCGCTCGCTGCCGGCCTCCGCGGCCTGCGGCGCGTCAGGATGTCACGCCACGGAATACCGGGAATGGCACGCATCGTCTCACCATTTTGCGGAAACTGATCCCTTCTATCTCGCCGCGGTGAGTGAAAGCGTGAGAGCATCCTCGCCGGACATCGGCAGATGGTGTCAGGGATGCCACGCGCCGAGCCGAACTGTCCGGGAGGCCGTGAGCGGACTGGACCGCAGAACGGACGGCATCGGGGAGGCAGAAGGAGTTGGTTGCTATATCTGCCACGGAACGGTGGGAACTCCGACGCGGACCGGCAATGGACGATTCGTGCTGGCGGCTCCGCAGGACTATCCTTTCGCCGCGAACAAGGGCTGGCGCCGCGCTCTATATGAGTTCCTCATCCGTGTACGGCCGGGACCGCACCAGAGGTCGCTCCTTATCCCCGCTATGCACCGCTCCGCGGAGTTTTGTTCGGGGTGCCACCGGCAGAGCCTGACCATTGCGCAGAACCACTACCAGTTTGTTCGGGGTCCCGATGAGTACGGTGAGTGGCTGCACGGACCAGTGTCCGGACGTACGGCGCGCTCCTCTGGCAGATCGGCAGAACATTCTTGCCAGGAGTGCCACTTCCGCGGTTCGCCAGGAGCCGACACTATCGCGACAGTCAGCCACCGATCGCCTGGCGGGGCAACTGCGCTTGCGGCCCTTCACGATTCCGACGGCGCCGTCGATGGGCCGGATTCGCTCGTGCGCGACTGCGTTTCGCTCGACATATTCGCGATGCGGCCGGCAGTGGGCTTTGGAGGGAGCGACAGCTGGCTTAGCCCGCTTGACCATCCGCGCCGGAACTATGCGCTTCGTGCGGGAGACACGTGGTTGCTGGACATCGTGGTCCACAACGTAGGTGTCGGTCATAGTTTTCCTGCCGGATACCTCGATCTCAAAGAGGCCTGGATCGAGGTCCGGGCCCGCGATTCCAATGGCCGAACGCTGCGGTCCAACGGCGTGCTCGTCGATCCCAACGACGCCGCGCCAGGGGACGCGCAGGTCTACGGCGGTCTCGGCCTCGATCGAAACGGGAGCCCTATCCTGCGGCACAATCAGACCGCTCAGGTCACGACTGCATATCAGCGGTCGATCCCACCCGGCGGGTCGGATGTTGCGCGTTACAGACTAGTCATTCCGTCGACAGGCGGCGGGGGCGCCCGAGCCGTAGGGTCACTACGGATCACCGCCCGCCTGCGATATCGATCGGTTCGGCCGGACTACGCTCGGTGGGCTCTCTCCCGAGCCTCACATATCCGTGGACAGACCATTTCCACGGCTCCGCCACCTATCACGACAGTGGCCGAAACTTCGGTCCGTCTACCGCTAAGGCGAACCGACGATTTGCCGATGAACATGGATCCGCCTCAAAGGCTTCTGCTCGCGAAACGCTACGAAGACTACGCTGGCGGCCTACTCTCGTCCGTGGAGAAGCCGGACATCCGCGGTGCGACGCTGGCGTTTCACCTGGCGAACGAACTGACGCCGGAGCGTCCGGAGCCCTGGCTGGGGCTGGGCGAAGCGTATCTCCGAGAGCCGGACCTCCGGCTGGCGGCCCTCAACTTCGAACGTGCGCTTCAGTGCGCCCCAGGCAATCCCGCCGCGATCTCCGAGCTGAGCGTCGTCTACAACCGGCAGGGACAACCGGAACGCGCGGTTCGAGCGCTTGTGCCACTGGCGCAAGCGTTTCCAGGCGATGCCGAGCTGCAGTTCGATCTTGGGCTGGCGCAGTTTCGCGCGGGCAGTTATCCCCGAGCGGTCGAGTCATTTCGTCGCTCGCTCGCGATCGATCCAGACCAGTATCCCGCGCACTTTCAGCTTAAGCGCTGTTACGACGTGATGCAGCGCGTACCGGAGGCGCGCCGCGAGGACTCGGTGGCGCGATACCTGCCGGAGGACCGCGCCGCGGCGCGGCTAGTACCATCCTATCTCGCTTCCCACCCCACGGCGGCTCGCCGTGCGGAGCCTCTTCCCGTTCACGAACTGCGGTAACGTTATCGCGGTCCGCCGGCCATCCGTTTGGAACGATCGGAAGCTATTTGGAGATTGCGTATCGAACCGGGGTTCCTGAACCGCTGTGGAGCAATGGCATACAGCGGGTCTATCTGCTCCACGGGGAAGAGGACCGCCTCAAACAGGAGGCGGTCCACGCCCTCGCGGGACGAATCGTCAACCCTGATTTTGCGGATTTCGACCGGGAGACCATCAGTACCGATAGGGTCGACGCCTCCGGAATACTCGCGGCGGCCGGTCAGGCTCCTTTTGGATCGGAGAGGCGTCTCCTGATTGTCAACGGGCTGGAGCTATGGCGCGAACGCGCGAAGCAGAAGGAGGCGGACCGTCTGGCGGAAGGACTCTCGACGCTTCCCGCCTCGTGTTGTTTGACGCTCGTGGTCAAGGCGGGAGACGACGAGGGGCGACGCAAAACGATGGTGTCGACTAAGCTCGACAACGCGGTCAAGAAGCTCGGAATGATCGTTGCTTGTCATACTCTTAAGGGCGACAATCTCGCGGACTGGGTGGCGGAACGCGTGCGCGCGGAGGGGAAGCGCATGGGTCCGGATGCGATCGAGGCCCTGGTCCGAACCGCGGGCGCGGAGATGCGGCAGCTCGAGATGGAGATCACGAAGCTCGTCTGTTACATTGGTGAAAGCGAAGTTATTACGCCGCGCGATGTCGGGTTCGTCGTTGCCTCCAGCCCCGAGGACGTTGTGTTCAGCGCGATCGACGCGATCACTCGTCGGCAAACGGATCGAGCCCTGCAGCTCCTCGCCGAGCTGCACCGATACGACCCTAAGCCACAAGCTGTCGCCGGCAAGCTCCTCACGCTCCTGGCAAGGCAGTATCGCATGTTGTGGCAGGCGAAGTTTCTGTCGGAGCAGCGCATCTCACCACGCGATGTCCGTTCGCTTCCCCCTGAGCTCGCGGCGGAACTCCCATCGGAATCCAATATCGCTCAGGTTGCGTTCAGGGCAGGCGACCTCTTTGCACTCTCGAGGACCTACTCGTGGCCCGCGCTCACCTCTGCGCTGGAGAGTCTGCTGCTGTGCGACCTGGCGAATAAGGGTGGAGTTATCGATGACGCCGGCGCCTACGGACCCGATCCCGCCGGAAACCTTCGACTCCTCGTACTGGAGCTCTCCGGAAACGCGAGTCGCGTATGACGCGAGCCGCCGGCCTCGGAATTGCCTGGCAGGCGAACTGGACAAGATTTGATCGAAGACAGACGCAATGAAAGGCGATTTAACGACCTATGAAGATAGTCGATTATCAGACGTTCGTGATCTCCACGCCGTGGCGCAACCTGACCTATCTCGTGCTTGAATCGAGCGATGGGCTCTTTGGCGTGGGCGAGGCGCGAATCCTTGGCAAGACCCATACCGTGCTGGAGTACCTGAAGGACGTTCGTCGCCATATCATCGGCCACGACGTGTACGATATTGAAGACCTGTACCGCCGGTTCACTCTGCTCGATTTCGGTTCACCTGGTGAAGTCGTCATGACCGGGCTGGCGCTTGTGGAAATGGCTAGTTGGGACATCATCGGTAAGAGGGCGAACCTGCCGGTCTACCAGCTGCTTGGCGGCAAGGTCCACGAAAGGATCCCGGCCTACGCGAACGGCTGGTATCGCGGGGACCGTACTCCCGAATCGTTCGCCGAATGCGCGAAGGAGGTAGTGGCGCGCGGCTACCGGGCGCTCAAGTTCGATCCCTTCGGCAATGGTAATCTCGAGCTCTCACGGGAGGAGTACCGCAAGTCGCTCGACATCATCGGAGCCGTTCATTCCGTTACGGAGGGCAAGGCGCAGATGCTTATCGAGATGCACGGGCGTTTCGCGCCGCACCAGGCGGTCGAGATCGCGCGTGAGATCGAGCAGTACCATCCCGGATGGATTGAGGAGCCGTGCCGGCCAGAGGACCTGCCTGCCTTGAAGTACGTGATGGACCACACATCGATTCCCATTGCCACGGGCGAGAGGCTTTATCACGCCGGACAGTATCGAGACCTGCTGGCGAGCCGGCTGACACATATTATCCAGCCGGACTTGAATCAATGCGGGGGACTGCTTGAGACCAAGAAGATCTGTTCGACCGCCGAGACCTACTCGATTATGGCGGCCCCGCACAATGTCGGAGGCATCGTCACGACCGTCGCCTCACTGCACCTTCTTGCGACGCTGCGCAATGGCAAGATCCTGGAGCACTTCAACGACTTCGTGGACGCCGAGGTCAAGACGGTCGCATCGCCCTATCCGGAGGTCGTCGACGGCCATTTCGCGCTCCCCTCCGGTCCGGGTTGGGGCATTGAGCTCGCCATGGACGTTATCCGGAAAATCAAGGCCGATATTGACGGCCGGGTCGTTCCCGATCCCGGTCTGAACATGTTTGTCAACGCCGAGTGGAATAAGAGAGACACCGCCCTGATAGATAAGGCTCGATGAGGATTCAACATGGGCTATTGGTGAAATAACCGCATCTTTGCCAGTTCCAGTGACGACCGGCCCGTGGAAGGACTCTAATGCAGGTCTTGCAAGGAAAACGAGTCGTCACTGGGAGATTATATGAAACGGAATGGAATTGAAAGGCGGACCGGCCGCTGCAACGGGCGTGGCTTCACTTTGATCGAGCTTCTCGTCGTAGTCCTCATTCTGGCTGTCCTTATGGCCGTTTCAATTCCGCTCTATCTCAGCGCGGTGCAGGATTCTCAGACCAAGACTTGCCGATCCAACATGCAGACGATTGCAAACGCGGTTCAGGCATCTAGAGTGAGAGGCCAACTTACGAACTACTCGAGCTTCGTCGGCAGCGTATCGACGACTCTCGAGGCGGATCTTCAGGCGATCCCCGTCTGCCCTACGGCCGGCACTTATACCATCCTGAACGGAAGCAGTGGGTCGAATACTACGTTCGAAGTCTCTTGCACCGCACCCGGGCACGGCACCTTTGAGCCAGGAGTGGACAGCCATTAGCACGCATTCGAGATAACGGCCCTACCCTGGGACAGCGATGTCGCCGGTGTGACTTCAACCTCGAGACGGAGCTGCGGGACACAAAATAGAACAGCGGAGTGACCGGGATCAATATCCCGGGCACTCCGCTGCCATCGATTCTATCGGGCCTGTGTCTCCAACTGACCCTTAAAGTCATCCAGGCTCTTCTTCATCATGTCCTTGAACACGCCCGTCATGCTGTTCGCATTAAAGGGATTAATGCCAACCTTCGGGGGATCGGGGAAGTTCGGACGCGCGCCAGGAGCGCCTGGTCGTCCCGCGCCGCCTCCGCCACCGGGCCTTCCACCGCCAAACCCTCCGCCCCCACCGCCACCCGCACGCCCAAAGCCATTGGGCATCGTTGTCATCTTCTTGATCTGCTTGAGCGTCAGGAATGAGTTGACCTCTTTCGTGACGATTCCCGCCTCGTCCTCTGTGAGACTTGGCTTGTTCGACCACTTATTCATCACCGAAAGCATCTTCGACGCCTGCTTCTTGTCGAGCTTGAACTCGTCCTCCTTGTTCATGTTCTCAATCTTGCGCACTGTCTGACCGAGGCCGCTTGCCTTCTTATGCTCTTCACCGTACTTCTGCCACAGCTTGATCTTGGCTGCTATCTCCGGCGGCATGCCACCGCCGGGACCCTGAGCGATCGCGCCAGCGGAAACCAGGCTTACTGCGCCCGCCGCGATGATCGTTGAGGCAAGTCTTAGAGTAAACGACAATTTCATCCTTTGTTCCCTTTCATGAATATCCCGCCATTGGGCAAGTCCGCGGGACGAGCCTATTCGTAGCGAAGCGCTTCGATCGGGTTCAGTATTGACGCCTTCCAGGCGGGATAGAATCCGAAGAAGATGCCTACCAGTGCGGAGAAACTGAACGCGACGATGACCGGCGCGACGGTGAGCGTCGTCTCCCAGTCCGGCTTAACCGCGGGGAGGCCATAGAGCGTGAAGCAGATACCGAAGATGACTCCTATCAGTCCTCCGCTGAGCGAAAGTACGAGCGCTTCCATCAGGAACTGAAGCAGGATGTCACGTCGCTTCGCCCCGACGGCTTTTCGGACCCCGATCTCGCGCGTGCGCTCGGTTACGGAGACCAGCATGATGTTCATGATCCCGATGCCGCCGACCAACAGCGCAACTGCCGCCAGACAGTTGATAAGCTGTTCGAAGTCGGCCGCCTGCGCGCTGCTTGCCTGTGCCTGCGTACCGGCGTTGAAGATGATGAAGTCGTTCTGTTTGTTTTCGCTAAGGGCATGGCTCTTACGGAGAGCGGCGGATACCTCATCCTGAGCACGCTGCATCAGTGCCTCTGATCTCCCTTCAACGCTCATGGTGTTGACGGCGGTCGGCTCGGCGCCGCCGAACAGCTGGCGCATACCGGTCAGAATCGGAACGTAGATGCGATCGTCTTCGTTAATAAATCCACCGCCGCCACGCTCCACGAGCGAGCCAAGCACCTTGAACTTGTGGCCCTTGATGAGGATGCTCTGGCCGGCGCTGGAGCCGCTGCCGAACAGGTCCTTGAAGGCGCCGCTTCCCAGCACGCAGACCGATTGGCTGCGCTTGTTCTCGTCGTCCGTAAAGAACCGGCCCTCCTTGAGCTCATAGTGCCGGATCTTGATGAGGTCCGGACCGCAGCCGTAGATGCTCGGGTCGGAGTTCTTGTTTCCGTGCTTGACCTGGAATGACTGTCCTTTTTCCGCCGAAATTCGGCGAACGTCCGGACAGTTTTTCAGAATTGCCACGGCATCCTTCAGCCTCAGGGTGGAGACAGTGCCGAACGTGATGCCCGACTTGCTCTGACGGCCAGGCATGACGGTAATGGTCGTCGTGCCGAGCTTCTGGAAGCGCCGCATCGAGGCGTCCCTCGAGCCCTGGCCCAGCGCGACCGCCACGATTACCGCCGCCACGCCGAAGATAACGCCCAGGGTCGTAAGAAACGACCGAAGTTTGTTGGCTGCCAGCCCCCGCAGCGCGGAGGTGAAACCTGCCATCATGATGACGGCTCCTTTATCGTCTGCCCGGACCCGGGCCGCCGCCTATTCGCGGCATGCCGGTTGTGGAGCCTGCCGCAGCCGGTTCGATCGTCTGCGTGATGATCTTATCTCCCGGTTTAAGTCCCGACTTGACCTCGGTGACGTCGTTACCTTCAAGACCGATCTCGATCTGCTGTTTGCGTATCTTGAGGTCCACGAAAACGCTCGGATCGGGATCCTGTCCCTTTTCGACCGGCGCCTGCTTGCCGCCCTCCGGTATCTCGACGTAGTGCGTGCCGTCCGCATTCGACCTGAGGGCCTCATTCGGTACCGTGACGACGTCGGTCTTCTTGCCGACAATGAAGTCGCAGCTGGCGTTCATTCCCGGTTTGAGGAGCGAGTAGATCTGCGCCGAGTTGTCCACCTCGACCCGAACGTGGAGTGTGGTTACGTTCGAAGCGACCTTCGCCGTCGGGTCTACCCGGATTACCGTGCCGTCGATGGGCGTGCTGTTGTAAGCGTCAAAGGTGACGTCCACCTTCTGACCGATATCGATATTCGCGATATCGGTCTCGTCAACGGAGACGTCCACGTACATTCGCGAAATGTCGCCCAACTGGACAATGCTCGTACCTGACGAGTTGAAGGACTGACCGGATGTGATGATCGTGCCCTCCTCGACATACTTTAGCAGGATAATGCCGTTTCGAGGCGCCTTGACCTCGGTGTCCTTAAGCTGGATGTCCGCATTGATAAGTGCCGCGCGGCTGCGCGCCCCACTCGCCTGCGCCTGCGCGATCTGCGTGTCCCGGATGCGAAGGTTCATACGACCCGCCCTGGCCTCATCGAGGTGGGCCTGCTGCTGCAGAATGTCCGCTCTTGCTTGTGCCACTGCCGCTTCGGCGGATTTTACATCCTGCTTCTTCAAATCGTCCTGTACGCGATTCGCCTCGGCGGTCTTTAGCGCAGCTCTTAGCTGTTCCACTCGCGCCTCCTCGGCGCGAATGTCGGCATCGAGCTCCGGCTTCATCGTATCCACCTTCTTCTGGGCGTCGTCGGTGTTCGCCTTATAGACGCCGTACGAAGCGATCGCCTGATCCAGGATCGAAGGCGCAACGTATCCCTTCTCGACTAGCGCGCGCTGGCGCTTTAGGTTGGCCTCCGCATTAATCAGATTTGCTTTTGCCTGATAAAGGTTGTCCCGCGCCGTAGCCTCCTGCTGCGGTTGCGTCGCTACGCGAAGCTGATTTAGTTTCGTCTCCTCTGCATGGAGGTTCGCTTTCGCGCTGTCGATACTGGCTTCCGTGAGAGGATTCTGTGCCGCCGACGTGCTCTTCGCTGAATCGAACCGCGCCAACGCCGCGATAAGCGCGGCCCGCGACGAAGCGAGGTTGGCCTCGGCCGTGTTGATTGCGACCTGCGTCTGTGTCTTCTGCAGCTGCAGCGTCTCCTGCGTCTCCAGGACGCGCGACTTGCTGCCAAGAATGTCCGCTTGCGCCTGGTCGTGGGTTAGCCTGGTGTCAGACGGGTCGATGAATGCGATGGGGTCGCCCTGTTTGACCAGCTTGCCCTCATCGACCGCCAGCTTTAGGATTTTGCCGCCTGCGCGGCTCTTGATATCGATCGTGGTCCAGGCGGTCAGCACGCCGGTTGCCGTGACGGTCTTTTTTACGGTCCCTGTGTCGACGGCGCCGATACGGTACTGGTTGCCGGGAGGAGTAGCGGCCGCGCCAAGAGTCTTCGCCACGAAGATTCCGCCGCCAACGACAGCGGCCAGGACCACGCAAACCGTCAGAATGCGCATCACCATCTCACACTTCCTTCCAATCGAACCCGGGATCGCGAGTGCGCTCCAAAAACGACTGTAGCGGGCCGGCAATGCGCCCGCATAATGGACGCCGGCCGATTCAAACGGTATCGCTATTTTCCCCTGACACGCCTTGCCATCAGATCCACAACGGACTGCGGCTGCGTGCCCTGGTCAACGTCATCACGATGCCGAGAGTTCACATGAGCAGCGTGTAAGCACGGGAGGACTGGACATCCCTGCTCCGCTCGCACGGCCTCCGCTACGCCGCCGAGGATTTCCAGGCCGTCCAGCACGGCTTTTTGTTCCTGGGGATTCATTCTATCCCACGTCGTCCGCGCCATTCGCCGCCGCTCTTCGTCCGCGCGACCAAGAACCTCGCGGCCAACGTCGCTAAGGCGCAGTCGTATGATACGGCGGTCGTTCGTGTCCAGTAGACGCTCTACGAAGTTGCGACGCACCAGCCGATCCGCGAGCTGCGTCACCGTCGACTGAGAAACTCCGAGTCGCTCGCTAAGGTCCTTCATCGGCGACTCGGTCTGGAAATGAACGGCCCACAGGAGACGAAGCTGCGCCATAGGCAGGGCGTTCAGCTCCGGTATCGGCTGCTGCTCGAACACCATTGCGCGAAGAACTCGGAACAGCGCGAAGCCAAGCGGCGGCTCCGAATGATCGCTTTCCGGCTGCTGAGGTTTGTCGGACCACCGGTCCCTGCCATGGGCATCGTTTTCGTGAGTTGCATTGTCAGCCGTGCGGGCATCCATCGCGGTGGCACCTCGATCCTACGCTCATCAATATATTTTTCATAAACGAAGTATCTAAGTCAATAGCTGCGTAAAGAATCTTTGGCAGGTGGACTCTATCGGCCGATAATTGTCTTAATCGCAGGATTAGGTGGTGTCTCAGGAGAATAGTTGCGACAAACTATTCCTTTCATTGTTTTCTTACATAGAGAGGCGAAGGGCCTCATGGCACGAGGAGATATCTTTTAATGATTAGAGGCTATGCGAGCATAAACGCACTCATTGCTACCTGCCTGCTGGCAATCGGTTGTCCAGCCGGCTTCGCACAGGACACACCGGGCAAGGCTCCCAGCGGTTCCGCGGCAGCGCCGAAGCCGGCGGACAAGCTGGTCTTGGTGTACCGCGCCAAGAAGGATCTGGTCGCACGGTATAAAAACACGTCGATGAATCAGGCGGAGGCCCAGGGTCGCAAACTCGTCATCAGCTCGATGTCCGTAGAAAAGGTGACCGTGAGCAGCGTTGCGGCGAACGGAAACATCACGTTCGAGCAGCAGTCCGAAAGCGTTGAGCGAACGATCAATGGACAGCGAGCCCCCGAAGAGGATCTCAGCAAGGACAAATCGACTTTCACCGTCGCTCCCGACGGCTCGCTCATCTCGATCGTACAGGGCGACGGCGCGGAATCGAAGGAGGCGGCTCGCGAGTATGCGTCGCAATCGGTAGTGTTTCCGGCCACCGCGGTCGGAGTAGGCGACAAGTGGGCCCACGAATATAAGAACGACGACAGGCTGGGAAGTCGCGACGCTCACGCCGATTTCGAGGTCCTGGCGTCAGAGATGAAGGGCACGATTGACACATTCAAGGTGAAGATGGAGTTTCGCGAGAAGTCCGGCTCCCATCCGATGCATACGGTAGGCACTTTCAGCATCGAGAAATCGACAGGCGATGCGATCGTTTCCGACATGGAGATCGAGAACGCGCCCGGGCCAAACGAAAATATCGTGTTCAACGGCAAGTCTCACTCCGAGCGCACGAGCGGAAGTCCGTTCGATGCCGCCGCGTCCGCCGCCAGCAAGTCCGAGGTGAAGACGATCGACGATATCGTCAAGGGCTACGAGAAGCTCCCCGGATACTTCACGATCTATCGCAAGAAGGAGAACGGCCGCGAGACCATCTATGCGGAGATAAAGGAGGATCAGCTAGGCAAGCTGATGCTGCTCGAAACGACGGCGGGAACGGGAATCGGCAACCTGAACATAGTCGTCGCGGGCGAACCTATCGACGATCTGCTGTTCAAGCTCGACAGACAGGATGATAAGCTTCTGCTTATCACGCCAAACATCAACTTCCGAGCGGACGAGAAGTCGCCGATCAGCCGAGCGCTAAAGCGGTCATTTGCCGATGGTATTCTCGAGAGCTTCAAGATCGAGGCGCGGCATCCCGGGCGCAAAACGGTGCTGATCAACATCAGCGACTTCTTCCGGGGCGATATCGGCCAGATCGGCAAGCGGTTGTCGAGCTCCGGATACAACATGGATCGCGAAAAGACCTATGTCGCCGCGATAAAGAGTTTCCCCGAGAATCTGGAGGTGGAGACTCAGTATCACTTCATGGGTTCGGGACGCGCTTTCGGCGGAGATCCCGGCCAGGCCGACCCAAGAAGCCTTCCGATACGAATCAACTATACGCTGTTCCCGCTGTTCGACCACGGGTTCAAACCGCGTACGTCCGACCAACGCGTGGGCTACTTCACAACCGAGTTCCAGAGCTTCGACGACGACAGCAAAGACGACACCAACGTGCGCTACATCACGCGGTGGAACCTCGAGAAGGCCGATCCAAAGGCCGCGATGTCGGCGCCGAAGAAGCCGATCGTCTTCTGGCTGGATAACGCCATTCCAACAGAGTATCGCGATGCCGTGCGAGAGGGCCTGGTGGCGTGGAATGTCGCGTTCGAGAAGATCGGGATCAAGAACGCCATCGAAGTGCGACAGATGCCGGACAATGCCGATTGGGACCACGCGGATATGCGATACAACACGATCCGCTGGGTCGCTTCCGCGGATCAGTCCTATGCGGTCGCACAGGCGAGGAGCAACCCGCTGACGGGAGAGATCCTGAACGCCAACATCACCGTGGATGCGAACTTTACTCGCGGCATCAAGTCAGAGCGTCGACATCTTGTCAATCCCGCCTCCTTTTTCGACCTTCCGGACCCGCAACTGGGGCCGGCACAGCACGACGATCCGCGCAAATGTGAGATGGCGGAGGGAATGCAGGAGCAGACCTGGTTCGGCAATCTCGCCATGAGCATCATCGATCCAGACAATAAGGTCGACGACAAACAGTACCTGCATGACTACCTGCGCCATGTCGTAACGCACGAAATGGGCCACATCATGGGCCTGCGGCACAACTTCATCGCTAGCACCTGTCTCAATGCAAAGGAGCTGCAGGAGCCTCAGGCGGTGAGCAGAATGGGTGTGGCTGCCTCGGTCATGGACTACACGCCGTTCAACATATTCGCGCTGAAACGTAAGGGCGTGGACTTCTATCAGCCAGGCATCGGCCCTTACGACTTCTGGGCCATCGAGTACGGCTACACGCCTCTCACCGGGCTGACGCCTGCCGGTGATCTGGCTCAGCTCAAGCATATTGCGACCCGGTGCAACGAACCAGGCCTCGCGTATCAGACGGATGAGGACGCAGACGCTCTCGACCCCAGCGTGGTGCGGTTTGACCTGGCGAAGAACCCACTGGACTACGACGAGAAGATGCTCGCCGTTTCGCGGCACCTGCTGCTTCACCTGGGCGAACGAGTGCCCAAGGTGGGTGAGAGCTACGCTTCGTTCACACGGGACTTCAGGGGCCTTCTCAACACCTACACGCGTGCCGCATCGCTGGCGGTTCGCTACGTCGGCGGCCTTCATCACAATCGCAACTTCAAGGGCGACCCTTACGAACAGCCGACGCTCGCCCCGATCGATTCGCCGGACCAGAAGCGAGCTCTCCAACTCATCGACACCTACGTGCTCGCGGAAAACGCGTTTACGTTCCCTCGCAGCTACTATACGAAGCTGACCGCGGATCCGGACGGGCCACTGGACATCATGTCCTATATCACGGGCAGCGGTACGGGCGACTTCCCCATGCGAGACCAGTTCGCCAACATACAGAGATCGGCGCTCGTTCGCCTGTTCCATCCGATCGTGCTGAGAAGGATCGTGAACAACGAGTTCAAAGTCGGCGACGACTCGCGGGCGCTGACGCTGCCTTACCTGTTCCACAGCGTTGGCGGCACGGTCTGGTCTGAGCTGGAGTCGCACAGGAACATAGGAACGCTGCACCGCCAACTTCAGCGGACTTACGTGGATACGATGGCGGCGATGGTGACGGCCACGGGGAACGCGGCGCCCGATGACGCGAAGATGCTGGCCTGGGGCGAGCTGAAGCGACTCAAAGGCAGGATCGTCGCCGCGCAGCAGTCCGAACCAGCTGTGGACGAGTATACGAGAGTCCATCTCGCCGAAACGCTGATGCGGATCGATCGCGCGCTGGACGCGAGAGTGAGCATAGGCGGATAGACAGCTGACGCGCGATCGCAATACTTTCTGCCGGGATTGAAAAGTCGCCGGAACTGGTCCCGGTAAGCGACAGCCTGCCGATCGCCGGCGCCTCAAACACGACTGGTCCGTAAACCGCGGCTGCACGGGCTGAGCATCCCGGTGCGTTCGCAAATCGTGTATAATCCGACGAATAAGCCTCCTGGGTTCAGGAGGCTTATTCTCCGTTTGCCTCGTGACCGGGAAGGAGTCGAGGTATGATGCCGGCGTTCATTCCCGGCCTGGAGCTGTGCAGGCTGTTCCACGACGAGGTCGTGAGCCCGATTCTCCACACAGCGCTGCCCGGCCTCCAGTACAGCGCTGCCCGCATCGGAAGCGGCTCGGACGTCCTCGGTTTCGATACCGAAATGTCGATGGATCATGACTGGGGCCCGCGCGTCCTGCTGTTGCTCGGAGAGGATGATCGAACGCGGCTCGAGCGGACGATCCACGAAACACTGCGGCGCGAGCTGCCTGCGACGTTCATGGGGTTCCCCACCGGCTATGAGTCGAACGCCGACGGGACCCAGAGACTTGCGGTAACTGAACCCGATGCTTGCAGCCACCTAATCGAGATCACGACGATCGCAGAGTTCTTTAACTCGTACCTTGGATTTGACATGAGACAAGAGGTTGAGCCCGCCGATTGGCTCACCTTTCCCGAACAGAAACTGCGAACCATTGTCGACGGCGTCGTCTTCCACGACGATATCGGGCTGCAGGCTGCGCGGAACAGGTTCGACTACTATCCCAACGATGTCTGGCTCTACCTCCTGGCCGCGGCCTGGAACCGGATTGGACAGGAAGAGCATCTCATGGGAAGGGCCGGATATGCGGGAGATGAGCTTGGCTCGGCGCTGATCGGCTCGCGTCTCGTGCGTGATGTGATGCGCCTGTGCTTCTTGATGGAGCGCCGGTACGCGCCGTATCCCAAGTGGTTCGGGACCGCGTTCCGCGCGCTGGAATGCGCGCCGCGCCTGGAACCGGTGCTTCTCGATGCGATCCACGCACCGGACTGGTCCCTGCGTGAGAGCGCACTGGCCGACGCCTATGAGATCGTCGCCAGCATGCATAACGCGCTCGGCATCACGCAATCGCGACCGGCCGGAACGACCCGGTTCTTCAATCGCCCTTTCCGCGTGATCCACCTGGAAGCAGATTTCGCCGCAGCCCTTCGGAGCAAAATCCAGGATCCAGAGGTCAGGAGGATCGCCGCCGGCAGGCTGCTGGGCGGGATCGACCTGATCAGCGACAACACGGATCTGCTCTGTGACGTGGAGTATCGTCGCAGACTTCGCTCGCTATACGATAGATAAAGCGCCCTTCGAATCGCCTCAGTAGGGCGGAGGCTCCGTCCTCCGCCGAGGCCTCCTGACCACCTCCATGGGGAACCGCGGGCAGACACCTGGGATTCGCGGCACCCGTGGGGACCCGGCCATTCCTCACGACCAGGGCCCACGGCTCGTCGAGACTCGGATGAGGCGCCCACGCACCTGAGCATTTGTAGTGGGGTGTCTTACTGCCCTTTCCGCCATCGGCCCGTCATTGCGCCCAATACGCCCGGTTCCGGGAACCTCTCTGAAATTCACTCGTCTTTCCGCCATACGTAAGTTGCGCATCTAACCAAAGATCGACTCCGCTCGCGGCGGCGTCGGATGCCGCCTGACAAGGGCGGAGGGGAAAGCACATGTACACACAAGGGTTCGAACAGGCGTGGATCGCCACCATTGCGTTCGTGCCGCACCTGATCTTAGCGGTGATCATCGGCGTTATTGGTTACCTCGTCGCGAGATTTGTCGGATCGGCTATTCAGAAGGTGCTGCACCGGTCGGGCTTCGACCGCATGGTCGAGCGAGGCGGCGTCAAGCAGGCGATGGCAAGGTCGGGGTACGACGTAAGTGACGTCATTGGCAAGGTGGCGTTCTGGTTCGTTATGCTGTTTGTCTTGCAGATGGCGTTCGGCGTCTTTGGACCGAATCCGATCAGCGATCTCATTACTCGCATGATCGCGTTTCTGCCCAACATCTTCGTTGCCGGCCTGATTATCGTGATTACCGCAGCCATCGCTACCGGTGTCAAGGATATTCTGCAGGCCAGTCTCGGCGGGATGAGCTATGGCCGCGCCGTTGCGATCGGCGCTTCCATAGCGATCTTGACGGTGGGAGTATTCGCGGCGCTCAATCAGCTGATGGTCGCGCCCGCGATCGTCAACGGCCTGTTCTATGCGATCCTGGCGGTGATTGCCGGGTCGGCCATCGTTGCGATCGGCGGCGGCGGAATCGTGCCGATGCAGGGCGTTTGGCGCAGTGGACTCGCCAACGTGCAGAACCAGACGCCGCATATCGCCAGCGCGATGGAGACCGCTCCGGAGCGTATGCAGCACCGGGAGCAGGAGTCTGCCGGCGTCGCGGCGGAGCCGCTCATGCCTGAACCGGCCCCGATGGGCCTGAACTACTCGCAGAACGAGGAGACCCGCCAGCCGCTGTAGCGCCCGGAGCGATTCCGATTGCACCGCGACGTCCGCGGCGGTCTCTCGATCGAATCGCCGCTGAGCACGGAGCGAACAGAGCGTGCTGCGACGGTCTCAGCGAACGGGCAGCTACCGAAAAGCGGTGGCTGCCCCTTTTTCGTCGAACGCTGCGCAGTCATTCCGGCCGCAACCTTGCTGCCAGCAGATCTACATTCCGGTGACGCGGCGATGCGCGTCATCTATGGAGTGGGTCGGCATGTCGCCGCTTTGGAACCGGCGATACGTCGCCGGGCATTCCATTACGCGCAGTTTGTGCGTATCGGCGCAGCAGTCCGGTAAGGATCGCCATTTCATCGGGGAGACGGTCGGCAAACAGCCAGTCGACCTGCAACTCGAAACCCGGCAGCGTTTCGAGTGCAAGGGGTCCTGCCAAAAGAGTGACATCGTCGTATTGACCCGACCCTTGGTTTCGCAGTATGCGCACGGATCGCCGCTGCTGGTCGATGAATACGATTTCGGGAACCCCGATCAGCCGGTAGTCGGCCTCTCGTCCTATCATGTCCGGTGGACGATCGTTCGGCGAAACGAGCTCTAGGACGAACTCCGGCGTGCCATAGATCCCCTTTTGTTGAATGATCTCCGCGTTTTCACGCCGGACAAACAGCAGGTCCGGTAGGCGTGCATGGTACTCATCGATGCGGACCGGAGTTCTTGAGCCTACGACGGTGCCAAGAGATTTCTGCCGCGCGTATCCGAACACGATCCAGAAAATCCAGGCGAGGAGGCGTTCGTGTTCCCATTGGGCTGCCATCTTCAGCACCATCACTCCCTGCTGCAGCTCCATGTCGTTACTGTCGTTGAGGATAACGAACGTCTCGAAATCTATAGCTCGCTCAGCATGCCGAATCGTACGAGATTCCGTCTCTTCACGTGTCGAAACGGAAAGGGCATCGCCATTGCTCGTGGACTTTTGCTTAGATCGTGCGGACTCAATGATGTTCGTGTTTGACATCAGCGGTTGCTCCGTGGTACGGGCTGGACTTGTGGCCGGTCTCGCGACTACCCCTCCGACCCTGCGGTATTGTACCACAACGTCGGATTGTGCACTGAGCGTCACTCTGGCGACCGGCGCCGGCGGTGAAAACAGAGCGTCATCGTAGCAGGCAGGGATTGCGCGTCCATACGGCGCCATGATCGCGGCGCGGCGTCTCGATCCGGGGAGACTTTGGGGACGGCGAGCAGGTAATGTAACGTCTGGTACTCGAACCGCGTTTAGATAGCGCAGCGAGATCGGGCATGGGTTCCAATCTGCCACCCGGGAGTCAAACACGATGTACGAGCCGTGGCGCGTACAGCTATTCGGAGCGCTTCGAGCCGTGCGGGGCGACCGGATCGTCACGCGATTTCGCAGCCAGCAGACAGGTGCGCTCCTGGGTTACCTCGCTTACCACCGCCACACCAGCCACAGCCGCGAGAAGCTGATCGACCTCTTCTGGCCGGAGAGCGAGCTGGAGACGGGTCGCCATAATCTCAGCAACGCACTTTCGTCGCTTCGAGGCCAGCTGGAGCCCCCAGGAGTAGCGTCCGGAAGCGTGATCGTCGCCGACCGCTTCTCCGTCGAGCTGAACGCGGAGGCGGTGACCACGGACGTTGCCGCGTTCGAGCAGGCTCTCAGCCGCGCCGCGAAGGCACGAACCTCACCAGGCTATCCCCATAGCCTGATGGAAGCGGTCGATCGGTATGGCGGCCCGCTGCTTCCCCATCACTATGACTCATGGATCGCACCGGAGCAGGAAAGACTTCACCAGCGTTTTCGTCAAGCGTCAGGTCAGTTGATCGGCCTGATGGAGGCCGACGCAGAGCTCGGGCGCGCCATCGAAGTCGCGCGCCGCTGCCTGAGTTTCGATCCGCTTCGCGAAGAAGCGCACCGAGACGTCATGCGATTGTTGGCGGCGTCCGGATTGCCTGAGGACGCATTGCAGCAGTTTCACGAACTGGAGCGACTATACGCGGATGAGCTTGGCGCCGCACCGTCGAAGGAAACGCTCCTGCTCGCTCGCCAGATCGAGACCAAATTCAGAAGCTCCGTTGATCGCGAAGACCACCACCCGAACCGACGGCCCGCAGCCAACCCTTCTGGACTTACTTCGCCCTCGCCGTCGGGCACAGTGACATTCTTGCTCGTCGACAGCGCTGACGTAATTTCACCGACCGCGAATTCCAGGGACGCGTCGCGCGCCAACCTCGCTATGCAGGATGCTCTGCTCAGTGGGGAGTTTCGACGCAGCGGGGGCCATCTGGTTAGCGCGACAGATCTATCGTACTTTCTTGCGTTCGCCGGCGCGGTTGACGCCGTCGATTGCGCGCTTGCGTGCCGACGCGTACTAGACGCTCAGGCCTGGACCGAGCCCGGCGGATGTCCGAGTGTCAGAATGGCGCTGCATACCGGCGATCTGGAGTCGGACGGTCAGGAGTATCAAAGTCAGGTGCTGGATCGTGCAGTCCTCATGCTGTCGGCGGGCCACGCAGGGCAGATACTGGTTTCGGAAACAACAGCACCGCTCGTTAAACAAAGCCTGAATCCTCGCTGTGACCTGAAGGACCTGGGTCCGTGGCGGCTATCCGATGGCGATGCGGTCGAGCGTATCTATCAGCTTGAACTCCGCAGTACCAGCGCTCCTGAGTTTCCTCCTCTAAACGCTGTACCCGCCTACAAAACGCATCTCCCGGCACAGTTCACTCGCTTCTTCGGCAGAGCGGATGAGATCGAACAGATCATCGAGCTTCTCAAGTCGCCAGCAGCGCGACTTGTAACATTGTCTGGCCCAGGTGGTTCCGGCAAGACGCGGCTCGTCATCGAGGCCGCCGCACGGATCGCAGAATCGTTCCGAGGAGATATCTGGTTCGTTCCGCTGGCTGACATCGCGGATGCCGGCGCGATACCGCGCGCGATCGTCGATGGCCTTGGTCTTCCCGGAGCCGCGACCATTGAGCCTCTGTCGCAGGCGGTCTCCGCTCTCGAGAGATCGGGATCGCTGTTGATCCTGGACAACTTCGAGCATCTTGTGGAGGGAGGGGCGGAGATCGTACAGACACTGCTGCATCGAGTCCCCTCCCTCAGGTGCTTGACGACTTCTCGGCAGCTTCTCGGACTTGCAGGGGAACAGGAGCTCGTGGTCCCCGCCCTGCCGATACCGAACGGTGCGGATACACCGGAGAGGCTGAGTATGTTTGAGAGCGTGCAGCTGTACGTGGATCGCGCACGCGGATCCAAGCCGGATTTCCGGATCACAAACTCCAATGCCGCAGCAGTCGCCGAAATCTGCGATCGGCTGGAGGGGCTCCCGCTGGCAATCGAGCTTGCGGCGGCGCGCGCGCTTGTGATGACGCCGGCTCAGATCCTTGCCCAACTTACCAGGCGGTTCGAGTTCCTGGTGAGCCGCCGTCGCGGGGTTCCCGAGAGGCAGCGCACACTACTCGCCGCTGTTGACTGGAGCTACCGGCTCCTGTCACCGGACCTGCAGCGGCTGCTTCGGCGCCTGTCGGTCTTCCGCGGCGGCTGGACCGTCGAATTCGCCGAGTCGGTCTGCGAAGAACCGTTAGCCCTTGATAGTCTCGCACAGCTGCTCGACTGCTCGCTGATCCAATCGAGAGAGACCGAACAGGGAATCAGATTCGGCATGCTTGAGACCCTGCGCGAATTCGGCGACTCCAAACTCGAGGAGATGGAGCGGTTTTCGCTTGCGCGCCGCCACGTGGAATCGTTCCTCGCCCTCGCGGAGGAGTCCGAGCAACACCTATGGGGCGAAGCTCAGTTAGCCTGGCACGATCGTCTTGACGCGGAGTATGAGAACCTTGAGACGGCGCTCCGCTGGGCGGAGACGAACGACCCTATCGCCGGTCTGCGTCTGTTCGGCGCGCTCGCGGTGTTCGTATTCGACCGGGCACATGGTTTCGTAAGCTGGGAGCGGGTCGAGCAGATGTTGGCGAGATGCCCGGATTCGAGCGCCGTTCGGGCCAAAGCACTCCGGGCTGCGGGGTTGTTAGCCGACGACTGGCAATCCCAGGGCGAGTTGTACGAAGGCTCTCTGGCAATCTATCGCCGGCTCGGTCGGCCACACGATGTCGCGGATCTACTGCTCTGCCTGGGTACGCAATTCGGCGAGCAGATGCGGTACGGTCTGGCAGAGCCCTACCTGGATCAGGCGCTTGCGCTCTATCGCCAGTTCGAAGACGAACGCGGAGTCGCGCGGGTTCTAAGGCGACAGGGACACACCATGCAAGCGATGGGAAGGCCGAAAGACGCCCTCCCGCTGCAAACCAGGGCGCTGGAGCTGCTGCGCAAGTCCGGCGATCTTTGGGGCGTTGCCAATACTCTACACGATATCGGCTATCTAGCTAAGCAGCGGTGTGACTACGCGGAGGCCCGCCACCGGTACGAAGAGGCGCTGCAGATCAGCCGCAGGCTGCGTCACCCGAGATGGCTTCCGCCGACGCTGGCGAACTACGCCGCCAGTCTCGTGGACGTCGAGGAGTATGATGCCGCGGATCGTGTCTTTGAAGAGACCCTCGCGGTCTGCAGAGATACAAACGATATCAATTGGCGCGCTCAGACGCTCGAGCTCTACGGATTCGCGGCCTGCCGGCAGGGCAAATTCGGGCTCGCCGGTCCACGATTCGCCGAGGCGATCCGGATCCGGACAGAGCGCGATCCAGGGTCATATCCTGTGGTCCGACTTATACTTGGGTTCGCCTGGCTGGCGGCCGAAACGGGCCGATCCGACCGCGCGATGGTGTTGCTCTCCGTCCACGACCAGATGCAGGGCGCGACTGGCCTGGACCGGCCACCATTCCGACAGGCAGACTTCGACCGGATTCGGCAGCGGTGTGAGGCCGGTCTCGACGCGGCGAAGTTGGCGAGCTGCTGGGAAGAGGGAGGCGCGATGTCGGTCGAGGAGGCTGTGGCGTACGCACTGGAACTGGGACGATAACATACACCTTTGAATGTTCAGGCCAGCAAATGTGTGCGGGCAGGCGAATGGTCCCGCCTTCGAACATCGCCCTTAACGACTGTATCATCGGGGACCTCCATTGATTGACCTGCTGCATGCAGGAATCGGCGATCAGTGCTTCCGGATTCCCGCTCGCGGCGCCGCCGGGGAGAGTTTGGGGATATTGGCCGGTCACTATGGGACCATACACCAAATTACGCACGGAGGTCCCCAGTGATATCCCATCGCACTGTTTCGTCTCTCGGTTGCCTGCTGCTCCTGGCCTTGTCGAGCGCTCGGACTGCAGGCGCCCAGGCATCCTACACGTTCACCGACCTTGGCGTGATCAATCCTGCCAGCGCCTATGCTTCCGCGTTAGGGATCAATAATTCCGGCCAGATCATCGGCCAGACGAAGACCAACGCGAACACCACGCGAGTCTTTCGGATCACACCTCTGTACGATGCCAATGGAAATCCCGTCTGGTATGTCGATTCCAATAGTGACGGCGCCAACGATCTGATGCAGATTCTTCCCCTGCCCGCCGGATTCACCTTCAGCTATGCATATGCCGGGGCGATCAATGCCGCCGGGCAGTCGACCTGCGTGGCGCTGGCAGCCCGAAACACCGTTCCGCAAGACGCAGTTGTCTGGAATAGTGCCGGCGTGCCGGCAGTGGTCACTGCCACGAACGTTTCGAGCAGCGGCATTGGAATTAATGACGGCGGTGATGTCGTGGGCAGCTACTACGACTACAAGAAGAACAAGCCGGCATATCCCTACGTATGGCAGTTCAACAACGGCAGTTATGCTGCTGTGCAACTCTCCACCTCAAGCGGAACGGCCTATACGGTCAACAACCTGCGGCAAGTGCTCGGCAGCAACGGGAACAGCTTTCTCTGGCTCCCTGCGCCGGCGTATGGCCTACCCAAGGGCCTCACGGTGCTGAACGGGATCAGCTTGAATACCGGTAAGAATCTCAACAACTCCGGCCTGATCGCAGGAACGCTCAGCTCCAACGGACATCTTTGCCTCTGGGCGCCTCCTGGCGGCGGCGGCGCGTTCGGACTGAACGGCGGCGTCAATGATCTGGGGAACGGCTCGTCGGCGCAGGTTTACCCTTGCGGTGTCAACAATCCTCAGGGCGGCGGCCCCTTACAGGTTGTCGGTACGCTTCAAGATGCCGCGAACAACCAGTTCGCATTCGTCTGGGACAGCGTGTCCCGAACGATCTGGAATCTGAACACGCTCGCCGTCAATCTGCCGCCGGGATGGACTTTGCGCTCGGCAAACGGAATGAACGATCTCGGTCAGATCGTAGGCACGGGGACATGGAACGGTGTCAATCGCGCGTTTGTGCTGGCGCCGTAAGGAGGGTCGGGTGCAGCCTTCGAACCGCTTTGTCGACAGGACTTTCGGGCCACCCATTATTATGAAGATCTATAACGCGCTGGTCGCGAAGCCGCTATTGGATCCTCATGGAGGTCCAGCAGTTCACGCTCGCTGCATCGTAGCGTTAATGGGTCTGCTGGTTGGAGGTCTATGGCTCTGCATCACTGAGCCTGCGGAGGCCGGTTCAGGCTCGCCCAGGACATGGGGCTACAACGTGGCCGGCCAGCTCGGCGATAACACTACGACTGACCGCCATTCGCCGGTTCAGGCCAGCGGTCTGACCGGCATCGTAGCCATTGCCGGCAATGGCGTTAGCACACTGGCTGCCAAATCAGACGGTACCGCGTGGGCCTGGGGCGATAACAGCTTTGCAGAGATCGGCGACGGGACAACCGTACAGCGTAACTCTCCCGTTCAGGCTGCCGGCATCTCCAACGTTGTGGCAGTCGCTGCCGGCGGAGGCTTCAGTCTGGCAGTCAAATCCGATGGGACCGTTTGGAGTTGGGGCAGGAATGACATCGGTCAGCTTGGCGACGGAACCACCACGGACCGTGCTGTACCTGCACAGATCGGCGGCCTGTCGGGCGTGATAGCCGTAGCCGCCGGAAATTCTCACGGTCTGGCACTCAAATCGGATGGAACCGTATGGAGCTGGGGCAACGGCAGCTTCGGGGTGCTGGGCGTCGGCACCGGGCAGACTCACTACTTACCGGTGCAAGTACACAATCTGTCCGGTATCGTGGGCATATGCAGCTTGAATCTGCACAGCCTGGCCATCAAATCTGACGGCACCGTCTGGAGCTGGGGCTACAACGCCTTTGGCCAGCTCGGCGTCGGCACTACACTTGACTCCCCCGCACCGGTCCAGGTCGCCGCCGTATCCGGTGTGAAAGCGGCAGCATGCGGCTATTGGCACAGCCTCGCCCTCAAGTCAGATGGGACGGTCTGGAGCTGGGGAATGAACTCAAACGGCGAAATCGGCGATGGAACTCCAACGGAGCGTGATACTCCGGTCCAGGTCAGTGGCGTTACCAACATTCTGGCAATCGCTTGTGGTCGTCGCTACAGCACTTCGGTCAAGGCCGACGGTTCCGTTTGGAGCTGGGGCGGAAACCAGAAGGGCGAACTCGGCGACGGAACGACTACGGACCACCCTACACCCGCTCAGGTCAGCGGTCTGGCCGGTATCCGGCACGTTGCGTGCGGAGCGGAACATTGCCTGGCCATAATCGGCCTGGCGAACGACGACTTCACCAACGCACAGGTCCTGGTCGGCACCTCCGGTATTGTGTCCGGCAGCAACATCGACGCGAGCAAGGAGACGGGAGAACCCAGTCACGCCGGTTCGGCGGGCGTACACTCCGTCTGGTACCGCTGGTCGGCGCCGCGCAACGGCCCGGTCGCATTCAGCACCGCGCACAGCGGTTTCGATACCGTACTCGCCGTCTACACCGGTGCGGCGGTGAACAGCCTGACGGTTGTCGCAAGCAACGATGACATCAACGCCGGAGGAACGAGCTGGCTCACGTTCAACGCCGTCGCCGGTACGACGTATCAGGTCGCGGTGGACGGACATGGACCGGCGGTAGGCAGCATCGGTCTGGCGTGGGCCCAGGGCGGCAGCGATTTCGATGCGGATGGACTATCCGACATTGTGCTTTAGAACCCGAGCACTCGACAGGTCTCCATCGGCCTCGTCAGCGGCGCGACGCTCAACGGGTACCGCAACCTGAACGCTCTGCCCGCCGGCTAGCACGTGGCGGGAGTTGGCGACTTCGACGGAGATGGGATGCCGGACCTCGTGCTCCAGAACGCGACCACTAGCCAGGTCTCGATCGGCTACATCACGGGGTCCACGATCGGCAGCTACCATGTCGTGACCACGCTCCCTTCCGGCTGGCAGATGGCCGGCGTGGGCGACTTCGACGGCGACGGAAAGCCGGATCTGATCGTCTTCAACCCGGCAGCGCGACAGGTATCGGTCGGTTACGTCAGCGCAGGCTCGGTCACCAGCTACCAACTCCTCAAGACTTTGCCCGCAGGATGGCAAATCGCGGGAGTCGGCGACTTCGACGGGGATGGTCAGCCGGACCTCGCGCTGCAGAACCCGACGTTGCGTCAGGTCTCCATTGGCTACGTCGTCGCAGGCGTGCTTACTAGCTATCACTTCCTGAAGACTTTGCCCATCGGCTGGCAGGTGGCGGGAGTCGGCGATTTCAACAGTGACGGCCAACCGGATCTGGTCCTTGAGAACACGACAAGCAACCAGGTCTCCCTGGCTTACGTCAGAGGCTCAGCGGTGACGACCTACCAGTTCCTGGAAGCAGTTCCAGCCGGATGGAGGATCGTCGGGCCTCGCTGACGGACGTGCGACGACACTGGCCGCCATGCAAAGCGACGCGAATTGAGATGACAATGGTACTATGCAGAAGCTTGCTTGTTGTGGCAGGCCCACAAGCAATGGGCCTGCGGCAGAACGATCACATAAACGCGCCCCTGCATGGCGGCCCGGAGAGACCGGTTGCACGACGTATCGCATGGATAGCCGCCGGAGCACATGTAAGGAAGCAGACCTGCTGCTGGCGCTGCTGCGAGCGGAGCCCGAGTCTAGACCAGCCACGGCCGATTCCAATCCGATCCCCGCTGGGATCGACTGGCCGCGACTGCTGGCCCTGGCCGAGTGCAATCGGGTCGGCGCGCTTCTGTATCGCCAGATAACCGCGATGGACGCGGACGTCCTGCCTCAGGAGGCGCTCGCCGACCTGCGCGAGATCGGCAGCGCGCGCTCCCTCCGGAACCTCACTCTTACCGGCGAGCTGCTGAAGGTGCTCCGCGGGTTTGCGGTGGCCGGCATCGGGGTCGTTCCCTACAAGGGGCCGGTCCTTGCGTCAATGCTTTACGAGAGCCTGGCTTTCCGCGAGTTCGGAGATATCGACCTGCTGATCCACGCAGGCGATATTGGCCGTGCGTCGAGCGCGCTCCTGGGGCAGGGTTATGGTCCGGCCGGCAGCCTTACGCCCGGGCAGGAGCAAGCGCTGGTCGGCTTCGAAAGCGAGCTGGCGTTCTATCATCCCGGTCGAGACGTGCTGATCGAGCTGCACTGGAACTTCCGCGCCAGGCACTACTACTTTCCAATCGATCCACAGCTCGTCCGGTCCAGGCTGCAGCCCGCTGAGGTGATGAAGGCGCCGGTTCGGACGCTGTCAGACGAGGATCTGTTCCTGCTCCTCTGTGTCAGCGGGGCCGGACACGGCTGGCGGTTTCTTTCGCTGATTTTCGATGTCGCCGCGCTGATCAAGACCAGACCTGAAATGGACTGGCAAGAGGTCTCGCGGCTTGCGGACCGGCTCGAATGCAGAAGAATGCTTCAGCTCGGGCTGTTTCTGGCTCACGACCTGCTGGGCACTACGGTTCCCCCGGGCCTTGTCGATCAGGCGCGTGCAGACCGAACCATCGTATCGCTTGCGAGAGAGGCTCGAGATCGGATGTGCGCCCCCGCCGGCGAGGCGCCCCGACTTTCGACTCAGGCCAGCTTCTATCTCAGGGCCTGCGATACACCCTGGGCGGCCGTACGCTTCCTCGCGCGCAACCTGTTCGCTCCCACGTCACGCGACATCGCGTGGATAAGTCTGCCGCCTTCGCTGTGCCTCCTCTACTTTGCGGTTCGGCCCGTGCGTCTGATCACATCCTGTATCTCCAGGCTGATTAGCCCGCGAAGGCAGTCGAGCTTGTAGCGCCGGGCGTCGCGCAAGGGCGCAGACCCGGCCTACGGCTGTTGAGTCGTCGTCTTCTCGGTATGGGTCGTCGTGCTTGTATCGGCGGAGCTGTCGGAGCTGTCCGGAATGACGGTTGTCTTTTCCGTCGTCGTATTCGTTGTGGTATTGGTGTTTGTCGATGGTCCCGGCACCCGTACAACCGTATTGGTATGCTTGCCTGGAAGGACGGTCGTCGTGTGGGTCGAAGTCTCCGGTGGGCTGACGACCGTCGTTTCGCAGCCGGCGAGCGCTGCCATGGCAATCGTCAGAACCGCACCAAGATACATTGTTCGTAGTTTCATGTCGATTTGTCCCGTCGTAACCGCTCCGACCGCTGACGAGCGGTAGAGTGTTCCCTTGTTGTTGGCCCGACTGCCAAATGGCGGAGCGGCAGCAAGTGAACCATGCTTTAATCAGGACGTTATGTGCCGCGGTATCCGCCAGGGAGAAGGGTAGCTGGAAGACGGGCCGACTGAAACCTCTGTTCCTTTGTTTTCGCACACCTTGAGGAGCGTTCATGAGATACGCGGTACCATGGTGCAACGGCCTGTGCGTCCATTTCCGCGCAACGTGGTTCCTCAGGGTGCTCTCGCACACAAGGTATAACTTATCCATGTCCGCGGCTTCATCATCCCGTCTGCGGCCTGCCGTCTACCATCTGCCTTCACAAAGTGCGATGCCAGAGCTAAAGGAAGAGTGGACTGTCTATCATGCCATGCACGCACACCGACCAGATTCAGCACGTAACGCCGAGCGCGCAAGGGTGCGAAGACTGTCTTCGCATCGGCGGCCAATGGGTCCATCTGCGTCTTTGCCTGACGTGCGGACACGTCGGCTGCTGCGATTCGTCTCCGAACAAGCACGCAACGCGCCACTTCCACGCGACCCGACATCCGATCATCCAGTCGTTCGAACCCGGTGAGGATTGGCAATGGTGCTATATCGATCAATCCATGGTCGATTTACCTTAGACAGCGCCGGTTGTTTTCCAGGAAGCAACTCGCCGGCGCTACCTGTCCTTCGGCAGGACGCCGACGCCCGAACGGTTCGGATAGGCGGGGCGCTTGGGAGGAGTATAGGGCGATCTCTTAAGCTCGGTCAGCATCTCCTTGATGCCTGCATCCAGCTGCGGATCGCCGCCCTGAGTCATCAGCGCCGGGTCGTCCATCACCTCGATGTCCGGATCCACGCCGTGACCCTCCACCGCCCACGTGCCGTTCAGCTTGTAGAATGCGAAGGTCGGCACGGTCACGCCGCCGCCATCGATCAAGCCCGGATTGCCCGATAGACCGACCAGGCCGCCCCAGGTCCGCGTGCCGATCAGCTTGCCCATCTTCGCGTTGCGGAACAGCCATGGGAAGGCATCTCCGCCCGAACCTGCCAGGCCGTTGATCAGCATGCACTTCGGACCCTGGCTGGAGATCGGTGGCCACATCAGATCGACTGCGTCACGACGTGCCCAATAGTTGCTGACGGGACGATTGAGCAGCTCGATAAACCGGTCGGGGATCTGGCCTCCACCGTTCCAGCGCTCGTCGATGATGAGCGCGTCCCTGCCCATCTGGCCAGCAAACTGCCGAACGAGGTCGTCCTGCCCGTCGATACCGGTATTTGGCACATAGATGTATCCGACGCGCCCTCCCGTCTGTGCCGATACGTAGGCGCGGTTCTTCTCGATCCAGGCCCGATACCGTATGTTGTGCTCGCTGCTTTCCAGCCGCACCGTCACTTCGCGAGCGCTCCTGTCAAGCTTGGGCTTATCGCTGACGGTGATCGCAACGACCCTGTCCGCGAGGCCGACGAAGGCTGCCCACGGATCCTGTGTCACGTCGACGGGGGCACCGTTGACGCCAAGCAGATAGTCGCCCGCCTTGACCTTAACGCCCGGCTGTGTCAGCGGACCTCGCGCATCGACGTCCCAGGGCGCACCGGAATAGATTTTTGTGATCCGGTAGGCGCCGTCCTGCAGGGCATAGTCCGCGCCGAGCATTCCAACTGAGACGCTTGGCTCCGGCGGCACATCTCCGCCGCCGTAGTAGGCGTGTCCTACGTTCAACTCGGAGATCATCTCGCTGATCACGTAACCCACATCGTCGCGGTTCGCGCTCGCGTCCAGCATCTTTGCGTACTGGTCGTGCACGGCCTTCCAGTTCACGCTGTGCATGTTAGGATCGTAGAAGAAGTCGCGCTCGATCCTCCACGCATCATCAAACAACTGCTTCCACTCTGCTCTCGGATCGATTGTTACCATCATTCCCGATGTCACGACCGGGTCGCCGGTGGCCCCCGTGTGCGCGTCCTGAACCGCTGCCGAGCTGCCCCGGACCACGAGCAGCTTCTTACCGTCTGTGGTCACGTCGAAGCCTGTCGCTCCCGCGGCGATCAGCTCCTCCTTCTTCTTCTCGTCAGTGATGTCGAACTGCTTGATGCCGACCTCGCCCTCGGTGCCGGGCGCCGCCAGCCGGACAAATACCAGCTGGTTGCGATCGTTTACAGCGAGGCCACCAAACCGCCCGGCCCTCACCGGCAGTTCGATGGCGCGCGACTCGATTCCATCGAAATCGATTGTCACGTGGACCGGCTTAGCAGGCACTGCCGGCACGGCGCCAGGACTCGCTGCAGGCGCGCCCGCCGCCGGACCTCCCGCGGCTCCGCCGACACGCTCCGCCTGCAGCGGAAGGGTCTGATTCATCACGACAGCGTTGCCGGTCATCTTCGCGCCGTCGATTGTTGCCGTAATCACGACATCAGGACCGTTGGCGATCTTTGCGACCAGGTTCAACTCCCTCTTCGCGGGATCGTATGAGCCGGTGATATTGCCGCCGCCCTGATCCGAGTCCACCGTTCCCGTCACCACGTTGTTCGCGCCAAGCGTCAGATGAAGGGTGAATGCGACTTGCCCGCCCATTCCCTTCCAATCTCCCGAGACCGGGTCGTCCGCGGCCACCAGGAGAGAGGGAAGAGGAGAGGACATGGCCCGCAGAAGGACTCCGCCAAAGTTGGGTGGCAGGGGGGCGGGCGCCTCGGCCTTCTTGTCCGGCTTCTTCTCGTCCCCAAACGCTTCGGAGTCGGACTTAGGCAGGTACGGAGACGCAACATCGTTACGCAGCGGGACCGCGACGAGCACCTGCGTCCCGCTGTAGATCCAGGTCGCTCCGTTGTCATCATACTGCGGATGAAAGCTTCTGGAGCTCGTGAAATAGAGGTAGTCGCCTTTGTGGTCGAACACCGGCTGCGAATCGGAGAACATGCCGCTCGTCACCCGCTTCGTCTGTCCGCTCTCGATGCTGTAGATGTAGATCGAGTTGGACTGCACGTTAGGAGGCTCGTTACGCGCGTAGGTGAACCAGCGGCTGTCCGGCGACCACGAGGGCGCGATACCGTTGGCCATCGGATCTCGATCCACCTGCTTTAGCTGCCCGCTTGCGATATTCATGAGGAGCAGCGTGCCGGTCTTATCGGCAATGGTCAGCACCTTGGAATCCGGCGACCATACCATTGCAACGCGGAACGCTGCTCCGTCCTTGGTCAGTTGGCGCGTTTCGCCCTGTCCGTCCGACTGCCTAAGATAGACCTCATACTCACCGGTCGTGTCCGAGAAGTAGGCAATCCATCGCCCATCGGGACTCCAGACAGGCGTTCGCTCGGCCACTCCACTCGTCCGGGTCAAGTCGCGCGGCGTGCCGTCCTTCACTGGCGCCGTCCAGATGTCTCCGCGCGCGGCAATCGCAACGTGTTTTCCGCTCGGAGAGAGGCTCCAGTCCGTAATGAAATGGCTCGCATCGACCGCTCTGGCTCGGCTGTCGCTCTGGTCTCCGGGAATGCGGACAGGCACGGAACGAACCTGCCTCGTTCCGAGATCCAGCAGATCCATGTCCGGCCCATACTGGAAGACGATCTCGCCGGCGCCTGCGGGCCCGGGACCAATCGAAGGCCACTTCACATCGTATTCCGCGAGGCGGGTAACCTGTTGGCGCTGGCCGGTTTTCGTATCATAGCGCCAGATATTCAGCCGATGTTCCGGGCCGCCATCGGATAGATAGTAGACGGTCGAGCCATGCCACATCGGCAGCGTATCGGTACCTTCCCAGTCGGTGATCCTCTTCGCCGTCTTGGTCTGGAGGTCGAACAGCCAAATATCCTGAGCCCAGCCGCCACGATATCGCTTCCACGTCCGGAAATCGGTCGTCGACGGGGTGTAGGCGAGATAGCGTCCATCCGCGCTGACGGCGGCATCATTGCCGTAAGGAACCGGCAGCCTCTCCGGAAGTCCTCCGCGCGCTGAGACCACATAGAGCTGATCTACCCGCGCCTGGCCCGAGAGGCCGTTGCTCGAGAAGATCAGCCTGTCGTCGGGAGCCCAGTTGCATAGGCGCTCCTCTGACGGGTGGTGCGTCACGCGGAACGGCTGTCCGCCCAGGGTCGGAATCGTATACAGGTCCGGGTTGCCATCGTAGTTGCCGGTGAAGGCGAGCATCGTGCCGTCCCGACTGAATTTCGGGAGCAATACGTGGCCCGGCGGCGTCGCGAGCGGCAGCGCGGTGCCTCCCTCTCTAGGCGCCAGCCAGAGTTTGTTTGC
>JBBQVV010000022.1:0-30520 GCA_038211235.1 Chthonomonadales bacterium | reverse complement strand
CGATCCAGGAGGGCGTTCCTGCGTTGATAATCCATGTTCGCGCCAACGAGTGCGGATTTCTGTTTCTCAAGATCGGAGTTCATTGCCTTTGTAGCATCGTTTCGCGCCTTCGCTATAGCGACCTGCTTCAATGTGTCGTCCAGCTTCGCCTCTTGGTCCGCATATTGACCGGACATCTTCTTGAGAATGAGCTCGTTCTGCTTGCGAATTCGGATATTGTCGTTGATCGCCGCCTCGCCGCGCAGAACGACATGCCGTACATTCGGTGAGACGATCATTACGGCTACCACGCTGAGCAGGGCGATCATTGCGCCGGTGAGGCTCGTGATGAGGATAGCGGTATGCTTCGGACGCATACCGAACCACGAGACACGCCTCTTTCCCCAGCGCCTTCCCTGAAGGTCGCCATAGTAAGATATAAACCCGCCGGTTACTACTAGAAGCAGCATGGCGAGCACTGTCCAGAACATTGTGAGGTCCCTCTGGCGCGACTCGCGGATTAACGAGACGCGCGATATGCAAGAACTACGGCGACCGCGGCTCCGACGATATCCGCCAGGAAGCTTGCCAGCATCGGAGGAAGACCACCGCTCTTACCGACAACGAACATGGAATGGTAGAACACCCAATAGAGAAACACGATGCCGATGGCCATCCCGAAGCCAACGGTCTTGCCTGCGCCGCGCCTGGTCGTGAGGCCGAGCGCGGCTCCCACGATCCCAAAAATGAAGCTCGCCAGGGGGAGGGCGATCTTGCCGTAGAGGTTGACCTCGTTGCTTCGAGTGTCCATTCCTCTGCTCTTGTCCTTCAAGATCTCCTTGCGGAGCTCGTGAAAGCTCATGCGGTCCGGATCGGTGATGTCGGCACGCAGTACGTCGTCGAAGCTCTTCCCGATCACGCCCGTTTCGGGTGAGGACTGTATGTCATGAAAACTCAGCGGCATGGAGTTTTCGACCCGGCCGGTCGTCTTGTCCGGTACGATCGGGATCGCAAAGCCGTCGTAGTAAGTCCAGTTCACGCCGCTGTCGTCAATGGGGTGCGCTCGATCACAATACAGGATCGCCGCCGGTTGGCCGGGCCGAGCCGGATCGCTACTGTAGACAGTTATTGTGACGTGCTTTAGAATTCTTTCGTTCGCATCATAGCCGCCCTGTATCGAGATGGCCTCCTCGATGCCTTTCCCGTCCTTCCGCTCCCTGTTGAAATAAAAGGGCTTGTCCGACTTTTCGATGTGCCGGAAGACCTCCGTTTTCAGGTCCCAGAAGGCCGTGCTCGCCGGTGGAACAACATAGTCGTTCCACAAAAACGCGGCCAGACTGACGCCCGCGCCCATCAGCACCACCACGCGCGACATTCGCATGAAGTTGATGCCGGCCGCGAAGAGCGCGACGGCTTCGCGGTTGGAGGATATCTGGCCGAAGCCCAGCAGCCCCGAGAGCAGCATCGCCATGGGAAACGTCTGCGTTATGACGCTGGGCAGACTCAAGACAACGAGCTTAAGCACCTGGATCGGGGGAATGCCCTTAAGAAGCCAATCGGCCGCCTGGAAGAGTGAACCGGCAGCGAACACCATGGCAAGAAACATGAACATGCCCGTGATGAACGGGCCGATCAGCTCGCGCCAGATGAGGCGATCTAGAATCCTCATAGTCGATCCGCCTCCGGGTTCGCCGGCTCGTCCTCGCCGACTGCTTCCGTGATAGGCGGCAGATCGAGGCTGCCCGGATCGAAATGTGGCGACATCCTCCGCAGCTCTGCCTCGGCAGCCTCCCGCGCAAAATTGCGCGACTGCCCATAGTGCTCCCCGAAATAGGAGTCGCGGGCATCCGCGTTATCCAGCAACTGATCGGAAGGACCCTCGAACCTCTTCTCGCCATCGGCAATGATGTAGGCGCGCTCCGTGATGCGGAGCATGGCCTCCACGTTATGGTCGGTGATCAGGATGCCGATCTTATCGCGTTTCGAGAGACGATAGATAATGATCTCGATATCCTCGATCGCCTTTGGGTCGACGCCGGTGAACGGCTCGTCCAACAGGATAAACTTGGGATCGGAGGCGAGCGAACGCGCAATCTCAACGCGGCGGCGCTCCCCGCCCGACAGCTCCCTGCCCAGACTATGGCGGATCCGCGTGATATGGAGGTCTTCGAGCAGGCTGTCGCACCGCGATTTGCGTTCGGCAGACGACATGCGTTGCATCTGCAGCACCAGCTTCAGGTTGTCTTCGACAGTGAGGTTGCGAAAGACAGACGCCTCCTGCGGCAGGTAGCTGATGCCTGCCTTCGCTCGCCGGTACATCGGCAATCGGGTGATGTCCACATTGTCAAGGAGCACCGTGCCGCTGTTCGGCTTGACTAGTCCCACGATCATATAGAAGGTAGTGGTCTTGCCCGCGCCATTCGGTCCGAGTAGGCCGACGACCTCACTCTGCTTGACCTCCAGGCTGATCCCATTCACGACTGGCCGCGATTTCCCGCGATACCGCTTCACTAGATTGACGGTGGTGATCTCCAAGCGGTATCTACTGCTTCCTCTTCCCGGCCGGCGGGACCGGTGTGGGCTTATCCTGGCTTGTGGGCAGAGGCCTGGGAGTGAAGTCCAGCACGATTGTCTGATTGGTCGACTGGAAGTCGAACTCCCTCGTGACGAGATCGAGGGAGAGCGTGTCGTCCTTCTCACCTTTAACAGAGCCCGGACCGAGCAGATGCGCTGGATCGGTAACTCTGGCAGTGAACGGGCCGTGCAGCGCGATCGACCGTCCCTGCGCCGCCGTGTGATAGACCGCTTTAGCCGCGTTCCCGTCCAGTGATTGCGACTGCGACGCGGCGCCCGGCGCAGGCTTTGCCGCGGTCACGGGACCGGGCTGTTGAATGTGAAATGTGACGGGCCCTCCGGTCTCGGCGTCCGCTATGGCGCCGGATTCGGAGAGATGGGCGACGAAGTGGTGGGTCTCCATGTGAGAAGCCGAGTGCGTCCTGGCATCGGACGTGTCCAACAGGAGCAGCTGTTTGCCATCAGAGACCACGTCGATGCTCTGCCCCGGCTCCAAAACGGCTTTTTCGAATCCGGTCAGTACGATGGAGCCAAGCGTGAAGACCGGAGCGCCAACCGCTTTCGCGGCGTCGGGAGCCTGCTCGGCTGCGCGCGGCGTGAATGTCAGGCGGCGCCTGTTGGGAGCGCCGGTCAGTTCAAACCGCAGCGCTCTGTGTTCCTTGCCTCGCCCGACGTCCGTTACGACAAGCCGCGAAGCGAGCAGTCTGGCCGGCTCCGCCAGGGAAAGCGTGTTGATGATCGTCGCGTCGATCTCTCCGTCGAGCGTGAATCGGCCGGCATCCGGCTCGTACAGCGCCTCATTGCTGGTACCGGTCACCTGCTGCCGCCCCTCCTCGACCTTGCCGTCCGCAAGGCTTCGGGTCATCGGCCTCTCGATGCGGTAGTGGACACCGTCGTTTGCCCTGGCGCGGACTATCTCGCCCGCAGGGCCGAAATTCCCCTCGATGTGGTGGGCCTTGAGCTGTGCTTCGGGAGACCCGGACCTGCTCCTCAGGTCGGCGATCACGAGAGCGCCGTCGAACCTGGCGATCTTGCCGGTCTGAAACGTGCCGGTATCCCAATGCGTCACATGAACGAGGCCGATCTGGCTCTCCGGGCTTGCCTTGGGGTCGCGCTGCCGCGGCGAAAACCGAATATCGTTGGTCCCGCTATTGCCCGCCAGCACGTACACGTATGGCGATGATCCAACGTCAACCGTCACGGATCCCGAGTGGAGAGCGCCTGGACCGTCGAGGCGCGTGTCTGCAAAACTGCAATCGACGTCGTCCGAAAGCTCGATCAGGTTGGTCTCGCGCTTGAACTCCCCTCGGCCCGCGGTCCCGCTCAGTCCGCGCGCGCCTTCCGGCACAGGCTGTGTAACCTCGTATCGAAGATGGCCGCGGAGATCCAGGCGAGCGGTTGCCGGCCTGTTGCCGCCCGTCACCTTGATCTCATCCGCGTGGATCTTGATCAGGGCGCCGCTGCTCTTGACCGGCATTTCAACCATCGTGTTCGACCCGGTAAGCGTCGCCGTGGAGAGGTCAGTCGCAACGGTTCCCGACGTAAACCCGTAGAACTTCACGTCGCCGATGCCAAGCCGCTTCGTCTCACCGGATGGACGGGACTGGCTCGCGGCATTCGCCTGCCGGCGCCCACCGTGCCGCTCAGCAAGTGCTGCCCTTGCCGTGGACGCCAGAACAAGAGCCGCGATCAGCACGGCCCGCAACTGGTGATTTCGGAGGTCCTTCATACGGTTCTTCACAATACCGACACCGTGTTATGCTCCAGGTCGTACACGATCTTTCCGCCCTCCTGCGTGATCGGGACGTCGCCGTTGCGTGGACGCCGTTCGACACGCGCGTTGCCCTCAGCGACAAAGCGGGTGTTCTGCGTTTCCCATGTGATTCTATCCGCGGTCAGGACGGTGTCTGCAGGGTTCAGGATCGAATTCACCCGGCAGCCGCCGCTCGCGTAGACCTTTGAATCCTGCTGATTTGCGCGGATCTTGGCAGCATGGACATCCGCGGCATAGATTCCTTTTTGATAGAGCCTGGCCTGCACATTGCGCATCACGATTTCGGGATTGCCGTTGCGCCGCGTCATCTCTCCCGTCTGCGCCTCGGCGATGAGAACAGGAATGGGAGGGCCGTTTGGGTGCATCGGATCGCGACGATACCACGGTAGATGCCAGCCGCGTCCGTTGACCTTCCCAATGCTGTCCAGCGGGTGTTTCGAGATCGCCACCGGTCTGTCGGCCGCCGTGGCCGGAGGCACGACGACAGCAGTATTCAGGCCGCCGCAACCGGCGCAAGCAAACGCCACGGCCAGGAGCCCAGCAACTGCCGTTCCGCCTGAAGACGCGAACGTGCCAGGCACCAACCGCCGCAATGAGCAGTTCCGGGTCCGTTTGATCCCTCTATTCCAACTCACGGACGCCACCATCCTGTTCCGAAGCCATTCCTGGTGCGTCGCCCGACCGTCCAGGTCGATTCGTATCCGGTCCATCCAGTCGCGTCGACTACATCTCACGTGCCGTTGGCGCACACCGTCCCGCCGACCGCGGCAAGCGGTATGACTGAAGGCCCCGGCGAGGCGAGTGATCGGCGCAGCTGGCCGCACGCCGCGGCAATCGCGTGGCCGCGAGTCATCCGTTGTGTCACGATCCTGCCGGACCTCTCCAACTCCTCGCGGAACCTCGCCACGCTTTCTCGCGTGGGCCGGCGGAAGCCCTGCGGTGTTTCCACGTAGTTGAAGGGAATCAAGTTCACGTTTCCGGGCAGCTTCTTCGATTTGAGCAGCGATCCCAGCTCGCGAGCCTGCTCCGGGCTATCATTCACGCCGCCGATGAGCAGGTACTCGAAGGTGAGATTGCGATGCGTCTGCCCGGTGTACTCCGCGCACGCCTCCAGGATCTCGTCGAGCTTCCATTTGCGTGCCGTCGGAATGAGCGTGGATCGAAGCGCATCGTTTGGCGCGTGGAGCGATAGGGCGAGCGTTATCGGCAGGTTCTCGGCCGCCAGTGCGCGGATACCGGGCGCCACGCCGACCGTCGACACCGTGAGATTGCGGAACGACATTCCCACTTCGCTCCCCAACAGTCGAAGGCTCGCAACGACGGCATCATAGTTCCACAATGGTTCGCCCATTCCCATATAGACGGCGTGGGAGATCCGGCGTTGGGTCGCGAGCTGCATTCGGAGCAGCTGGCCTACGATCTCGCCTGCCGTCAGGTTGCGCGCCAATCCGCCCTGTGCGGTGGCACAGAACGTACAGCCGGCGGGGCAGCCTACCTGAGTCGAAAGACAAACGGAAACGCGCTGCTCGTAGGGCAGGTAGACGCTTTCGATCGACTGCCCATCGGCCATCGACAACAGGTATTTTACGGTTTCGTCGGCGGAGCGCTCCTCATGCGTGACCTGCGGCATGCCTACGACATGGCTCTCTCCGAGACTCCTGCGGAACTCGTGCGGCAGGTCCGTCATCGAATCGATAGTCTCAGCTCCGCGCCGATAGACCCAGGCGGCAAGCTGCTTGCCGCGATAGGCCGGCTGCCCGGCCTCCCGCGCCGCCGTCTCCAGCTGTTGTGTGGTCATTCCGACTAAGGGTTGCATGATACTGTTGGGGCGGCGTCAAAACGCCAGATCAGCTCTTCCGGTATGGCGAGGGCCGTACGGGCTGGCTGGGGAGTACTGGAACCTGTGGTCGCGCGGGAGAGGTGTCTTGCGACATAGTCTCTTCACGTACTCGCGCCTCCTGCCTGCCGCCATTATTCTGTGAGCCGATGCCATTCCCGCCGGTGATCACCTGGGCCGCCATCAACGTCTGTACGACCCGCATGACATCGTCGGAGCCCGAAGCCGCCGCGCTGTGGCCGCCCTCTCCACTCGTTCCGAAGTTGACAAACTGGCCGTTCGCGAGCGCTCCGGCGACCTCGCGCGTGAGAGCCGGCGCCATCTCAAGCCGCCGGAGGTCCAGGTAGGCCTGCCCCGAAGACATGAGCGCCTCGGCCTTCAAACGGATCGCCGAGGACTCCGCCTCCGCGATCGCGAGAATGCGGGCCGCCTGCGCTCGCCCTTCCGCCTCCTGCTGAATGACGTTCTGTTCGGCGTCGGCGCGGGCCTGCGTAATCTGGCTTGCCGCCAGCTCCGCCTCGCGCTGCTCCCGGACGGCGGCCTGCTTCTCGGCCTCGGCCCGCGCAATCGAGGCTCCGTTCGAGGCGATCTGCATGTTCAGGTTCTTCTCCTGATCGTTTACCTTCTGCTGGGCCTCGAGCTGCGCGATGCGGGCTCGCTGCTCCTCCTGGGCCTGAACGACATCGGCGCTCGCCTTCGCCCGAGCGGCGGACTCACGCCGTCGCGCCTCGGCAACTTCGCTCAGAACCGCCTTGATATTGAGGCTGTTGAACGACAGGCCCAGGTCGAGTAGTTCTCGCGAACACGCATCCTTGATGATCACTGCCAACTCATCGTCGTCTCCACGCAGAACGAGCGCATTGTTCGCCGTCACGTCCTGTGCAACGAGGGCTACGCCGGTAGGCGCCGGGCCACTGCGCGCGTTGAACAACTGGTCGTGCTTCAAAAGGTTGATCGCGCGGCGACCGGCGGACGAGAGGACGTCAGTCAATGTAGAGAGCTGCTCCGCAAGTGGCTTCGAGAAGAACTTGTTGGCAGCAGTATTGACCATCTGATCGACTTCGCCGACGCTTACGATAGCGGAGGCTTTAACCGTGACCTTGACTGGCGCGGGCCGGCCATTCGCGTCTAGATCGGCGGTCTGATCGGTGATCTCGATGTCCACATTGATCGCCTGTGCTGGGATTACCTTACTGACCGTCAGCAGAGGGATCATCATCGCTTTGCAGGGTCCGCGATAGATAGACATTCCACCGCCCATCCAGCTTACGAGACGGATCTCGCCCGCCTCGACATTCCGTAGAAATGCGTTAACGATAATCGGCAGTAGACCGAATACAGCGACCAGCCCCGCAAGAATCCAGATAATGGGATACATGTCACCCTCCACAATTCGCGGACCGGGCAATCGCCCAGGTCCAGTAACAACCCTATGATGCCCAAACGGCAAAAAGGCGCCCGGATCCGCTCCACCGCGACCCGGCCCTTACTCGATTTGTCAGGTGCGCTCGCGTGCCACACCGCGACGCTATAGAACCTGCTTGACCGAAACCAGCATCCGCTGCTTTGCGGAATCAACATCTTCCACACAAAGAGAGTCGCCGACTTTCACCGGAACCTTCGAATGACTTTCTTGAAGTCGCGCGCTGAACTGAACGATCTGCCCGTCATGCTCAATGGCGACAATTCCTTTGCCGTTCCTGAACGGCGTAACGGCCTTCGCCTCGCACAGGACGAGTCCCTCGATCGGAGTCGTGGGCACACCCTGAAACCGAAACATCAGGTTCCAGAGCGGTCGGACGGCGAGAAGTTCGATCGCGATTGCCGGAACAAGCGCAATAAGCGCCGCGGCCATCCAGACGTGGAACGTGGAGTAGAAAGCATAGCCGAACGCGCCGTAGAGAGTTAGTATACTGAAGATCGCTCGAGGCGACGGGATCAAACGCATCATCTCGAAGCCGGGGTTAGCGCCCTCGCCGGCCGTTATACCGCGCGCCGCGCCGGCTCCATGCGTGCCCCCGGCCGCCTGAGGAAGCGCGTGCGCGGCGTGTGCTCCAGGGACGGCGTTTCCGGAGGCCGGAGCCCCGTGTCCATGTCCAAGACGAAGGCCGCCATGCGAGTGCGGCGCGATGCCGGCATGCCCGTGCTGCTGCATGCCGGGCAATGCCATTAGCAACAGTCCAATAAGCCCTGCCGCCATGATATAGAGAAAGATCAACTGCTGCGCCTCCTCCGAAGAGTCCGCAAAAGCGACACCCGCGCGTCGGCCCGCCCTGGCCGCCATCGTCTCGGAGCGTCGCAGTTCCATTATACTATTAACGGACCCTATTCGCAAAAGTAACGCGAATTCGCGGTCCGCATGAACGGTCGGCCTCCCGGGTAGACTTTCCATGGCCTATCGCCGGCACCCGGAACCCAAAGCGGTGTGTTACTTGGTCCGCGATGATCACGAAGTGATCGGTTTCGCGACAATTCGGTATAATTGGGCCGGCAGTGGACGATTTGTCGTCCGTATGCGTTGACTGAACAGGACTTGACCGATTCCGTCCTCAATCCCTATACAAGACGAACGTGAGCCCTTCGTAAGCACGGCCTTCTGGCGGATCGAGCGGCCGCACGTACTGGTGGTCGCCTGCTCCGACGGGCGCTATCAGGAGGCTCTCGACGAGTTCCTGCGGCAGCACCTCGGCATAGTCGACTACGACAGGATGTATGTGCCGGGAGGTCCGGGCGCCCTTGCTGGCAGCACCCTATCCTATTTCCGCGGCGACCAGTTTCGGCAGGAGACAGCGTTCCTGATTGAGCGGCACGGAATCGAGCGCGTAGTCCTGGTATTTCACGGCCCGCTGCCGAACTCCGGGCCGCTGGAAGCCACGTGCGCGGACTACCTGCGCAAGATGCCCTTTGCCTCACGCGCGGAGATCCACGCGCAGCACGAGAAGGATCTGCTAGAGATCCTCCGCGGCATGCGCAGAAACCACCCCGGTCTCGACATAGCGATCTTTCGCGCGGAGGTTCGAGAGGATCAGCTCGTACAGTTCACACCGCTCGCCGAGCCGCCGGACCCATATGAGAGCTACAAGTGACGGAATGTCGGGACATGATGCCCGTGATAGCCCCGCTAACGACCTTTTCACGGCCCCGTAGCGAACCATCCAGGAATATAATGCCAAACTCAGCAACCTACTACTCAATACGCGAAGCAAATCTCTCCGATGCCGACGCCATGTCCCACGTTATCGTCGACACGTTTCTGGCCGCTCATCGTGGGATGATACCTGACGAGGTATGGGAGTGGAGGCAGAAGAACTGGACCTACGAGGTTTCAGCACTAGGCTGGGAACGAACGCTCCGCAGTATTGAAGACCTGACTTCACCACAAGCCTGCGTCTTCGTAGCAGAGAATGGCGCAGGGGGGGTTGTCGCCGTAGCAATGGGAGACAAATCCTCCGTGGCGGACAGCTGCAGTGCTGGAGAGATCTACGTTCTATATGTTCATCCCGATCATCAGGGACACGGAAACGGCCGCCAGCTTGTCGGGGCAATCGCAGGTTGGATGGCGCAACACGGAATGACCACGCTGCACATCGGCGTACTCAAGTCAAATGGCGCGGCCCGGGCATTCTACGAGGCGCTCGGCGGCCAGGTAGTGATCGAACGCGAGATCGAGGACGCCGGCCATCTTCTACCCGAGGTCGTCTACGGCTGGCTGGACCTAACGCAGTTGACCGGCGCCAAGCACATCGATCCTATCGAGAACAGCCAGGTAGCTCCAGGCAGTCCATAGCGCTGCCTCTGAGGTGTGTCCAGCCGCCTCGACGTTCAGAGCCGTCCCATCCATTTCCACACCTTCAAGCGATAACCCGGCTCCCTCCAGCAGAAGTCGCAGATCGACCGGACTATAGCAGCGTATCCGTTGAGTTATTGCGCGGGCCTCGTCGCAGACTCCCGTATCATCGTCGATGGGGCACCACTCGTCCAACAAGCATCCGTGAACGGGATCAAAATCAAATCTCCGTCGCTGCCGATAACGATGGCTGACATGGTTGCGGTCGAGTCGCCACTCCTTACCGGTTTCAACAGCCCACCGGAACGGATTGAACACATCGATGAGAGCGCGCCCTCCAGGCTTTAGCCACTCGACTGCGATTCTTCGCAGCAGGCGCCGCTGGTCGGCATCCGAACCGATGCCGAAGCCGTCCCAATAACAGACGACGTCGAACTCGGCAGGAAGCACAAATGTATAGAAATCCTCCTCCAGGGCGGTGAGCGAGCCCTCCCTGGGCCGCCGCGCCAGCGCCCGAATGTTGGGAGCGCGCGTCGGACTGAACTCGACAGCGACCACCGCATGTCCCGCGTCCGCCATGATCGCAGCGACCTCTCCCGTTCCCGCGCCCAGCTCTAGTATCCGCATCGCCTGGGTCCCGCATAAGCGCGTTAGCGTCGCCAATCGCTCGCGGTGTCGCTGCTCCACTCCGGTTGGTCCCCAATACTCTCCTGCCCGCGTATAGTAGGGCTTGACCCACGCGAGCGACGGCTCGGTCTCGCCGGGCGGTCGTATGGCCGTTTGATCATCACTCATCTTATTGCCTCACGGTCAAAAGGCCAGGTCGAGAATCCTCCCGGCCCAATCCGTTTACCTGACCCGGATTATCGATAAACCCGGTCGGCGTGGGACCCGTACGGGCAAGCTACGCCCGCGCCCTACTGCCGGTCAAACGATCTACGCAAGAATGATCCGGGCTAACAGCCTTCGGATTCTTGACCTCCGCATGGTAATCTAGAATCCGTGCTCGGCCGGATCGCGCGAGCGATACAAAATCGAGCGCAGTAACACCGTTCAGGACTATGGACATATTTCTATGAAATTGATGAAGTTATTCCCCCTCATCTGCCCACTCGCAACAGGTATTATCCTCTGCCTTTCCGTTCAGACCCGTGCCGATGGCCCTGATCATGACAACGCGGCAACGCGAGCTCATGCCCCCACGGATGATCGGCACGCGCCAGGCTCAAAAGCAACCGTGCGACGAACTCATGGCTTTTTTCCAAACTCCATTTCGTCCGTGAAGCGGGAAATCACTAAGCGACAACGCGAAGACACGGACGAACGCGACGCCGCAGACCCGTCAAAGACCGAATCCGACCGCAAGTCGACAAGGGCGACCGGCGTCAGACGCACCGGCAAACACTCTATTGAGCGCACGTTGGCGAGCAAGCGAAAGACACGGCAGCAGTCCGCTGTAACAATACCTGGCCGCGAGGCAAATGGAGAGCCTGAGAACGAGAAGAACGACTTCCTTGAGTCCTATCTTTACTACCTCCAGTTGCGCGCAACGCCCAACGACTCCGTGGATTGGAGCTTCTGGGCGCGGGCAGCCGATCATCGGGATCATATGCCGGCTGCCAGGTTGAGGACCACGGGCGTGACTCACGCCCTGGCGCCCGGCATTGGGCCAAAATGGCAGTTCGTCGGTCCGACCAATCTCCCGCCGCCGTACCGGCAGTACTTCGGGACACAGGTCCTGAGCGGGCGCGTCAATGGTATTGCGTTTGATCCAAGCCAGGCGGGAACGTACTACATCACCACGGCGGGAGGTGGAGTCTGGAAGACCTTTAACAACGGAGGCAGGTGGATTCCACTCAGCGACACGCTCTCATGGCAGTTTCAGCAGACAGGCAGCATCGCCCTCGATCCCAAACGACCCGCTACCTTGTTCGTGTCTACGAGCGATCCTTTCTTTAACGGTGGCGGGCAGCGATACATTATCGGCTATAGCGGCATCATGCGGACGGTGGATGGCGGCACGACATGGACGAAACTTGACACGAGTGGATTTGGCCAGACCGTCGTCCACAAGATCGTCGTGGATCCGGAACAACCGGGCCTCGTAATGGCGGTTACGGGGTGGGATGACCCCATTACTGGCGCAACTACTGGCCTTATATGGAGGTCCATCGATAACGGCAACAATTGGAAACCTGCCTTTCCCCTGCAGTCTCACTGGACGGATATCGTATACAGCATCCCTGATGCGACCAACAGCCGTGTCTACTATGCCTGCGCTTACGACGCGTTTCATGGAAACCGATTGTATGTGTCGACGGATCGGGGCATCAACTGGCAAACGGCAACTCGGCTTCCGCTATCAACCAATATGCAGGTCGGCATTGATATCGCCGCCTCCGCGGTTGACGCGAAAACCCTCTATGTGCTGGCTGGAACCGACAACAAGGTCCTGAAGAGCACGACGAACGGCAGCTCTTGGGCCAACCTTACTCCGAACTTCACGACGACACCGTACAACTGGTCTCAGTCCAATTACGACTACTTTATCGGCTGCTCCACCTATACGAACACGATGGGTGTAAAGTCTGACGCCGTCTATGTCGGCCTGATCGATGTGATGCAGTCGATAGACGGCGGTGCGACCTGGCGCAGTATCGGCGGCCCGAGCTATGCGACGAATTCACTGATTCACAACGATCAGCACGCCTGGGCGGTAAATCCCGCGGACCCAAACGACATGCTGGTAGGAAACGACGGTGGAATATTTCATCTGTTCTACTTCCCGACGCGAGACACATGGTCGTTCCGCTCCTTAAACGCGACTCTCGGCATCACTCAGTTCTACCATCTTGATCTGCACCCGGGAGCAACTCCCGTACTACTCGGAGGCTCGCAGGATAACGCGTCGCCCGCAACACTCGGAAGCTTCAGCAACTGGCTGGATGTTGCCGGGGGCGACGGCGGGTGGGCTGCCATCGATCCAACCGACGTGAAGACGCAGTACGCGGGCGAAGCCAACCAGGTTAAGGACCTGACTACGACGCCACCCACTGCCCCCAAAGAGATGATCGTGCGGACCGTGGATTCCTGGGCGAGCGTGAACACGGTTCAGAGCCTTTCCTTCACTCCCAGCTTCGAGCAGAACGGCTTCCTCTCCCCGCTTATGCTGCTGCCAGGCAGTCCCGGGATACTATACGTCGGGGTCCAGGGGCTCTGGCGCTGGGATTCCAGCCGGCCCACGCAGTGGATCGGCCCGCTCGGTGGAGCGGCTCTAGCAGGGTCGAGCGCGTATATCACCGCGCTGGGCGCGGGATGCGCCGGGTCCGTGATCTATACCGGCTCATTAGACAGCAAACTGTATCGTTCAACGAACCCGAATAGTTCATGGGGTCAAATTGATGGCGGCGTGTTTAACGGCCGTCCGATCATCGCCATTTCTGTCGACCCTTCGGACGGCAACAGCATGCTCGTCGGTCTAGGCGGCACCGGCATTGCGCACCTCTGGCAGTGCAGCGACACATCCTTGTCGTCGCGGGTCTGGTCCCCTGTAGTTGGAACTGGACTAACGTCGATACCGGACGTGCAGCTGAACACCATCGCCCGCGACCCCAGCGATCCCAAGCACACCTGGTACGTCGGCACGGACGTCGGCGCCTTCATGACCGTCGATGCCGGGGCCACTTGGACGAATGCGACGCTGCCACTCGGACTGCCGAATGTTGAGGTGACTGAGCTCAAGCCCGCGCTCGGCACCGGACACCTCTACGCGGCGACGTTCGGAAGAGGCATATGGCGGATTCCGCTCACAGGCAAGGCCAACTACAGTGTCATCGATCTTGACCCCGGCGCCGGTGTGAAGGCGAGCTACGCCAATGCCATAAACCATGCGATGCAGATGGCCGGCCAGATCAGGACGTCCGCCCCCTCCTACCTCGGCAGGTTCTGGCCCGACCAGAACAGCTCAGTCGCGTGGGGCACGCTCCCGGGCGGGAGCAACAGCGTGGGGCTCGCAATCGCGGGCGATGGCAGCGTGGTCGGCTACGCGGACGACTCCAATGGAACCAACCACGCGATTATCTGGTTTCCGTCCGACCACAAGATCCATAACCTGGAGACAAACCAGGGAATCATCAGCCAGGCCAACGGCATCAGCGATGCCGGTCCGATTGTGGGGCAGCGCGGTAACCATGCATTCATCTACTATCGCAACGTGCTCCGTTTCGACGACATGAACACACTTGGTGGTTCGTCCAGCAGCGCAATGGCGATCAACAACGCGCAGCAGCAGCAGATCGCCGGTTTCTCGGGGACATCCTCCGGCCAGACCCATGCGTTCCGGCACGACGGACTGAGCTCCCTCATTCCCTCTGACGACCTTGGCACGCTAGGCGGCACGTTCAGCCAGGGGGTCGCACTTAACGATATCGGCCAGGTTGTTGGAAACTCCACGACTATGAGTGGTCAGATCCATGCATTTGCGACCTCGCCCAACCAGAAGATCAACCCGTACAAGGATGACCTCGGGACGCTCGGCGGCGGGACCAGCGAGGCCCTCGCCATCGATAACATGGGCCGCGTGGTGGGCAAGTCGCTTACGGCAACGGGTGCACAGCATGCATTCCTCTGGGACGTTGCCAATGGAATGCAGGACTTGAATAACCTTATCCCCGCAACGTCGGGCTGGACGCTGACGGAGGCGCGAGGCGTGGTCGATTGCGGCTGCATTGTTGGAATCGGATCTCTCAACGGCAAGACGCACGCCTTCCTGCTCAAGCTATAGGCACGCCGCCGTAATAGTCGATCTCAATCCCCGCGAACCTCATGATGTACGGATCGTCCATTGTAATCGCCGTCATCGCCATATTGGCGCACGGGGTAAGCAGTACCGGAGCGCCATCCTGAACCGCGGCCTCCACGAACAGCGGGACCGCTCCGTATTGGACCGGCCATCCAGTCGGGTACTCGTGGCGGACATACGGTTCTCCACCCGCATCCAAGTTCACCGTAAGGTGAATGTCTCTCGGCTTGAGTTCAGGAACCATCTCTCGGTTGAACATCAGCACGTACGGGCCGAACTGAAGTCCCTGCTCGACCGCGTTCCCCGCGGCGTATTGCCTGTCCTCGGAGAGACCGTTTCGACGAGGAGGAATGATCACGAGCCGCATTGGGAGGCGAACTTCGATGGAACTGTCCGAACCGTTCGGGCACGCGACCACCAGCCATCCTTCGTGCGCGTGACTGGAACTGGACTGACCGTTGACGCGCAATGACGGACCAATGCACCAGTACGGAACGCGAACCTGGACGTCGATCCCATTCCTGGAACTATTCTCTACCCGAATCGTCTGCACCAGCTCGCGACTGTAGGTCCAGATGGTTTGCGTTGCGCGGACCTCCCCGCCATCACGCTCGAAAATCGCTTGGGCTTCAAACGGCAGGTTAATGCTCAGGCCCGCGTCTGTCTCCGTGATCGTATGCATCGCAACCTGGGCCAGTCCCCAACCGCCGGACATAGCGCAGCATTCGTTCTGCGCGCAGCCGCGATTCTTCTCGTCTGCCCAATGCTGCCGATTTAGGCTCCGATAGCAGGTGAACGTGCCCCGGTGGTCCTGCCCGAACATAAGCTGGTTCATTGCGGAGAGCTCGACACTGTCCAGGTAACGGAACTCACCGGTCAGAGCGAAGAGCTTCAGCCCGAGCACGATCCAATCCACGGTCGAACAGGTCTCGTCGATCCGCTCGTAGTAGTCGCCATAGCTCTCGGGAAATGCCCCATTCAGCCATACACTCGAAAGGGAGTCCTCGAACACCCTCTTCGCCTGGTCAACATACTTCTGTTCGCCCGTAACGACCGCAAGATCGACAATCCCGTGCGCCGTGTTCAGATACGAGTGCGTGTGGTGGAAGAGTGGCCTCTCCTCGTGCGTATGTAGGCTCGTCGGATCGACGTGCGCGGTCGGGATCGGCGAGGGTCGAGCTACCTGGCGCTGAATGTTATCGGCCATGTACCGCGCGTATTCAACATACTCCTGGTTGCCGGTGATCTGACCAAGGCGCGCCATCGGGCCAACTATTGACTCGATCCCGCCGCATAGGGGTTTCGATATTTCCCACGCGTCGCGAGTCGCCACCGCAAGATCCGCGGCCCGCAGCACCGAGGCGAGCGCAGCCTTATCCGCCGTCGCTCCATGGTACTCCATCAGGTTCCAGATGCCGCGTCCATGGCCGAACCAGCACTCTCGCAACCGCTTTGGTGTCGCGCGCAGGCCCGATCCATAGTAAAAGCCTTCCGAATCCTGGGCAGCAACGAGCTCGTCGACCTTCGAGCGGATCATTGGTAGGGAAGCTGCATCGTCGAGCAGCGCCGCTTCGAGGATCGTGGCGCCGATCCACCGGCCGATCTGGTCCGCGCCCCATCCCGCGTACGCGGTATGCATCTTCCGCTCGCCGATCAGCCTATCCAAAGACAGCCTCAGCCGGGAGAACAGAATGCCGCGCGGCTGCACTCTCCTGGGCGATGGCGAACGGTGCGCATAGTTCACGGTCAGTATCTCCGTTGTTGTGGGCGGCGTCGATTTCGGGCGACCGATGTCCGTGGGAATCTTATTAGTTACGACCTGTCCTCCTCATATGATATCGCGAATACATCCGCCAGTAATTCTACTCGTTAATAGTTTGCCACATTACAGGAACAAGTGATCCAGGAGAACATCCAGGCAATGTCGACGGTCTCTAACGCTTCACGCCCCGATTTTTCAGGCTCCGGTGCCACTCTAAGATGCAATTCACCCGATAGCAGGACCGTTCCGAAGCTGAGCCTCGACCCGTCCACTATCCGGTGATGATGCGCAACGAACCTGCCACAGCATCCGCTGGGCACGCCTTTCCCCCACGACGAGCGACGCGAGCGAGGCCGACATGCGCCTCGACACACGATGCGAGCTCGACACACTATGCAAGGATGTCCCACCACATGAACAACTTTCTGGGGTTGCGTTCACCGGCCGCGGCGCTTGCGGAGCTCTTCCGCCGCGCGACAGGGGTCGACACGCGAAACCCATCGATGCCCTTACGAGGCTCAGATCGCCGTACAACAATATGTCTGCGCCGGACGTGGAGCCTTGCCGGTCTTGTCGCGTCTCTATGTCTCGCTACCCTCACTGTAACGCCTGCCTTCGCTTCGCCAGGATCGCTCTGGGCGTGGGGCGACAATGGTAACAGCCAACTCGGCGACGGCACGACCACCCAGCGCACCGCGCCGGTACTGGCCACATGTCCGGCCGGCATCGCTTCCATCGCCCGAGGAATATCCTCAACCACGGAGCTCCGGACGGATGGGACGGTCTGGTGCTGGGGTTCGAACGGCAACGGCCAGCTTGGCGATGGGACCTCTCTAGACTCTGCCGCTCCGGTGCAGGTCACGGGGCTGACAGGGGTAACCGCTGTCGCCTCCGGTTACTATTTCAATCTAGCGCTCTTATCGGATGGAACCGTCTGGGGCTGGGGATCGAATCGATCCGGACAGCTCGGCGACGGAACCACCATTGATGCAGGCGCTCCCGTGCAGGTGGCCGGACTATCCGGCGTCGTTGGAATCGCCTGTGGTTATCAGTTTAGCATAGCGCTGTTAAGTGACGGGACCGTGTGGGCCTGGGGCAATAACGGCTCTGGCGAACTTGGGGACGGGACGAACACCGACTCGACTTCTCCAGTGCAAGTTATCGGCCTCGCGGGCGTTACCGCCATCGCCTGCGGCGCCTTCCACGGTATGGCGATTCTATCGGATACGTCCGTCTGGACATGGGGCCAGAACAATTTTGGAGCGCTGGGCGACGGAACCGGCGTAGACAGTAACTTTCCAGTGCAAGTTAGCGGCCTGACTGGAGTTGCCGCCGTGGGCGGCGGCGCATACCACAGCATGGCAGTCCTGACCGATGGCTCGGTCTGGTGCTGGGGGAACAATGGGTCCGGACAGCTGGGCGACGGAACGAACACGACCAGCAACGTTCCGGTGCAGACTGTGGGCCTGTCCGGAGTGGTTGCGGTAAGCGGGGGGATTTTCCACAGCGTTGTGCTCGAGGCCGATGGCTCCGTCTGGGCCTGGGGCGCCAATTCAAATGGTCAGCTCGGAGACGGTACGAGTACGGACCGGTGGTCCGCTACTCAGGTGCCAGGGCTGTATCACGCCACATCGGTGGGAGCGGCCGGTTTCACGAGCAGCGCCACAGGTGCGCCGCTGCACGACGACTTCGTCAATGCGCTGGTCATCAGCCGCTCCTCCGGCACGGCCACGGCAGACAGCCAGGGCGCAACGGCTGAAACCGGAGAGCCGGTTCACGCGGGAGCCTCCGGCGGACACTCCATCTGGTTCCGCTGGACGGCGCCGGCCAATGGCATGGTAGCGTTCAGCACGGCCTACTGTAATTTCGATACTGTCCTGGCGGTCTACACCGGCGCGACCGTCGATAGTCTGTCCGCCATTGCGTCGAACGACGACATCAACGTTGGTGGAACAAGCTGGGTGTCGTTCAATGCGGTGGCCGGCACTACCTACTCCATTGCCGTCGATGGGCATGGTTCGGCGGTCGGCGCCATCAGTCTCACCTGGACCCAGGGCGGCAGTGATTTTGACGCGGACGGCCTATCGGACATCGTCTTCCAGAACGTGACGACGAACCAGGTTTCCATCGGACATGTGAGCGCAACCGCCGTTACGGACTATCAGGTCCTGTCCGCGCTTCCGTCCGGTTGGAAGGTCGCCGGAACTGGCGACTTCAATGGCGACGGAGTACCCGACATGGTGGTGCAAAACCCCGCTACCTTGCAGGTGTCCATAGCCTATGTCAATGGCAACTCGGTCGGCAACTATCAGTCCCTAGCAACAATGCCCGCAAACTGGCTGGTGATGGGAGTGGGAGACTTCAATGCGGACGGTCAGCCGGACCTGGTCCTTCAGAACTCCGTCAACCACCAGGTGGCCATCGGCTACGTGGTGGGCGGCGTGCTCACGAGCTACCAGTACCTCAAGACGCTGCCGTCGGGATGGCAGGTCGCTGGCGTGGCGGACTTCGACGGTGACGGTCAACCGGACCTGGTCTTGACGAATCCTACCAGCCTGCAGATATCTATTGGCCACGTGAGCGGAGGTGTGCTTACGAGCTATCAATATGTCAAGACGCTGCCACCCGGTTGGCAGGTCGCGGGCGTTGGCGACTTCAATAGCGACGGTCGACCGGAGTTCTTGCTCCAGAACCCGACGAGCCGCCAGATGTCGCTCGGGCTCTTCGACGGGACAACATTCACCGGGTATCAATACCTGAAGACACTGCCGATAGACTGGCTTGCGGCCGGTCCGAAGTAACTACCTGCGCTTCCGTTCACGGTGATCGGCTCCCAACCGGGCGCCGATCACCGTGAATCACAAAACCCCGTGCTTGTAATCAGCCATCGAGCGTCCGAAACAAGGTCGTACCGCGCATACAGTCGATCTCGACGCGGCTGCGGCGGAGATAGTCGCGCAGCTCCTCGAGGCCATATTCGCGAGCCAGCGCGCGAGCGCTGCAGCCGGGACGGGACGCACGAAGGACAAACCACTGCTCGTCATCCAGCCACTTCTCCTGAAACACGTCGTCGCAATGGTCGCGCAGGAGACGATCCCGCTTCTCGATATTGAAGTTCTGGTGATAGATCCCACGATCCAGATCGAGCGTCAGCCGGCTCACATGGAGGTCTTCACCGCGCTCGCTCAGTAGCAGTTCACCAGTGATATCGTACGCCAGGAAGTGGCGAGTCGCGGTGGCCGTCACGATATAGTAGTGGTGGTTGATGGCGTGTGCCTGCAGTGACGCGCCCGTCGAATAGGCACTCGGCCAGATGACGAGCTCCGCGCCCTGTTCGGCCAGCCGCTCCCACACCTCCGGGAAGTTGACGTCGAAGCAGATCGCCATGCCGATGCGCCCGAAGTCGGCGGAGTAGACCGGCGCTTCACAGCCCGGTGAGGTCGGCGTCGGGTAGTCGAACTCGCTCCAGTAGGGATAGACCTTATCATAGACACACACGACGCGGCCGTCGCGATCGATCAGGATGGCGGAGTTGAGCCGCCTGTCTCCCTCGATGCGATCTATAGGACAGACGAGATAGGTCCGATGCTTGCGCGCCAGCGCGGAGAGCGCAGTCACCGTGGGACCGTCCAGTGCCTCGGGCGTATGGCCGGTCCAGGACTCCGGCAGCACGATCAGGTCGCAGCCCCTCGCTCCCTCGAGATTGATCACCTCGCCGATCTCCGCCCGGCTCTTTGCGCCATCACGGAAACAGAGGCTGGCAATCCTTACTGGTCTTCCGATCGGATCGCTCATCAAAGCTCCATAGCGGCGTCCGGCCCATTCCCCCGCATTGCCACGCACTTGCAGTAGGAGCATTGTACCTCTATGGCATCCCACCGGAAAAGCTAACATCAGATCGAAAAGGGGGACGTCTCAGTTGACTTAAGGGACGGATCTCCCCGCAACTCTACATTGTGATGGCGAACATGCTTTCGGGAATAAGTGATCAAACTGGCAGCATTTATCCCAGCGGTGGGCGGCGAGATCCCGCGCGACAAGGGCCACGTCACGGCAATCCGAGGAAACCAACACGAATGTTTAGATATGTGCCTGCCCGATTCGGTTTCATCGCGGCTGCCGGCGCTCAGCCCGGTCCGAGAGGGGTCGATTCGCGGTACGAACGGATGTGTGTCCACGGTTCCGCGAACACGACACGCCTCCGAAGCAGGTTAACTACAACCCTGGCCTTCGTCATCTCCCTGCTATGTCTGGCGCTCATATCGACGGCCAAGGCGTTCGCGGCACCGGGCCCACGTTCACTTGCAACCTGGGGCTTTAACTTTTTCGGCCAGCTCGGCGATGGCACGCGGACACAGCGCAGCCCCGTGCCGGTATTGGGACCCTCCGGCATCGTTTCGGTCGCCGGTGGATACACCCACAGCCTCGAGCTCAGGTCCGATGGTACTGTGTGGGGCTGGGGCGACAATAGTTTCGGCCAACTCGGAAATGGAACATTGACGTTATGTAGAACTCCCGTACAGGTTACCGGACTGACGGGCATTACGGCCATTGCCAGTGGATCGAATCACAGCCTGGCGGTGCGGTCCGATGGGACCGCCTGGAGCTGGGGTTATAACGGGTACGGCCAGCTTGGTGATGGAACAACCACGAACAGGACTGTTCCAGTACAGGTCAGCGGGCTTGCCGGCGTCACCGCGGTCGGCGCCGGATACGGTCACAGTCTCGCCCTCTTGAGCGACGGGACCGTATGGAGTTGGGGTATAAACCAGAACGGCCAACTCGGCAATGGTACCACAACGATGAGTAAGGTTCCCGTCCAGGTCAGCGGTCTTGCCGGGGTTATCGCGATCGCCTCCGGAGAATATCATAATCTGGCAATCACTGCCGACACATCTGTTTGGAGCTGGGGCGGCAACCACTTCGGTACGCTTGGCGACGGAACCAACACGGACAGCCTTGTCCCAAAGCAGATCGGCGGAACAACGGGCGCGCAATTGCGATGTGGCGAACGTGAGTTGATCTTCGTCCGCGGCTCCAAGGTTGCCGGCTCCCAGCGTGGTAACGGCGTCAATATTCCGAGCGCGGAGCATTCCGGCGACCTGAACACGAACATCCTGATCGAGGTAGATGCGACCGCGTAACGCTGCAAGAGGATCATTCATCCGGCGGTAAGTTCGCCTGAATCAGCGTATCGACTTCCGTTTCGTGATCGTGGTAATAGCTTAGAGCGTCTAGAATCTCGCCGCGGTTCAAATAGGGATAGCTCTCCGCCAACTCGTCCAGCGTGCAACCTAGTTGCCACCAACGCGCCAGGATGTGGACCGCCAATGCCGCCGAACCGACTACTGCACGGCCATTGGCATCGCGGGATACGTGAGGATGCTCGGTCTTCGTTAGAACTGCCATAGTTCTAATAGTACCACGAATTGAAACCGACAAACCTGTGACTCATCGTAACGCGGTAAGTCCCGCCAGCTAATCACCGCCCCCACACCCCAATCCTCCAAATCCCGACCCGCCAGCTCCTCCGTCGAGTTCCCAAACCCGCAGAGACAGCCGGTTATACAGGGTGTGCGCGCTCAGATCGGCCGGCAAATCGATACGGCACACCGTCTTCCCATCGACCACCGCGAAACGGTTTGTGACCCCCGTCGGATTTCCATTGAATGTGCCCTGTAATCTACCACAGCAACCGCAAGCCGAAGTTTGGCTTGGACGTGCGTCCAATCACGCGATGACAGGTGACCAATGACCTGCACCTGTTTAGCCACATACGTACCGAAGAATGCACGATAGGCGGAAGGCTGCCTCAATCCCGCTGCCGCCCAATCGAGCAGAACATGGTCCATTTGGGTCGTGGCAGACGTGACCTGCGTCGTCAGCAGGGCCACGACTACATCTGGCCTGGAGGAATGGTATTGATCAGTCGAGACGACGACTGCCGGTCGCCGCTTTACTCCCATCACCCCCGCAAACTCAAGAGTGACGACATCGCCCGGCTTAGGCATTCTCAGCTGCCTCCACCTCAGCCAATATATAGGCGCTGCTGGCTTCGCGGAACTCCTGAACATCGATGTCCGTCCAAGTGTCGCTAACGTCGATGACGGCCTCCGGGGAGATATCGTTTAGAATCATTGCTGCCAACTGTAGTCGTTCCGAGGCGGGCCGAATGCGTACTGCTGTTTCGTAGAGCTCTTTGACGCTCGCCATGGCTTCCGTCCTTTCCGAGGCCGCGACCGATGTCGGATCTGACAGACAGACACTATATGGTCTGGTCGCACCTGTGCGCCCAACTTGCTGTGCAATTACACCGCCCACACACCCCAATCCTCCAAATCCAGCCCCACCAACTCCTCCGTCGAGTTCCCAAACCCGCAGAGACAGCCGGTTATACAGATAGTGCACCCGCGCATCGGCCGTCGTCTGAACCATGGATGGCGACGGATGAAAGGACTGCACGATAAGACATTCAGCCAGCGAAGTGCTGTTGTCCGTGAAATCAGTGTAATTTGTGATTCAGACACGTAGTCGCCGACCGGGATATCCGCGCTTTCTCACTTATACTCGCCACCGCCGCTCCGCCTCCTCCTATCCCACCAGTTGATAAGATCCTGCCCTTCCAGGGCCTTCGTGCAGCCGTAGATCCGGACGCATGCTCGCGGCAGGTCCTTACCTGCGTCCTCCTTACGAGTCGACGGGCTTTCATACCGCGTCGTCGGGTCGCCCTGAACATCAATTCGCAGCATCGTCTCGCCATCGACCCAGGCGCACCTAAAAGCTATAACCTCTGCGCTCTCTTCCGGTCCTCCTCCGAGAGATGCGATGAGAGTTCCGGCCGTTCGAACGGGGTGAAGTCGGGCTGATCGGCGAAGATCCCGAACATCGGAACCGCCAGGGCATCCGTACGGTTCATCGGCGCAAGTCCCAGCAGTACTTCGATGGTCCGCAGCAGGCTCAGCTGATCGTAACGATCGCTTACGACCGCGCCCCGCCTGACGTACGGCCCGATCGCAAGCGCAACCGTGCGAGTCGCGTCCACGTGGTCCGGCCCGTTCTGAGCATCGTCCTCCGTAACGAGAATGAGACTCTGCTTCCACACCGGGCTGTGCGAGATTATCTCCACGATCTTCCCGAGGGCCGCATCGTTCTGCGCGACGAACTGATCGGGAGGCAGCGGGATTCGGCCGCCTCCCGCGGTGTGATCGTTCGGAAGCCAGATATAGTGGAGGCTCGCTACTTTGCCTCGCCGGACCTGGTCCTCGAAGTCCTGTCTCCACGCAGCCGCTCTGTCCAGGTCCGAAAAGGTCAGATCCCATGACCGGTAGTTAAAGGGATACCGGAACAGATACTCCGCGAACCGGTGCGCCAGCCGGGGACGCGCGGCCAGCTCCGTCGCCAGGCTGCCGTCCCCGACAAGGAATTCCGAGAAGCCGCGCGTGAAGGCGGGATCTTTCAGAAGATCCTCTGCCTCACGTACGGTCTGGCCCCGCCCATAGAACGGCTGCGCAAACTTGTAGAACAGGTTACCGCGATCCGTGACGGCGGCGAGTCCCATCATGCGCGCATAGAACTTCTTTGCCGGCTCGCTATCGACCCCGAGCTCCTCACGCAGAATCTGATACGCTCGCGTGTACAGGTAGTAGTTCTCTCCATAGATCCTGTAGTCCACGCGTTTTGCGTCGAGCGCATCCCACAGGTAGGCGGGCGAAGTGGCCGCCGGCACCGTTCCGAACGGGTAACCCTGATATCGATCGGAATACTTAGCGTTACCCAGCCACTCCAGAAACGGACTCGCGTAGCCGCTGGTCGTGAAGCTGTGCCCGAGCACGCTGACCTCGCCGTCGGCGTAGTAGTTGTCCAGCGTCACAAATGTTTCCGCAAGGCGGTGCCCGTTCGGCGTGACCTCACGGCCGAACAGCGTCAGGAACGGATCGCCGTTCGCGCGAGGCAGATCTCCCATCACCTGGTCGTATGTCCGGTTCTCACGCACGATGTAGAAGATGTGGCGGATCGGGAGCTCAAATCCGCGCTCCCGCATACCAACCGGCTCAATCTCCCGTACAGCTCCGGCGGCACGATCGGGTCGGGAAGCCTCCTCGCCCAGTCGAGCGGGCGTGGGGTCCTTATCCCCCAAACTTGGGGGCCGGGGGGCGCTATCTGGGTGTGTGGCGCTATCTGCGCGCTTTGCATGATCGGGTCGGGGGGCGCGATGTGGAAGGGGGACGTGTGCTGCCACTGAATCCCGATCGGCCCGGACAGCGAGCAGCGGCGAGCCCTCGTCAACCGCGCGTGTCCACTCCTTGAGGTTGGGTGCGATCGCGGATTTGAGTACGAGTCCCACGGAGCCTCGCAGCAGCGTGAGCACGTAGTCCGGACCGTTGCGCGGACCGGCGACAGGCTGCGGGCCGTGCGGATTCGGACGGCGGGCATGAATCCCCTTGGCGCATAATGTGATCAGCCGCTCGTCATCGGCCAACACAAACGTCGGATACCAGCCGGTCGGAATCGATCCCAGGCGCTTCAAGGAGCCCTTGTCGAACACGGCGACCGCGTTGACATTGGCCAGCGAGATATAGAGTCGGTCGGTCCCTACGGCGATGGACGTCGGGGCGCTGCCAAAAGCCGTCCGATCGCCGCGCACGCTGATCGTCGTACGCACTTCGTCCCGCGAGGAGTCGATGACCGTCACGGAATCGGAATTCGCGTTGACGACATAGAGGTTTGGGCCATCATCGACGATCTGCTGGGGTGACGCGCCGACGTCGATCACCTTAAGGTGTTGTAGTCGGTCGTCGAGGACCTGTACGCGATTCTCGCCGAGGAGCGCGGCGTACAGTTTGCCGTGGGAGTGGCAGAGCGCGTAGGGGAAATAGCCCAGGGATGTCTCTTGCGCGATGGCGCCGGTCGCCGCGTCGAGGAGGTACAGCTTGCCCTGATGGTATCGCCCGCTGCTGAAATCCTGCGGGCTGTCGCTCGATACAAGGCAAGATACCGCAAGATGACCCGAGTCGGTCATTGCGAGGGCGCCGACGTATCCGGCGACCGGCAGAGTCTGTGCGAGCTCAAACCGGCTGTTCAGCCGGTAGACGCACTGGCCATTGCCGCCGCTAATGAACAGGCTGTCGCCAGAGACTTGTGCTGAGGGGAAAAGCGAATCCAGGTGAACGGTCGCCCGAACGGATCCCGAAACAGGGTCGACGACGGATATCTCGGGCTTCGTCTTGCCGGAGTAGTAGCCGCCGTTCAGCACGACGATCTGACCGGCGAACTTCACGGCTGCGTATGGCAGACGGCCGACCTCCACTTGCGTGCCCGCCGGTGCGATGCGCCAGCCGTTAGGAAGTGATACGGTCACGTCCGCTGCCGGCTGCTTCCCTACGCGCCCTGCGAGATGCTCCGCCACTGCCGAAAACGGAACACCCTTCATCGTCTCCCACAGCTCGCGGTTCAAGCGCGCTTCGTCGGCAGCATCGTCGACGTCGATGTAGGGCGGCTGATTCGAAGCCTGGCACAATGCCGTCGATATGCCGCACACGAGCAGTGCGGAGAAGATGGCGGTCCAGTATCGCCGCAAGCGCATCGCGACGCTCCTTATTTCGATGATGATGGGGCTAGTGGACGCCCAGGGAGCGAAGACCGAAATAGCAAGCGGCGGCGACCGTCCCGGCAGCCGGGATCGTGAGAATCCATGCCATCACCATGTTGACCGCGACCTGCCATCGAACGGCGGATACCCGCTTGGCGACGCCAACTCCGAAGATGCTGCCGGAGATTACGTGCGTGGTGCTGACGGCGATGCCGGTCTTTGTGGCATACAGAATCACCAGACTGGCTGCCGCCTCCGCTGCAAATCCGTGGACCGGCTCCAGCCGCATGATCCGGTGTCCCATCGTCTTAATGATCCTCCAGCCGCCGATAGAGGTGCCCAGCGCCATCGCGACAGCGCAGGCGATCTTTACCCAGAGAGGGATAGGAGCCTTGGCCAGATTGTGGCCGCTGAAACTAACGATTGCGAGCGTTATGATGCCCATGCTCTTCTGCGCGTCGTTGCTGCCGTGAGCAAACGACATGAACGCGGACGAAAACACCTGCATACCGCGAAAGAGCTTGCCTGTGCTTCCGGCCGGTCGGCCGCCAAAGACGCTCGTAATCACCAACATCAGTACCAGTCCAATGATCAATCCTGCGAGCGGCGATACCACCAGCGGTACGAGTACCTTTTCTCGCAGCCCTTGCCATATGATGGCGCGCGTGCCCGCGTGCGCGTACGCAGCGCCAGTCAATCCGCCTATCAGCGCATGTGACGAACTGCTCGGGATTCCGAAATACCAGGTGATCAGGTTCCAGACGATGGCTCCGACGATGGCCGCGAGTATCACCGGCTGCGTGGCGCCCGTCACCAGCCCCTTGGCAATCGTCTGCGCCACCTGCGTAAAGCAGAGCGCTCCGACGAAGTTGAGAGATGCGGACATGAGGATTGCGGTGCGGGGCGACAGGACGCGGGTCGAAACTACCGTCGCGATTGCGTTCGCCGTATCGTGAAATCCGTTGATGAAATCGAAGGCCAGCGCGAACACTACGATTAGCACTACGATGAGCATTCCGGCCACCTAGAAGAGATTTGCCTTGCCTCCTGGGCGCCGACTTTGCCCGACAGCCAGACGCAAGAATTATAGCAGGGTTCGCCCGGAAAAGCGCGGGCGAGAGACATCGTCCACGCCGTCCATTTCGTGCATCTCGTCCGAACCTGGCAGCGCTCTTTCGGAAAAACTCACGAGACGGAGGTATGATGTGGGGAGTCTACACGACCCTGCGCCGGAACGTTGCGGCGCCTCGGAGGAGGAACGCCGCCGCAATGCTCTTCTCGAACAAGACCGCCCTTTCATTCTATGATCTGCTTGAGAATCAGGCAAAAGTCGCGCACGATGCCGCAAAAGCACTGGACAGTCTGGTTCTCGATTTTGCGCGCGTTCAGGACTACCTGGTTCAATTAGACGGCCTCGAGCATGAGGGCGACCGGCTTACGCACGCCTTCATCAATAAGGTGAATACACTCTTCATCACCCCGATGGACAAGGAAGACCTGCACGGCCTCTCGGATCGGCTTGATGATATAACCGACACGATCGAACGCGCGGCAGGCCGCATCGGCATCTACAGGCTGACGGCCGCACGGCCGGAGCTTACGGGCCTGGTTACAATGTTGATGGGAATCACGAACGAGACCCATCGGCTCATAGCTCTGCTCCGACAGGGCGTTCAGCAGCCGGAGCTTGCGGGGGTCATCGCCGGCATTCATGCGATGGAGAGCAGGACGGACAAGGCCTTTCGCCAGGCGCTCGCGTTTCTGTTCGACGACGAGACTCTGGACATTCGCCTGCTCATCCAGTGGAAAGAGGTCTACGAGTTGATCGAGAGTGCGGTGAATCGCTGCGAGAAGCTGGCCAGCTTCATCGAGAGCCTGATGATCAAGTACGCCTGACCTCGATTGTTCACGAAGAGTAGGGGCAATCCCTCGTGGTTGCCCTCGGTTCAATCCCTCGTGGTTGCCCTCGGTTCATGAATCCTCCGCGCTAACAATCCTGAAACGATCCCATACGAAAAAGGAGCCCCTCGCCGGGCTCCTTTTTCGATGTAACAGGTTATGGTGTGCCCTATTCGGGCAGCTCTTCCAGTATCGTGCCCATCAATCCATTGATGGTTTCGAGGTGGACATTCAATTGCCGGGTATTCCCCAGCATCTCGCAGAGATCCGCGTCGCGCAGGTGCGCATCGATCTCGAGCCAGAGCGCTTCAATTCGCTCCGAGCACCCATGGATCAGATCGCCTCCGCGTTCGCTCACTACCGCGACCATGTCCTCAATCATCTCCCGAATCATGTCCGCCGATGTCGTTACCATTGCGACCTCCGTGTCGATTTGTTGCTGGAGTAGATTATCGGCAGGTTTATCCCCGGTCTATCGGGTCAGGCAATGAATGGCGCGAGAAAAATCCCTAGCTCTGCTCATGGTCGTACTGGATGATCACACCAAGATGCTCGCCCGGCGCATCCATAAGACCGTAACAGGCGCGATCCGCGTGCCCCACTCCAACTCGAGTCGTTATGAGATCCTTCACGTTCAGTTTACCCTCGGCAATCCAGCGGGTGAATAGGCGCAAGTGCGCCTGAGTCGTCCACCGCACGAAGGCGTTGGGATAGTCGGCTCCGTGCTCGTAAGCTTCGTCATGATATCCGGGTCCCGTGCGGGCGGCGCTTCGTAAATCCAGATTTCCCAGGTCCGCCCCGAACCCGTGTGTGATCTTGGCGCCGCCGACGAAGACGATTCTGCCCATCTTGTGCGTGTCCGGCGCCTCCTGCATCATCTTTACAACGCTGTGCAGCGCCGGTGTCGCCTCGCCGCCGAAGCAGATAAGCGCGCTGTCCAGACCGCGGCCTCCCGTGATAGCATTTGCAACCGCGACCGCTGCATCACCCATGTCTCCATAGGCGAGCTCAAGGCCGCACCGGCGCGCCCGCGCCACACGCAGCTCGTAAGGATCGAACCCCAACACGCGAGCTCCGGCACTACGGCAGACCTGAGCAACAAGCTGGCCGACGAGGCCAAGTCCGAGCACGGCGACGTCCTCTCCGAACACCACTTCGCCCCGCCGCACCGCATGCATTGCGGTAGGCCCAAGCGCGGCGAACGCGCCCTCCTCGTAGCTAACCGTGTCCGGAAGCGGCGTTGCCAGGAACCGCGGCACAGTGGCGTAGTCAGCATGCAGCGCATATCCGCCGCCCATGCAGGCAACACGCTGGCCGACGGAGTAGCCCGTGCAGCCCTCGCCAAGCTCCACGACTTCGCCCGCATTCTGGTAACCGAACTGGCGCCAGGGCGTAGTGGGAGTGTCAGACCGCTGTTGTCCTGTCCAGGCGCCAAGCTCCGTTCCGGCACTGATGAGAGAGGCGTGAACTCGAACTAGCAGCCGGCCGGGCGCAGGCAGAGGAATGGGTTCGGTCTGCACCGAGACATGGCCGGAACGAGCAATCGTGACGACACGGCGCATGCGGTTCATGGGCTCACCTCCTGAGTATCAGCCCGTACGGACTGCCTGACGATTGACTTCCAATTCGATGCCGGGCACGACGATCAAAACGCCTTCAACTGCGGATTGGCCCAGAAGAGGTAGTCTGTATCGACCGTCTCGCCGCCGCGCTGATCCACGAGAAGCGATACCTGTCCGCGATGATAGTGCGCATGTCCGATCAACTGGATGATCTGGCCCTCGATGCGCCAGGTGTAGCGGCGACCTCCACCGATCGGAAAATCGAAATCACGATCCAGGTCGTCCTCTGAAAGCGCCTCCAGATATTGCGTCCACCTTGCTTCGATCGCATCGAACCGCTGTGCCAGAGTAGCCACGTCACATCGATCGTCGAACCAGCCGACCTGTCTTACGCCTTCAGCCTCCATGCGATCGAGCCAGTTCTCGCGGCAGGCCGCAAGGTGTCCCGCCAGATTCACGGCCTGCTGGAATCGGTCGTCGCCGCGATTTGCCTCGGGCACGCTGCAGATCATCGCGAGCATCTTCGCGTTGCAGTCCTTCTCATACACATACAGCTCACGGTACCGCTCGGTTCGTCTCATTACCATGGTCTCCCGTGTCGTGTCAAAGCACGGTTCGCCTTAGCACGGACCGCCTGCCGGAGTTCAATGCTCGGCTTTAGCGGCTGCTCCCTGGTCGGCCTGCCTGGCACCTATTGTAACCGGATTTCCATGTAATTGCGCGTGACCTCCTGCCCCGAGTTGGAATGAACCTGCATTATTCACGAGCGCGCAGCCCTCGATCATGACTCCGTCTCCCGGTATCCGACCGCCGGGGTAGATGCGCACGACTTCGCCTGCTGCCAGCCGGTCCCCTCACGTCTCTACGACAGATTCGTCACGGCCGATCCAGGCCGTCTCTCCGGACGGCGACACAAGGTCGGAGATTGCACGCCGAGAGCTCCGCATGGTCATATT
>JBBQVV010000021.1:0-31216 GCA_038211235.1 Chthonomonadales bacterium | reverse complement strand
GGTAGAGACGATGGTGCCGATGAGCCTGCACCAACGGATTCAGTACGTGGGGGTCGTCTGCACGAGGCGGGACGCCGCGTCTACGGGATTGACATCGGGCCATTGTGCATCGAGAATTCTACTGTGAGCAAGATCACCTTTCGAGGTTTCGCCCGGAGCGGCAAGGTGGTATTGCGCGTATGCACAGTTGGACGGCGATTCGCGAGCGTTGCGGTAATGGCGCTAGTCGTGTCATAATCTCAGAAATCAGGCAGTCCGCCGCGCGATCGGAACCCGATCGCGAGAGGAAGAAGAGCAAGATGATCCAGGCAAGCCACGAGTCGCCGACGGCGCACGAATCACCACGCAGCGAACCAGAGCCCATGAGTGGGCTGCATGCGGATCTCGCCGCCAGGTACGATCGACTGCGCCAGATCCTCCAGGAGATGGGACAGGTCGTTATCGGGTATTCGGGCGGAGTGGACAGTACACTCGTGATGAGGGTGGCGCACGATGTTCTCGGCGATCGCGCCGTAGCCGTGACAGGCGATTCGGAGGCCTTTCCGCAGGGCGAGGTGGATGCAGCATTGGAGGTCGCCGCCGAAATGGGGGTCGAGGTAGCGCGCGTCCGAACCCATGAGCTTGCCAATCCGCTGTTCGCCGTGAACACATCCAATCGCTGTTATCATTGTAAGACGGAGCTCTTTACCGAGCTACGGACGGTTGCCGACGAACGCAATATCCGCTGGATTGCGGACGGCTCGCATGCCGACGACGGCAAACCCGGAGACCATCGGCCAGGGCTCAAGGCGGCCGACGAACGCGGAGTTCGAAGTCCGCTGCGCGAAGCCGGCATGACGAAGGCCGACGTTCGAGCGCTCGCGCTCCACCTGGGGATTCCCAACTGGGATAAGCCTTCGTTTGCCTGCCTCTCGTCTCGCTTTCCCTATGGAACCAGCATCACGGCGGAGCTCCTTGCCCAGCTCGACGGGTGCGAAAAGTATCTGCGCCAACTTGGCTTTCGGCAGTTCCGCGTACGCCACCACGATACGGTCGCGCGGATAGAGGTAGAGCCGCAGGATATCGCGCGCGTCGTCGAGTTGCGAGCGCAGATATTCGCACGCTTCAAAGAGCTGGGATACACCTACGTCACGCTTGACCTGGAGGGTTACCGGTCTGGGAAGATGAACGACACCCTGGCTCAGAAGTCCAATTTCGTGCCTCTTTCCACGCTGGAGACGAGTGCGAATGGACGTTGACAGGCTTAAAAGCCTGTTGGAGCAGGTTAAGTCCGGGGAGATGGCCGTGGAGGGAGCGCTGAATGCATTGCGCTCCCTCCCGTTCGAGGACCTGGGTTTTGCCAAAGTCGACCATCATCGCGCCCTTCGCAGCGGCTTTCCCGAAGTGATCTACTGTCCCGGGAAGTCGACTGAGCATATCATCGCGATCGCGGAGCGACTGACGATACGATCCCGGCGCGTGCTGGCGTCCAGGGCCACGCAGGAAGTGGCAGACGCCGTGCTGCAGCGGCTTCCGAACGCGGTCTATCACTCAATGGCCCGCATGCTGGTGATTCCCGGCCAGGACGATTCGCTGCCGGCAACTGACGCAACCTCGACGGGGGCTGCGCAGCGACTGGGAACCGTGCTCGTCGTGTCAGCCGGTACCGCCGACCTGCCCGTCGCGGAGGAGGCGGCGATCACCGCCGCCGAGATGGGAAGTCCCGTCGAGCGGCTCTACGATGTCGGCGTTGCCGGTATTCACAGGCTGCTTAGCTCCCAGGAGCGACTGTTCGCCGCCAACGTCTTGATCGTCGTCGCCGGCATGGAGGGGGCTCTGGCCTCGGTCGTGGGCGGACTGGTCGCGCGGCCTGTCATCGCGGTGCCAACCAGCGTGGGCTACGGCGCAAGCTTCGGCGGACTCGCCGCACTCCTCACTATGCTCAACTCGTGCGCCACCGGCATCGGCGTCGTGAACATCGACAACGGTTTCGGCGCGGGCTTCCTGGCTCACCTCATCAACCTTCCCGGCCTGCGCTTCGATCCCGCGGAGGCGTAACCGGTGACCGCCGCCATGCTGGCGCGTGTGGCTTTCGCCGTGGCTGCCGCGCTCTCCGGTGGCGCGCTGCTAAAAGCTTCGATTGCCAGAGACGCGGGAAAGACGACTTCCTCGACCGGTCCTCCTGAAGGCCGATTCACGCCGTGGCTTCGCAAGATCGTTCTGGGCTGGTGCGCTCTCTGGGCCTTGATCTGGCTCGCGATCGCCCTGGCGCGCGCGCGCTACCCGTTCGAGCTGGAGTGGGCGGGAGGCGCGATGCGGGACCACTGCGAGCGCATTCTCGCCGGAAAACCGCTCTATATACCGCCCGGGCCCGACTGGTTCCCATTCGAGTACCCGCCTCTCTATTTCTGGATGTGCGCCGCGCTTATGCGTCTTCTGAACGATGGAACCTTCCTGTCGATGCGACTGGTATCGATCGTCTCCACACTGGGATGCGCTGCAGTCCTGTACCAGTGGGTGCGCGGGAGTGCGCGGGAACCGACGGGACGAACGTGGGGCATCGTGGCAGCAGGGATCTTCCTCGCTACTTACCGGTTCACGGGCGCCTGGTACGACATCGAACGGCTGGACATGCTCTTCCTATTCCTGTGCCTGCTCGGCGGCTATTGGCTGACCCGCGCCACAGCGAAACCCGATGTTGCCGAACACGGCGAGGGGGAACCGAACACCAGTCGCCGTGGAGTGAAGTGGGTGATCCTCTCCGCGGTCGCGTTCTGGCTCGCATTCCTCACCAAGCAGCAGACGGTTCTATTCCTCGTGGGCAGCGCCGCGGCGCTGCTGCTTGGTCGCCGATGGAGACTACTTGCAATCTTTGCGGCGACGTCTGCCCTGCTATGCGTTGGATCCATCGCGCTGCTCAATCGCTCGTCACATGGCTGGTTCGGATACTACTGTTTCCGCGTGCCACTCGCAAACGGAGTCCGACTGAACCTGGCCGCACAGTATTTCGTCACCGATCTGCCGCTCTATGCGCCGCTGATTGCGCTGATCGCGGTCTGCGCGGTCGCGCTCCGCGCCAAGGTTCACCGAGATGGACCTGCAAGTCGCACGCCGATCGAGAACCCGTCACTCAGTGTGCGCGGATGCTTTGAGGATCCGCTCATTGTCTGGGCTGCGATGGGGGTCTGCGGGAGCCTGCTGAGTCGCGCTCATTGGGGCGGAGACCAGAACGTGCTGATGGCCGGGTTTCTCGGGATCATCCTTGTTGGATGTTCGGTCGCGGCACGGGCGGAGGCGGCCATGGCGCGTACGGGGACTCCGCTGTTCCTCCTGGTACTCGCACAACTGGTGACTCTGGTCTATCGGCCGGATGCCCAGGTACCCGGGCCCGCCAATCGCGCCGCCGGTGAACGGTACGAATCCGCGGTTCGCAACCTGGAACGGTATGGAGAGGTTCTCTGCCTCGATCACGGCGCCATGACGAAGGTCCGCCACTTCCACCTGATGGGACTCCTTGACGTGATCGGTACTGAAAAGGGTCTGCCCACCAGGATTGCGAACGCACTTCGCTCGAAGCGGTTTGCGGCTATCCTGACGGACGCAAAGCCTGAACCCGGCGGCGCGCTCGACGAGCTTGTGCGCGATTACGTCGCCACCGAGTGTCTGCGGATCGAGACGCCCTGGATCGCCACCGGTTTCCCGACGCCCTCTCCGGGCCGGCAAGTGTGGGTGCTGCGACGGCGGTGAGCCCGGGTTTTTGAATATGCCTGAAAGGAAACAAGCAATTTAGCTGCCTGCCAGGGTTGCGCCGATGGCGCGTAATGCGATAATCTATAGCCTGTGGGCAACATGGCATTCTCTATCGATCAGAAAGGACGTGTACTCGTGAACCAGCATCGACCGATCACGCACGCAGTGGGTCTAATCGCTTGTATCTCCCTGTTTCTATTCCTTGCAATCGCGGGAGTATCACAAGAGAAGAAGGAAGCTACACCAGAATCCTGCTTTGCAAAGCTCAAGTCACTGAAGGGAGACTGGATGCGGAAGGATCCTACCGGCAAAGAGTTTGTGATGCTGCGCTATCGCGTAATTTCCGGCGGTACGGCCGTCGAAGAGGAAATGATGCCGGGGATGCCGGATTCGATGACCTCGATCTACCATCTCGACAACGGCAGCCTGACCATGACTCACTACTGCAGCCTTGGGAATCAGCCGCACCTCAAGGCCACGAAGGCCAGCACGCCGACGAAGATGGAGTTCGAGTGCTCGGGCGGTGGCGGAAACATGAAGTCCGAGAACGACATGCACATCCATCATCTCTCGATTGCATTCTCGGCGGACGACCGCTTCACACAGGATTGGTCTGCCAATAAGGACGGAAAGAGTTACGGACCGCACGAAAAGGGCGAGGTCTATCGCAAGGCGCCGTAGCGTAAATGTCAACGGGTTGACGATCCCCACATCATGAAGCATCACGTATCGAGAAAGCTGTTTTGACCGTGCTTACCTGGACGGTGGGAGTTCGCGCCGATGCCGAAGGGATCGCTACAGTCTACGCACGTATCAACGCCTTCCCGGTATCATGTTGGATTACGCTCAGCCAACGTGGAACCTGCCGGATTTCTTGAGGGATGCGAGCCTGGCAGAGTACTCCCTCCTGTAGTTCGCGCCGAGCCACACAGGTCCGGATACGATGCCGTCGCAAATGAACGTGCCCTGGTAGTGCAGGACGCCGGTTCTCAGCAAGACCCCGGCGCCGCCGACCACATCGCGCAGACGCTGAGTGAGGCCGAGGACCGCATACGCATCCTTGCCCTCCACGTCAACGAAGATCGAGTATTTCGTTGTGTCGCGCAGGTATACCCAGCGCCGCAGATCGAGAGATTGAACCGCCATCATAACGCCGTCCGGCAGTGGGCGACCGTCGGCTTCCAGGTTGGCGGCTGCCGTGTCGATGAGCGCCGGCTCAGCGACTGCGGCGTCTCGGGCGGAGGATAGGCGATCTAGAATCTTCAAGCCAGGATCGCCGTCCGAAAGCCGATAGACCTCGACGAGAAGGTCCTTATACCCGGAGATGAATAGCGCGGCGTCCTGAGGAGCAATCTTCATGTTAGTATCGTCCTTGCCATCAAGTGCGTCTTCTCGACCCGGTCAGGCGCGTGCCTTGAATCACCCGCTTTCCGTTCAACACGTTCGGCTTGAAAGCGATTCGCGCCAACAGGAGATCGTCAGGCATAGCTTGCACCTCCAAGGATGGAATACCATGGACACGCGACCGGGACCTGTTTAAGGCTCACGAGTAAACTCACCGCCTCCCGCGCCCCTCGGCTGACGGGCAAACGCGCTCACCGGCCCGCGAGCAGCCAGAACCCTGTGCAACACAGCAGTGCCGACCAGACCAACGGGAGACCGAACCAGAAAACGACGGCGGCCAGACGGTTCCGGCGGGTGGATTTCTGCGTACCGCTGAACAGACCCAGGCCCAGGCAGAGGTATATCAGTGTCGTCAATCCGCCGGCGAGCTGGGCGACGCGCCCTGCCGCGGCAGTCTGGCCCTGGATATGGTACGCAACGACCCAGCCGGTAATCCCGCCGAGAACCGCCCCGACCGGCACGGTGACGAAGACGACGAGCGCATACTGCCCGTCTCGCAGCGCCGGTCGGAAGAAAATCCAATGAAACGGTACGTTGAGAACTGTGAGTACGGCGGCTCCGAGCAAAGCGCTCACTAGGACCGACAGCAATCGCATCGGCGACTCCTGCTTTCGTCACGCTGAGAGTTCAGGACTGTGATAGTCGTCCTGGAATGGATGTAGCCCAGTTAGAATGGCGTCAGTGTCCAGCATAGGCCGCCACTGCTGTGAGCGGGTTTCGCCGGACGCCTGGTCAAAAGCACCTGCCCTCAATAACTCGTGTTCTGCATCTCGCGCCATGCTGCGGGCTGCTCTGATTTCCATCAGCCCCGTATCTGTTCCACGGTTTCGATCGTTGCCGGCCGATCAGGCGTGGCGGGCGTGTAGATCCTGCCGTTGCGAGTGACGGGAATCCCGTTAGCGATGCTCCGGTTCTTCTTGCCCTGATCGAGCGTATCACGGCGGGAGTAGTTATAGATGATTCCGGTACGCATGCTGCCGGTCGGATTCCCGCCTGCCTTGTGAACGACTCGTGACAGAAAGAAGAGCGCGTCGCCCGGTCGGAAGTGCGGGAACAGCCCCTGAGCATCGTAATCGCGCTTGTTTGCGATTTCCAGGTCCTTGCTTGACAGGCTCTCCTCGGGAGAGACATGCGGCAGCGTTCCGCGCTTATGGCTGCCTGGGACGACGCCGGTAGCGCCCGACTCGCGATCCATCTCATCGAGATAGATCACCACGGCGGCGTTTCGATCGTTGCTCTGCGGCTCGAAATAGACGGAGTCCTGATGCCAATCGCGGAAGTGACCGGGAAAGTAGGGCAGCTTGGTGACAAAGCAGGTTTCGTAGAAGTTGATATCCGGGCCGATCAGCGCGTCCATCGTGAGCGCGATGTTCGGGTGAAAGATCAGGTCATAGAATCGGTCGTCGAAGAGCGGCAGGTCGAATCCGTTCCAGAGAGCGCGAGGATTCTCCGACGGACAGTTTGCGGGCGGCACGACCGCGGCACGGAGCCGATCCGCGTAGGGATGGTCTTCCGGTGTCCGCCAGAGCGTCTGCATGGCGTCACGATAGTTTTCGATCTCCGCCGGAAGCAGGGCGCCGCGCAGAATGTGATAGCCGTTCTCTTCGAAAGCGGCTCTCTCCGACTCCGTAATCGGGATTCGGGGCATGAGAACGTCTCCTTATGGTGACCCGCTTCGCAGACCGATCTGCGGGCCGGATAAATATCGCACTTGCTTAGAGTTGATCCGGAATGCGCAACATTCCTCAAGACGTCGCACAAGGGCGAAAGGCTGCGCACGCTCTACTTGATGCCAATGGTTTGGGGCCTGGCTACTTTGCGGTGACGGCAAGGCGGATCGCCTGCTCCAGCTCATCGCCATGGACGTTCACGGCAGCAATTCAACCGTCGCGGCGAGGGAGACGGCCTTGCCGGCCAGATCCGCGGAGTTCAGCGGCGAGGGTGGCATGCCCGATTTCAGTCCAGGGTCGAACCAGGGTTTCCGCGCGGGCGCGGGTTTCGCATCGGGCGGAGGCGTCGGGTCAAAAAGGGAATCGGGCAGCGAAACATCGAGATCCCAATCGGAAAAGTCTACGCGTGCCTCCTCGACCCACTCCCCGGACGAACCTGGCGTAAAGGTAGAGAACCGAACCGGCAGGCCGTTCCTACTGCAGACGTAGAGGCGATGTCGCATAGACGCGCCGTCCTCGTCTCCGTCAAACTCATAGACGGCAACGGACTCCCCTTCGATACGACCTTCCTCTGACGGCGCGGAACCATCCAATAGGCTTTCGTCAAAGAGGACATCGATTGCGAGCATGTGCGGCAGTCCCCGTTCGATCTGGATCGCATTCAGAGTAGGTGCGGCGGCGCCCACGATGTAGACGTGGGAGGAAGCGCACAGTTCGCGTGAGCGCTCTGTCGAACATTACTTGCCGGCGACGTTGTGGGCCACGGCGATCTGAATGAGCTCAGTTAGCGCGGCTCGATCGATGGCGTCGCCCTTGAAGAACCGCACCGAACGCGAGTGCTTGGCATCAAGCCCCGCATTGAACAACCCTCGCGGATCTTCGATGTGCGCACCCTGGAAGAAGTTGATACCCGTGTTATCCTTGAAAGCGCCGACTGCGCAGACAAGCCCGTTGTGGGACCACACCGCCGTATTCCACTTCCACTCCTCCAAAATATCCGGGTCTGCCTCAAGAACTATGGCGCGCAGTTCCGCCACGATCCGACCGCGCCAATCGGCAAGGTCGGCGATCTGTTTGTCGATCAATTCGGAGGGAGTCATCAGCCGTTTGAACCCTTCATCATCGATGTCGTGCCGTGTCAGTATCCATTGCCCGCGTTTCCCGTTAAAAATCATCCGTTGCGCGCGGGGTGAATATTTCACGCTTTAGCTTCATTGTGCGCAGCCACGCACAGGCGACAGTTCAGCGACGGTGCGGCGTAGAAACGCGATGGCAACGCCCGCCTGCGCCTCCGTCAGACCGTGTAAGATGAGCGGGCCGGTGAAGCCAGCTCGCTGCAAGAGTGCCAGGTAGAGCGGATAGTCGAGCAGGCCCGTGCCCGCCGCCAGATTTCCCGCCTCTCCGTCCTGACTCAAGTCCTTTGCGTGGGCGATGACGACGTCCGGACCGAGGAGGTCGAAAGCCTCTTCGAGAATCGCGCGCATGTGCGGCAGCTCTCCGGAATGGAAGATGTTCGCCCCATCCATCACCACCTTGAGCCGGGGTGACCGCATGGTGTCGAGGAGCAGCCTACCCTTACGAGCGGAGTCGACTACATTGCTCACCTCCGGCTCGAAGGCCAGTGTCACTCCGGTCTGCTCCGTCACCGAAAGCGCCTCTTCCATCGCGTGCAGCAGGTCGTCCCATGCCTCCGGAGCGTCGTTGTCAGGATGCCGTCTCCACATGCTTTGGCGATCGCGTGTCCCGGTGCAGAGTGTTATGACGGACGTGCCGAGGGAACGGCAAGCGAGGGCGAGCTCGCGCAGACGCCGGATGCCTTCCCTCCGCACGCCGAGCTCGGGGTGGATCATGTTGAATGTGCCGTTCACCGCCGACATCGTGATGCCGTGCGTAGAAAAGTCGCTGCGAATGCCGGCGCACAGCGCGGGATCGATACGGTCCGGCATCGCGTCTACACCTGAACAGCTCAGGTCGAACTGAACGCAATCCACGCCTTGGGCCACCACAGCGTCCAACCGCTTGGCGAGCGTATCGCGTTCAAAGACTTTCGTAAAGATACCGATCGGCATGCAGCCTCCTTCTCAACGGTTATTCTCGTAGAGTTGCGTGTGGCCTTCTGTTGGCGCCGGCGGCCGCTCCCAATCGCCTTCGATTAGCCTCTCTGGCGCCATTGTAGCACCGGCTACTCCCTCGAGTTTGCCGCAAACAGAATGCTGAGGTCACCCAGGGAATCGATCACGTAGTCGGGCTCGATGTGAGCGAGCTCTGCGGGCCAGGAGGCGCCGCACGGGAGCCAGGCCGTCGTCATCCCCACCGCGTGCGCGCCGCAGATGTCTGCCGCCGGATTGTCGCCGACAAACAGGATATGCTCACACGGAACCTCTAGATCGGATGCCGCGGCCCTGAATATCGACGGGTCGGGTTTGTTACATCCGAACTCCTCGGAGACGAACAGGCACTGAGTCCGGTGATGGAGTCCCAGCTGCCGGATCTTATCGTGCTGTTGAGCCGGGCCGTTCGTGATGATCCCAAAGGGAATTCCTGAACAATCCAGCTCATCGAGCAGGCACTCGGTCTCGCGCGCGAGCGTCATGTGAATCAGCCAATCCCGATAGAAGCGTTCGCATAACGCCTCGACCTCGTCGGTGATGGTTGGATAGCGCTCCCGCATCTGTGTAAATAGGGCCTTCTTGGTCGTGTATCCGTGGGCGTCGATGGCGACGATCTGCTTCAGAACCTGCGTGCGATAATCCTCGGATCGATCGGCAAATTGGTCTCGAGCAAACTCTTCCGCCCACTTGCTAAACGCCATGTCGCGGTCGAACAGCGTATTGTCCAGATCGAATAGAACGCCCTTGATGATAACTGAGGCCGCTTCCAAACGCTTCGGAGTCACATGCTGCTCCTTCCCGTTAATCCCCTACAGGCCGTATGGACGTAGGGACCGTATGGCATATCAAGAATCGTCAGAGGCGGAAGACGAGAGCACGTCACGCGCCGCGGAGGAAGTTGCTAAGGAGGTGCTTTCCGTCGGGGGTCAACGCGGATTCGGGGTGGAACTGGACGCCTTCGATCGGGAATTCTCGATGACGGAGGCCCATGATCTCCCCCTCCGCAGTCTCGGCGGTGATCTCCAGGCAGTCCGGCAAAGTCTCGCGCAGCACGACCAGGGAGTGATAGCGCGTCGCCTCGAAGGGATCGGGAAGGTCCGAGAAGACCCCCTTTCCGGTGTGGTGTATCGGCGAGGTCTTGCCGTGCATGATTCGGTCGTTCCGGACTACCTCGCCGCCGAAGGCCTCTCCGATGCTCTGGTGTCCCAGGCAGACGCCCAGCATCGGGATCTTCCCGGCGAAACGCTGTACGAGCGGCACGCAGATGCCTGCCTCCCGCGGCGTGCACGGTCCGGGCGAGATCAGGATCCGCTCCGGCTGCATGGCCTCGATCTCGTCTAGAGTGATCTGGTCGTTGCGCTTTACAATCGTTTCAGCGCCCAGTTCGCCGAGGTACTGGACCAGGTTATAGGTAAAGCTGTCGTAGTTGTCGATGACAAGGATCAAGGCATCATTCCTAATTTGATGCGACTCGCCCGATCGGCGTCGCCTATGGCAGCGGGTAGTTGCTCCGCGGGATACGGCTCGGTGGATCCTGCTTCTTCGGCCGTTCGAGCTTCTGCCGTTTCAACTCCTCGGCGTCGACTGGCGCCGGGCGGAATGACCCGTTGGGATGAAACGCGCCCTGTGTGATCATAAGGGCGTCGATCGAAAAGCTATATACTGAGGGCGATGCGGCGCGCTCGGGCGCGAAGACCATAATCGTATGCTGCCCCTGAGTCAATCGAACCGCACCGAGCAGCATCCACCCGAACCTATCACCCAGGTATTTGGGACCGTGTGCGCTTGCGTCCGCGACGTTGAGGTCCGGCGGCGAGTCTATACGCCATAGGATGGGAGAGACGGACGCTCCGGGAAGGCTGCCGGCCATCCAGATATTGTAGACGCCCTCCTTCGGCACATCCATGGAGTAGTAGACGCCATAGCCGTACTTATCGTATTTCTGCGGGGGACTATTCTGGTTGAACAGGTTGAGGTAGTGCTCGCCGCTCGCCTCCGGATTTCGGGCCACCTCGTCGAATGTATTTACCCGTGATGGTCGCTCGCCTTCGATCCAGATGTAGGGCTGCACGATCGCCGTCAGCTCATTTACTTTCCCGACCGCCATAACGTAGGCGTTTTCATAGTCCTTTTCGGCAAGCTTCCGCTCAACCGCATCGACCATGTTCCGGATGGCCTCGGTCTCCGGTACCTTCCGCGTCCGGGCCATAGTGTAAAGGCCATTCAGCTGCGCAACCACGTCCTGCGCGGCCTCCTGCAGCACCAGTCGCTGACCCGCGGTGTGGAATACCGTCGGCGTCGAATCCAGCGCGACGACGATAACGTTCTTCCCCACGTACTTCATTGGGACCGGCGCGCCGTCGGGAGTGAACGCCTGGACATCCTTCGGCCGGGGAACCCATATGTGCGTCTCTCGGCGCCCCTGGAGTGATAAGAGGACCGAGTCCTGATTGTTATTCAGCGTATATCCGTCGTATGATGGCCACCAGTCGAGGACATCGCCCCCCTGGTACGATCCCATCCAGAGCACGGACGATCCAGGGATGGCACCCGAGCGCGCGGGGCCAGGCGCCGACTGAGGATAGAACAGAATCCGCGGCGCATAGCGGGCGGCGGAAGGCTCCGCGGCAACACGTCCGGCGTAGTCGCGTAGCGCATTCATCGCGCTTGTGGATGGCGGAGGCGGCGCATCGTCTGTCTGGACGGTTGAGGGCAGCCCTCCGACGAAGAACCCCTTATAGCCGATCCGCCGAATCGCGTCCAGGGATACGCCGAGCGATGTGCTCGCGGATTGGGCGCCCTGCTGTGCGCCGGTTAGAACCACGCCTGCCGTGGACGCCGGCCTCGCCGGGGAAGCAGCCCCTGCCGGATCGATGTCCCCCGCGATGCACCAGAGTGACCTTTCGGCCTGCTCAACGTGGCTGTAGCCCGGGATCAGAGAGCGGGTCAGCAGGGCGTTCCCGGTTCCCCGCGACGGAACGCTGAGGCCGTCGAACCCGCCGATCTTCTCCCGATTGAGAAATATCGGATGCGACTGAGTCCACGAATACACGACGGGCACGTTGGCGCTCTCCTGCTTGAGCAGGTCCGCCATCGTGTTCATATAGTACTGAATGGACGTGTCGCGAAATTCGAGGAAGTCCTGCCACCAGCGCGACCGCCCGGCGTCGATGATGCGGAGCTTGTCACCGGTCTGGGGATTGAAAAAGTACGGAATACCGTGTGTCTTCTCCCAGAGAGGCGTCAGAAAGGTCATCGCTCGGATCGACTTGAACTCGCCGTCCGCGATGGACCAGGCGTCACGAATCCTGTCGACGCCCCCGTAGCGCTGAATAAGAAACCCCTCCCACTCGAGGCGGAATGCCGGTGAATCTGGGACCGTAAAGTCGGTCTCTCCTGCCAGACCCAGCCGCCTGCACAACGGATCCTGGAAGAAGCGCAGTCCTTTGCCGAACTTAACGCTGCCGAGAACGCCTAACAGCCGGTCTCGGTAGTCATCGAAACCGCCCCACAGATCCGGCAGCGTGTTGTCTCCGAGCAGCGCCTTGTGAGGATAGAACTGGGCCATAACTCGGCCGGGAACGGTCGCGGGGACCTCCAGAGGCAGGGTGATCACGCTGCTGCTGACCGTGATGTAGTCGGCCCGTACGAGCTTGTTTCCGCTGTCCGCATCGACGAGCGCAAACAGCCCGGCATCGGTGTTCGATACCTGCCAGGTTGCAGTCACGCCCTCTTTCTCGTAGTAGCGGTAGACGGTGGGACGAATCACCGTACCGATGAGCGGACGCCCGATCCCCTGTCCAAAGGTCAGGCCATATCGAAAGTCGGCCCCGTCGAGATAGCTGACCAGCTTCTGGAGCGCGGCCGGCCCAACATCGGCGAGCGACCTTCGCGGCGCAATTAGAATGTCGCGAACGCCCGCAGACTTCAGCGAATCGAGAGCGGCCACATCATCGCGAAACGAATCTACTTCCGAATCGAGAGACCGGGGAACAAATGTTGCGCCCACCGGGATATAGGCGGAGTTATCCCAGACCAGCGCGTGAGCCGGCGTGATCTGCCAGGGATGCACGACGCCGGCCGAGTCTTTGTAAACGCCGCCGCTCGCGATCCTGGGGGCCGGCTGGCCATCCGCCCTGTCGTGGACTCCCGCAGCCATCAGGCCGAGCGCGGAAATGCCCAGGAGGGCGAGAGAAACGTTCCTATAGCATCGTCGTATATGCATGTTGCCCCAACAGGTAGGTTCTAGGGGATGGGCGTTAGGTTATAGGCTGCTTGCGTTTCCCCAGTCCCTATAATCCACAACCTATAACCTACGTTCAGTATTCAGAGACGGGAGAGAAGTGGATGACGGTTACGGTGTCTTCGACGGAGATATCGTCTGAGTAGATGCGCTTCAGAAGGTGAACGAGATCTTCCGTGTTCCGGAACTCCGGATTCTCCTTCTGGACCTCCCGGGGCGACAACTGGTCGATGGTCTTGACCTCAACTCGATCCAGAATCGCCGTAAAGAGCTTCTGCCTGCGCGCAAAGCGCGGCCCCACCGTCACCCACACCACCATGCCGGACTTGTACTTGTCGGACTTGTCGCCCATCCGGATCGTGATGGACTTGCGACCGTTCTTCAGGACCTCTTCATAGTACTCGGCGTAGAAGTTCAATGCGAACATGGTCGGCTCGCTTTCTAGGACGGCGGCGACACCACGGTCTCGCCAATAGAGAGACTTAATTGCGGCGCGCAATCGTTCGGAATTACATCTTTTCCGGAGCAGAGATGCCCAGGAGGGAGAGCAGGTTCCGCAGCACGATGCGTGAACCATCAACCAGCGCGAGTCGAGCCTGCGTGAGCTCGGGAGCAATCGGCGCATCCTGGCCCGACAGGACGCGGCAGTTTTCGTAAAAGCCGTTCAACTGGCTCGCCATCTCCATCGCGTAGCGCGTCAGGCGATGCGGCGCATAGTCCCGTGCGGCGGCAGCCACCTCCTGCGGGTAGTCCGCCAGCTTTCGAAGAACATCTAGCTCCGCGGCGTGGGTCAGCAATGAGCGGTCGACAGCCTCTGCGTCCGGCAGTGAAACACCGCGGTCGATCGCGGTCTTCAGTATATTGCACAGTCGCGCGTGGGCGTACTGGACGTAGTAGACAGGATTATCGTTGGACTGCTTCTTCGCAAGGTCGACGTCCACCGTCGCAGGCGTCTCATAGGAGTTGAGCAGGAAGTAGAAACGTGCGGCGTCCTTACCGATTTCGTCGATCAGGTCCTCTTTCAGCTCGATGACGTTGCCTTTGCGCTTGCCCCCGGTAACGGCCACGCCATCGCGGACGAGCGATACCATCTGAGTCAGTACTATCTCAAGGCGGCCCGGATCGTACCCGAGCGCCGCAACCCCAGCCTTAAGCCGCGCCACGTAGCCGTGATGGTCGGCCCCCCATATATTGATAAGGTGCGTATAGCCGCGGTCGAACTTATTCTTGTGGTAGGCGGCATCAGCGGCAACATACGTAGCCTTCTCGTTCGATCGAACAAGCACACGGTCCTTCTCGTCACCGAACGCGGACGATTGCAGCCAGAGCGCGCCGTCCTTGTCGTAGGCAAAACCACGCTCCCGGATCGCCGCAATGGCCCGGTCGACCTCGCCGGTGTCATAGAGGCGGCTCTCGCGGAACCAGGTGTCGTAAACGAGACCGAACGCCTGCAGCGTCGATCTCTGTTGTTCCAGCATCCGCTCGAGAGTCGCCTGGCGAAAGGTGGCTGTGCGCTCGGCCCCCGAGATATCGACGTGCTGCGGCCCCGCCTCCATGGCGATGTCCTTCGCGATGTCCCGCAGGTACTCGCCAGGATATCCGTTCTCGGGAAACGCAATCGGCGCGGGATTTTCAGGAGCGTCCGGATGTACGGCCCCTGGCTCCACGCGTCCATCCGGGAAGACGAGCTGATGGCCCAGCTGCTGGAGATAGCGCGCATAGGTCGCCTCGGCAAACACTCCAATCTGGGTCGAGTTCAGGGCATCGTTCACATAGTACTCGCGGGCAACCTCGCAACCTTGCGACGCGAGCAGGTTAGCCAGGACGTCCCCCAATGCAGCCGCGCGGCCGTTTACAACGCTGATCGGGCCAGTTGGGTTCGCGCTTACGAACTCGATCAGCAGCCGCTCGCCCCGCCGAGTCTGGGCGGATCCGTAGCAAGCATCCTCCTTTGCGATCTTCAAGAGCGTTTCGTGAAGCCAGGTCGGCTTCAAGTAGAAGTTCATAAAGCCTGGTCCGGCGAGTTCGACGCGATCGATCAGAGGATTGTCGGGCGGGAGGTGGCGCAGAATTCTGGCCGCGAGATCCCGGCTATCGTTGACGCCGGTAGCCTTCTTTAGCGTCAGCGCAATATTACTGGAGTAGTCGCCATGCTGCTTGTTCTTCGGAGTCTCGATCGTTACGGCCACGTCGCCGTCCGGGTAGGTAAACTCGCCCGCATCGCGAGCCGCCAGCACGGCCTGCTCGACCAGCAGCGCCAGGTCCTGAGTAACCACGAAAACGACTCCTTCATTTTCTGAGCTCAATGCGGCCCAAACAGGCGACGGAGGGGCTCGATGTACGGCGCCAGAAAGTAGATCAACAGCCAGCACGGCGCGGCGCCGAGCATGATCTGAAGCATGCCGCTGCACCAGATACGCCGACTCAATGAAGGTCGGACGGGCGCGGAATTCCGGTAACGATCGAGGAGACCCTGTCCGGCCCGAATTCCGCTCTGTATCTCCCGCTCGTCGGCCGGCTTGGTCGTGAAGCGCTCCTGCAGGAACGTACCGACGGGTCTCCATACGAAGAGCGTCGTCGCCGCGGCCATGATATCCGGCAGCCCGCTGAGCCACGGTACATAGACTAGCACCTGTCTGACCGTCATAAAGACCAGGACGGCTGCCATCAAATTCGTGCCGCACCTCGGATGCGCACGAGGCATTCGGCGCACGACACTCGATACCAGTGGTTCAAACCGTTCGATCGCGTGCACGGTCTGGTGCTCCGCGGCGTGAAATCCTGCCAGGCGCGTGAGCCGCATCAGGCAGATGAATACCAGGAACAGCAGCACCGACTCGCCTACGGACGCGAGACCGAGCCACGGATTGCGGAACGGGATCTCGTCACCGAACCCAAAGCTGAGCAACAGAGGAACGGACCGCCTCAGCAGAAACGAGATGCCTGAAAACACGACGCCCATCCCGGCGAACGCGGCGAGCCAGAGCCCTGTCATCATCACACCGGATGTGAAGAGCGCGAGATTTCCGACACCGGCCTGTACGGTTCCGTCGGTGAGGTAGACACCGAACGGCGTCGCCATACCGCCGATTCGAGTCGGTCGCGGCGCAGGGAGATCCGGTACCAGAAGATCGTTCGCATATACCGCGCCGAGATAGTAGTCCCGCTCGTCGAGCACTGGAAGTATCGGTTGGCGGGATTCCGCGAAGACGCGCCCGATCTCCTCCATGCTCATGGTCGAACGCAGCACCGCCTGTGGAGGCCGCATAAAGTCCGACACCGGCCGCTGCATCGTCGTCGCGCGCGCGTCGGTATCGACAATGGCAAGCACTGGAACGACATCGCTCGGCGACATAATGCCGGCCAGCCGACCATGTTCCGTGACCGACAGCACCCCTACCGGCTCGAATCGCATCAGCTGCGCAAATCGATGCAGGCTGTCCCCCGGCGCAAGCTCCGGCGCATTGCGGAGCACGGACCGCAGTGTCCTCCGCGACACCTCAGATGGACTAAAACCGACTGGTTCCGGCATATTTCCGATCGATGATCGTGTCCTGAACTATTCACGATCTAGTTGCATGTTCCAACGTAGTGACCGTCGTCTCCGCCTGCCGGTGCGCTGGACGAACGAACCGGGTTAGAGCCTGCATATTGTACTACCAGAGCGACAGATTGTAAAGCGCCGGCCAGCCATCGGGTTTTGGCTCTGTATCGCAGCTCTCCCATATCCGACGCCAAGCCGCGCCGGGCGTCGGCAGGAGAAAACCAGCCGTGACACGAATTGACGACCGCAGAAGCAGATACAGGAGAGCGCCACAATGACCGGTAATCCGAAACCCGCACGGGTGCGTGTGGCCGATTCCCAGATCAACCTTCGCCCCGCGGAGCCGGAAGATCGTTCGCGCGCTCGTGAAGTGCAGTGGGCCGTAGGCTGGAAAGAGGCGCCCACCCGGCACCGTACTTGGCACGAGGCAGATGCGGACTGGCAGTCGCGGCGCTACTATCGTGAGATCGTGGCCGAGGTGGATGGGAATATCGCGGCGCGTGTGGGTCTCGAAGCGTTTCGGCAGCCGTTCGCCGAGCTGATCGATCTCTGCGTGCGCCCGGAGTATCGTCGTCTCGGCCTAGGTGAGATGCTCACGCGCGAGTGCGAGCGCCAGTCCGCAAAGCGAGGCTTTCGAGCGCTCTTCCTGCAGACCGAGCTTGATAATTGCGCGGCGCACCGGCTTTACACCGGTCTCGGCTTCGTACCGACCGCTTACGGTACAATGCTGCGCATGGTGAAGTTGATCGACTGCACGCTCCTGACCGATTTTCAGCGCAAGCATCCCCTCACGCGTTACAACTGCTCCGCGGCGATCGACGGGACGCGAGCCTGTATCCTCGAGTGGCATGCGTATATCACGGAAGACTACCTGCGCCTTCGACTGGAAGGCGGCGCTTCCAGACTGGACAGTGAAGGCATCGGCCCGGCCATCACGGGGTGCGACTGGAGGACCGGACAGGGCGAACGCGCGCTGGACATCCGGTTCACATCGGAGCCCGTTCGCGATATAGAGCCCGGCCACCATGTCGAGATGACCATCGCCGCGACGAATCATGGCCGTCGAGTGGAGCGCGGCGTATTCCAGCTCGTGCTGCCGCCAGGGGTCCAGATCGCCAGTCCGGCAACAAACGAGGAGCAGGTCTTTCTGTGGCAGGCGGAGCCGGGCGAAACCGTCCGCCAACCCGTCGTGCTACATGTCGAGTCAGCCTTCGATGCGACAATCCTACACGAGCTCAACTACGGCAGCGTGCCCGTCTCGGTGGAGATCTACTGGGAACGCCGCCGCATCCTCCTGAACGCAAGCTTACCGTTCGCGATCCCATCTCCGGTGGACTAGAGTGCACCTCGCGCATTCAGTTATTTAGGCGCTCCCCATAGAGGTATCGGTTACGAACCTTCGCATAGAAGGTTGTATGATCGACGATGATAAGGCGCGTACGGTGCGCGGCTCCCTGAACGACGATCCGGTCGCCGGTCTCAAGGGAGACCGGTTCGACGCCGTCGATTGCGAAGATGACTTCATGCCCGTCCGTCTCCACCTCGATCTCGATCGTCTCGTCGGACGGCACGATAATTGGTCGCGCGCTGAGCGTATGTGGGCAGATCGGAACCATTACGAACGCCTCGACACACGGCGATATCAGCGGCCCCCCTGTGGAGAGTGCGTACCCGGTCGATCCGGTAGGCGTAGCTACGACGATGCCGTCGGCCGGGTAGGTCGCGAAATACGCGCCATCGATGCTGGTCTTCAAGTTGACAAGATGCGGCATCTTCGTCTTGAGTATCACATCGTTGAGGCCGAATCCACTGTGAACGCACTGGTCTTCGCGAAGTATGTCTGCGCGTATCATGAGCCGGTCCTCGATCCTCACGTTCCCGGCGAGAATCTCCTCAAGGTTTTCATACAGGTCGGCGGGATGGGTCTCGGCGATAAAACCGAACCGTCCCATGTGGACACCAAGGATTGGAGTGCCGCACGGCGCGGCCTGACGTGCGGCCGTTAAGATTGTGCCATCGCCTCCCAGAGTGATGATAAAAGTGACGCTATTCCAATCCTCAGAAGTGCAGGACAATACAGGCATGTGAAGGGCGTCCGCAGCCTCCCGGTCCATGCGGACAGTAACGTCGCGAGCCTCCAGCCAGCCCACCACCTCGCGCGCAAAATGAAGCGCTTCCGGCCGAGTTCGATGGACCATAATACCAACAGTCTGTTTCATTCCCGCTCGCTTCCTATCCGGCCGGCGACCACGTCGCAAACATCGGTTGTCCCGGTTATGAAGACGGCGACATCCCGTCTTTGGACCCGTTCCGCCATGCCGTATTCTTCGGCGGTCGGCCTGGAAAGTCCTACGGCGGGCGCCGGCCGCCCTTCATCGTGCTGCTCATCTCGTAGACGATCGTAACGGTCGCCGAAACGCTTAGCTCCCCGGAGTTGATCGGAGTGGATGCCATTGCGGCGCGCGAATAGGTCATCGGTATCGGCCGCTGTACCTGTCCCTCGTTCAACTCGAAAACTCCCACGATACGGACGCCCGCCGTCGCTGCGATCAAGTCCGCTTTGGAGCGGGCATTCCGCACGGCTCTCTTAAGCGCCTCGTTTTCCGCCGCGGCCTGGTCTTCACGCGCGAAGACAATGCCGTCGATCGTATTGGATCCAGCCACCGTGGCGGCATCGATAACGTCGCTAAGTCGCGCTAGGTCGCGGGCCGTGATGCGGACTTGATTTGCAACGCGATAGTCGACGATCGTGGGAGGACGGCGTACGCCATCCGGCCCAGTCTGTTCAGGACCATAGATCGGTTGAACGCTGTAGTTGATAGTCTGAATGTCTCGTTTCTGTACGCCCGCCAGGATCATCGCGCTCTGGACCTTCTCCGAGGCGGCAGCATTGGCGTTTGCCGCGCTCTTCGAGCTGGGATCCTCGGTTACGACGCCGATGGTTATTTCGGCCTTGTCCGGAATGATTTTGACCTCGCCTTGCCCGGTGACCGTCAGCCGGCGCGGTGTAATGTGTTGGGTCACGACGTTCTTCCAAACGTCCCGTGCGCCCGCCGAGGGCGGAGCGAGCGCTCCACACGTGATCAGCGCTAGAGAGAGAACAAGCAGCGGCGTGAAATGCATGGTTCGGCTCATGAAACTTATCTCCATGGATAACGAGAATGAAACGGCGGAGGCGGAGACTGACGCCTGAAGCGTGGCGCGACTCCGCTAACCGAGAGTTTTGTCCCTTGCCGCCGAATGTCCTCCATTTCGCCGGCCGGGAGGAATTAACCGTTCGCCGGCAGAGTCTATGCTCCGGATCACGTGGAAATGGGCTGCCTCCCGGCAACGATAACGACGCTGAAGGCCATCATCGGGCTGCGTGTCTCACAGGATGAGGAGAACATCGGTCTAGTTCTGACCCGGAACGGCGAGAAGGGGTATTCCAGTCCCTCCGAAGGCTCCGATGCCCTGTTTTCGGAAGGCGCCTCTCGCAAATCCGCACGGGATAGCTGTACAACATGCCTGAAGGTATAATACGCCGGGTATTCGGCCGCCGCGATCACAAGAGGCAGCCGACAGAGGGTCGCACCGGATGTCACGCACACTCTCGGTTTTTCTTGACTTCGACGACACGCTGAGCGACCCATTTGAGCTGCACTTGCAATACGTCCGGGAGGTCGGAGGCTACCTGAGCGACCGCTATGGCGAGGATGCGGTTCGTTGGAGCAGGGCGGCGATCGACATGCTCGAAGCGGTGCAGGGGGACTACCTAGATCGCTTCGAGCGGAACCCGTTAAGCGGCTACTGCGTATGGCTCGATACGATATGGGAGCGGGCAGCGCTGGGGATGTTCGAACAGATGGGTATGGCTCCGCCGCCGGAGCCGGCGCGGGTTGCCCAGGAGACACAGTTCAACGGGCTTGTACGGTGTAACGCCGCATTCGCCGGAGCCAGTGAAGCGCTGGCCTCCCTTCACGATTCGGGCTGGATCGTACGGATCGCATCCGGGCAGGAGTCTAAATACCTGACCGCCGCGCTCATAGGCGCCGGCCTGGACCGCTATGTCGGCCGCAGATTCGGGCCGGACCTGGTGGACTGCGCGAAGGAGGGACCCGAGTACTATGAGCGCGTTTTTGAATCCGTTGGAGTGACCTCGGCGGACGCCGTCGTGGTGGACGACGATCCGCATGCGATCGGCTGGGCCATTCAGACGGGAGCTACCGTCATACAGTCGAAACTATCGCGCGTTCGCCACTTCGAGGCGGTCCAGGGTATCGCGGCGGTAATGAACGATCTCCGCGAACTGCCTGGCCTTGTAACAGCGGCGCTCGATCGCGCAAGCTCTTCCGGGTGACGCTCCGGACATCGTGACGGGTGGAAAAGTAAGCTCATGAACACGGCGACGCGGCTGCGACACAGACGGAACGGGGGAATAGACGATGGACTACGAAAAACTCGCGGTGGACGTCGTGGAGATGGCGCGGAAAGCGGGGGCTCACGAATGCGATGTGATGCTGCAGACCTCCACGGAATTCAGTGTCCAGGTGCGCAAAGGTGAGGTCGAGACTCTGACGCAGTCCGGCAGCAAAGGCCTGGGCATTCGCGTATTCATCAATGGCCGGATGGGCTTCGCTGCTACATCTGATTTCGACCTGCCGGAGTTGAACCGCCTCGTGCAGGGAGCGGTAGCGCTCGCCGGCGCAGCCGATCCAAAGGCGGAGAACGGCTTGCCCACGTCTCCCGCCCCGGAGCCAAGACCGGAGCTAAAGATCTACGATCCAACTATCGAGAGTCTTCCGACCGACCAGAAGATCGCGATGGCCAAGAGGTGTGAATCGGCCGCCTTTGCCGCCGACCCGCGAATTACAAACAGCGAGGGCGCTGGTTTTGGGAGTGGGTCCACCGTGACCGTTCTGGCAAATTCATCCGGAGTTGCGGCCTCCTATCACAGTTCGGCCTGCTCGGTCTACTGCCAGCCACTCGCGGAAGAGTCCGGCAAGAAGCAGGTCGATTACGAATACTCCTTCACGCGTTCACTCGACCGACTGGAAGATCCGGAAGAGATCGGCAGGAAGGCAGCCGGTCGCGTGATCAGGAAGCTTGGCGCGAGAAAGATCCCCACCCAGTCCGCTCCGATTGTCTTTGACAGGCGGATCGCTGCCCAGATCTGGACAGGAGTCGTGGCTGCCCTCAACGGCGACCAGGTCTATAAGGAGATGTCCTTCCTGAAGGACAAACTGGGCCAAAAGATTGCCTCGAGAACCGTGACATTGATAGATGACGGTACGCTGGTGGGCGGCGCCGGCTCGGCTCCGTTTGACGGCGAGGGGGTTCCCACGCGCCGGAACATTCTGATCGAACATGGCGTGGTGAAGATGTTCCTGTACGATTCGGAGACCGCTCGGAAGGTCGGAGGCGGGGCAGCATCGACGGCCAATGCGCTCCGTTCATACAACTCTACGCCTTCGATCGGCCCATTCAACGTCTACTTGCAGGCGGGCAATTCCACGCAGGAAGAGATCCTTTCCGGACTGGCAAACGGCCTCTTCGTAACGAACACGATGGGGAGCGGCGTAAACCCGGTCACGGGCGATTTCTCGACCGGCGTCTCCGGCCTGTGGATCGAGAACGGCGAAGTTGCTTACCCCGTGGAGGAGATAACGATCGCGAGCTCCATGGGGACGCTGCTCAATGGTATCGAGCAGATTGGCGCCGACCTGATATTCAATTCGTCCATCGTAAGCCCTACGATTCGTATCGCGGAGATGGTAATTTCGGGAAGTTGAATCGCCCCTTTCCGCACTCTCGGGCTCACTCCACAACAGCTGCCATCGGTACGCTCGATATGTTCGCTCGTCCGTCTGTTTGACCGGAACAATCTCCGTAGGCGCTGCATCCGATGACTGCTCAAGCCGACGTGAGCAGAAGGGAAACGGAGATGAAACTGGCGACATTGATAGAGCAAAAAAATAATCCGAATATAACACTGACGTGAACGTTTGTCGGGTAGTATTAGTCGGCCGGCGGTTAGTGGCCGGTTGACGGCGTTTTGCTATTTGAGAATGCCCTCTGGGGCGGAGGAGATGAGATGCAAGTTACGAAGCACGACAACGGACGGTTCTGCTGGGCGGAGTTGAGCACGTCGGATGGGCCAGGCGCGAAGGCTTTCTATACGAGCCTGTTCGGCTGGGAAGCCGTCGACAATCCAATGGGTCCGGACATGGTCTATACGATGCTCAACCTGAACGGACAGTCTGCCGGGGCGCTCTACCAAGACAACTCGGGCAAGACTCCTCCTCACTGGGAGACGTACGTAAGCGTTGACGATGTGGAAGCCGCGGCCGCGAGGGCCAAAGAACTGGGCGGCACGATACTGGCGGAGCCCATGGACGTCATGGAGTTCGGCCGGATGGCCGTCGTTCAGGATCCAACGGGCGCGGTCTTTTGCATGTGGCAGCCCAAACAGCACATCGGTTATACCGTTATCAACGAACCGGGCTCGGTCTGCTGGAACGAGCTGTACACCCGTGACACGGCCGCGGCAGCCACGTTCTACTCCGGCCTGTTTGGGTACGGCGCAAAGCAGAGTGAGATGCCGATGCCTTACACGGAGTTGCAGCTGGACGGCAAGTCCATCGCGGGTATGATGAATCTCGGGCCAGAGCACGAGGGCGTTCCACCGCACTGGAATATCTACTTCACCGTCGCGAATTGCGATGAGACGTACGCAAAGGCGACGCAACTGGGCGCCACGACACTGATGCCCCCGATGGACGTCCCGGGAGTGGGCAAGATGGCAATGATGAGGGATCCGCAGGGAGCCGTATTCGCCTTCGTCGACTGATGACTCGCAAGGCTTCCGGCCGGGGGCGCCGCGAAATGCGATTGCTTCCTGGCCGGCGGCCATACCTCACAGTATCGCACCCCCAATGCATGACGAGCGCCCTATGCCTGCCTCTTTGGTCCAAGAATCCCTATGAGAACGCTGACCAGGGTGAGGCCGATTAGAGCAGGGGCAAACTTCCCCGTACCGGTCAGTGGATAGGCGGCAAGCATTGCCATGACATAGAAGCCGGCTGGAACGAAATATACTGCCGATGGCCGTCGCACGTGAGCGGTAACATATTTCACGATGAGGTACAGGTTGAGCGCCTCGAAAGCCAGGCCTGCTCCGCCAAAGGCGCAGACAATCACAAGCGCGAGTCTATAGTGTTCTTGAGAGATCATGTGCCGTGCTGCAGTCCTAGCGCGATGGCCTGGAACTATCCCATGTTCTCAAAGAGATAGAGCCCGCTCTTACCCGGGCAGATCAGATCGAGGCGCCCTGTGCGGTGAAGGTCGCGGGCGGTCAGCTGAAGACCCGTCCCTGTCCGCGTACCTTCGTCGATCACATATTTGCGCCAGGTCTGTGCCTGTCGATCGTAGCGGTAGTAGTAGACGCCAAGCGGCTCCCGCGCCCCATCGTCATGGTCGTGAGCGAGATAACGTTTGCCCGTGACGACCACCGGCCGTCCGCGCGGCTCCAGCTCTGCCAGGAGAAGCGTATGGACCTGGGACCAGGTGGTGTCGATCGTCCGCTGCTCCCACTTGCCCGGTCCTAATGGAACCAGCACGTACAGGCCGTAATGGTGGCCGCTCCCGAACACGATCTCATTGCGGCCGTCACCATCGAAGTCGTACGTGGGCGTTGAGATGCCCAGATCGCCCGGATTGCAGTTCCAATCGCCATGCCATGCCCACCGATCATGGGCTGCATCAAGCTGCTCCCACCAGCCTGTCGGAGTGATCAAGTCGATCTTGCCATTCTTGTTGATATCACCGAACCCGATCCCGTGTCCTGCTCCCTGTGTACCGACGACATGTTCGACCCAATCTGGTTTTTTGCCCACCTTACGAAGCTCGTACCAGACCACTTTGCCGCCGCAATTTGGAAGGACGCAGATGCTGGACTTACCCAAAATCGGCGCGAACACGCAGGTCTCGGCGCTGCCGGGACTGGCAATCAGGTGCCTTGGCCAGAGGTCCTTGCTGTCGCCGGCATTCTCGTGCCAGAATATCTCGCCGCTTGCATAGTCCGAGGAGACAATATCGATCCTTCCGTCGCCGTTTACGTCGACCGGCAGATCGGCGAAATCCGCACGGTATCCGCTGGAATCCGGCCCGCGTCCCCACACGCCGATCTCCCTGAACCGGTGGGGCTCCCAGAACGGCGCCTTATACCAGGTATCGCCACTCACAATGTCCAGCCTGCCGTCGCCGTCGATGTCCGCCGCGGTGGCCGCCTCAAAATCCGACTCGCTATTGATGGAACGCTTACGGAACTTTACCCTGGAAGGCGCCGTCGGCGGTGTCACCACCGACGGGGGCGGCGCGACGGGCTCTACAGGCGACAGGCCGCCCGCTGCGAGTCCCGCGGCGGCGCCAATCAGTTCACGCCGGCTCAATCCTTCTACTGGACCTGAGAGTCGTATCATGCGCATCCCTTCCGCGTCCGCTGAATCGTTGGAGGGCACCCGGGTCGGACCGAACATGAGCCCATTTCCGCGATAAAGACAATGTGGGTCTTGCCCCCATACGGACAGGCAGTAAGGTCCGCGGTGCCTCGCGTGACGCGCCCGGCCGCCGACCATTCCGGCTCCCGCCCCACTATTCTTCTCCAGTGCGGAGGTGTCCTCCAAACATGCCCATGCCACCAGGGTCATTCAGTTCTCGATGTACCCCGGGTCACGACGGGCGTACGCCCTTCGCTTTATGGCCTGCGGCCCAATGTCTCATACGAGCCGTATGGTCTTCGGACACAAATGCGTCTCTTGCGAGCACGTTGTGAGAACAGAGCAGCCGGGCATTGTCGCGAGCCATCCGGACTAGCTCGTTCGGCCGTGACGCGCGAACGAACTTTAAGCAACCTGGCGCCGTCACTATTTATTACCGGTGGACACCGTCTTTTTGCCTGAATCTGGGGCCGAAAAAAAATCTGAAAAAAATTTAGCTTGACCCTTGTCAAATCTGGCTAACAATGTTATAATGAGATTGTTCAAGTGGTTGGGCCGACAGAACACGATTTACAGTGTGCTACGACGACGCGGGGGGCGTCCGGCGTAGCCTGACCTACCGGTTATTCTCATAGCTCAGGGAGACTGTTTGTAACCGGCAAGGTAAATAGGGCGGAGCGTCTCTGGGGGGATGACGCTCCGCCCGCTTCCGTTTGGCTGGTTCGCGGAGGAGTCGGATTGTACCACGGGGAAATAGTAGTCGCAAACGCTTAGTTTGCCCGTATGGGGTGGTCCCATGCCTTTCAAATTGGGCTACGGGCGCCTGACCCCACCAATCGATAGTCCGAAGTGTTGACCGAGAGGATCAGTACAATGACGATGTTTCGACGACTTCTCACAGCAACGACGGCAGCTGTCGTGAGCGGCGGCCTGTGCGCCGCAGTTTTCGCGCTCCACGGCCATGCTGGAGCACAGGTACATCGCAAGAAGCGCCTGCTGGTCGTAACGGTAACCAAAGGATTTCGACACGGAAGCATCCCGGTCGCCGAGAAGACCATTCAGTCGCTCGGCCAGAGCACCGGAAAGTGGGACACCGATTTCGTGCGGACCGACGATGAGATGCGAGAGAAGATGACCGCGGCGGCACTGGCTAAATACGATGCGGTGGTGTTTGCAAACACGACAGGCGTCCTGCCACTACCCGATCCGCAGGGCTTCCTCGACTATATTAGGGCCGGGCACGGCTTCGCGGCGATACACTCCGGCAGCGACACGTTCCATGAGTGGCCCGGTCAGAACGGTGGCGTCAGCGCGTACGTAGAGATGCTCGGCGGAGAGTTTCTGACACATCACCAGCAGTGCGCTATCATGGCACATGTGGCCGATTCAGGAAATCCCGCGCTCAGAACGGTTGTAAGGAGCAGGTCGAAGCTCTCCATGGACGAGATAGAATCGTGCGACGTTCACAAATCGGGAAGCGTAACGGATGGCAAGACCTGGAAGGTCTTCGATGAGATCTACCTCATGAAGAACAACGACCCGGCACAGGTGCACACCCTGCTCTGGCTCGACAAGTATCCGAACGACGGCAGCCAGGAGGCCAACAAGCCCGGTCTTCATCTCATTTCGTGGACCAAATCGTACGGCGAGGGGAGAGTCTTCTATACCGAGCTGGGACATCGTGATGAGGTATGGCAGGATCCACTCTATGAGAGACATGTTACCGGCGGAATCGAGTTCGTGCTCGGCCTGGCAAATGGCAGCACTGTACCGGGCAACGTACCGCCAATCGGCGAAGCGAAATAGCCTGTCAGACGGTCGTATCTCGGACGCAAGCCGTGCCCATGAGGGCGCGGCTTTTTTGCGTTGAACGGTAACGGGAAGCGTCCAGGTAGATGTCAAGAAGTGGCGCAAATACGGGAGCCGGGCCGTTGTGAATGTGGACACGGTGTGAATATAGCAATTTTGGAGAAATGACAACCTGAACACCTGGCGTATGGGACGGTACAGGCAGATTGTGCATAACCTAATCAATCTGCCAGGTCAGGATTGTGGTCCACACAAGGAAGCAGTATCCGGCCTCTCGACAAAGCGCACGCAGGCAGCTACCCAATGGATCGCCATGCGTGCTCCGGGCAGCAATACGAGATGAGGCAGGAGGAAAGACCGTGGGACCTACTGACGGGCGCACCGTATGCGCGCCGCGGGTCTATACCGACACTCCCGCGCAATGTACCCGCCTTCCCGGCGGATTCCTGGACTTCGATACCGACTGCAATGTGATCGTACACCGTGAAGAGACGGACTGGACGCTCACGCAGGCTCAGACTCGACTCTCGATACGGTGTGCATTCGGCGGCAACCGCAAGTTCGAACTGGATCGGCGGACGTATGTGGTCGACGATACCGCCTATCTGCTCTTGAATCTTGGCCAGATTGTCTGCAGTTCGGTGCTAGCCAAGTCCGCGGTCGAGTGTCTCAACGTGACTTTCCGTCCCGGCTTTGCCGAACAGGCTCTGGCAGCGCTTACGACGCCGGCCGAGAGGCTGCTTGGCGAGGCGCCCACCTTTGGGCGGCCGGTCGGGTTCTGCGTACGTACCTACCCTCACCACGACAGTCTCTCTCAGCGCCTGCTCGCTATTCGGCGCGCGCTGACTACGGTTCCGGTCACGCATGGATGGCTGGAGGAGCAGTTCCATTTCCTGGCAGGAGACCTGCTGCAAACGCACCAGCGAGAGAGGCTGGAAGTCGATGCCATGCCGGGCGTGAAGCTTTCCACGCGCATAGAGTGTTACGAGCGCATGCACACCGCGCGGGAGTATATGCGGGCCTGCATCGGCCGCCCTGTCATGCTTTCGGAGATCGCCGGAGTTGCGTACATGGCCCCGCACCATTTTCTGCGGACGTTCAAGCAGGCATTCCAGCTGACACCGCATCAGTACATGACGCGGCTGCGACTCGAGCGCGCGCAATCCTTGCTGCGCTGTACCGACATTCCGGTAACGGATATCTGCATGGAGATCGGCTTCGAAAGCCTGGGGTCATTCAGCTGGCTCTTCCGTCGCCAGTTCGGGAGATCGCCGAGCGATTTCCGCAGGTCCATGAAGTAACGGGCGCGCTATGCTACCAATCGCTGAAACTCCGCAATCTGCGCGCGGATGATATCCAGGCTGGAGCGCCAGAACTCCTGACGCTCGATGTCGAACCCGAATCGCCTGCAAAGCGTTACCGCGTCTTCCATTCCGGTGCACGAGAGCAGATCGTCGTATTGGCGCTGAAATGCGGACGGATCTTCCAGGTATCGCGCATACAGGCCAAGGCCGAACAGCAGGCCGAACGTGTAGGGATAGTTATAGAAGGTTGGCCCGTAATAATGTCCCTTTACCGCCCACATGAACGCGTGGAGCGGGTGGACGTTCGGTCCGTAGGTTTGCCGTTGAGCATCTACCATCGCGGCATTCAGCTCGGGCACGGTCAGCTCGCGCTCCGACCGCCTGAAGAACACCGTCTGCTCCAGCAGGAACCGCGAGTGGATATCGACCACGACGGCAAGATTCCGTTCGAGCACGGTATCGAGCAGGGCGAGCCGCTCCTCCGGCCGCGCCTGGTCCGTCGCCGCTTCGAATGCTAGAGTTTCGCAGAAGATGCTCGCCGTCTCAGCGAGAGTGCTTGGCGTGCCCCGCTGAAGTGCCGTCCGATCCTTCAGATTAAAATTGTGGTACGCGTGGCCCAGCTCGTGCGCGAGAGTGCTCACGCTGTTGAATGAGCCGTCGAAGTTCATCATGATCCGGGAGGTGCCAGGGATAAAGCCGGTGCAGTAGGCGCCCCCGCGCTTGCCGATCCGTGGCTCCGCATCGATCCAGCTACCGTCGAATGCGCGCGCCGCGAACGAAGCTAATCGTTCCGAATATCGCCGGAAGTTAGTCAGAATGAACTCCTCGGCCTCTTGCCACGAATAGCGCTTCACCGAAGCTCCGACGGGAGCCGTAAGGTCAAACCAAGCAAGCCTCTCCAGGCCAAGCAGCCTCGATTTTGCCGCCATGTACCGGCGAAAGTCCGGAAACGACTCCGCGCACGTCTGCTGCATGGCATCGAGCGCGGCGCGACTGATTCCGTTTGACAGCAGCGTCGGCTCGACGTCGTCACCATAGCTTCTGCGGCGGCGAACCGTCTGCTGAAACCCCTTGATGCTGTTTAGCGCCGCGGCAAATGGGATTGAGACAGCGTCCCACGCGGACAGCTCCGCTTCGTAGCCCGCCTTGCGTACTGCGCGATCGGGGTGATTTGCCAGAGCCCGTACTGAGCTCATCGGCAGGGTCTGCTCACCAGACGGAAGCGCGACTTGAACCTCCAGGAGGGCGCTCATATTCCCATGCAGGTGCGACCAGCCGGTGAGTCCCGCCGTCCGCAGCTCGGTCGCGAGCTCCTCTTCCGCTTCGGTCATCTGATGCGCGGCCTGCTGCTTCATCTTCCAAAGCTGGTATTCATGATCTCGGGCGACGGTCGATTGCGCGGCGAGCGCTTCGATATCGCTCGTTCCAACCCACGCAACGTAGCACGTGTAGAGCTTATCTAGAGCCACCGAGCGTTCGTCGAGCTGCGACAACCGGGATTTCGCCGCGTCGTCGCGAGCGTCGGTGGTGGTAAGGCATCCTATATACGCGGACAGAAGCCGCTGCCGGTCTCGGAGCGCATTCCAGGCGGCGGTAATCGGCTCGTACGCGGATACAAAATCAGCATCAATCCCTGCCGATTCGCGACGACGCACCGAGTACTCGTTATGAAGCGCCGACAGCGTCTCGATATCTCGGACGAATTCGGAGAACTCCTGCTCGTACTCCTGAGATTGTGGAGATGGAAAGAACGGCGCAAGATCCCAGCGCGGCGCACTCTGCTCTACAACGGCCAATGGCTTCCTCGTCTGCGAAATTCAAAGGTTCGTTGGGCTCCGCGGGGAGCCACGGAAACGCACCGCGGTCAGTTCGTCGCGGTGCGCGTGTACTCCCGCACTAACAGTGATATTGACAGCTCGCCTGGATGTGACTGTAACTCCGGCTCAATGAGCCTTACAGCCGCCAGCCCTTACGATAGTGTGGATCGAGCATTGCGTTGGCCGCGTCGTTGTTCGTGAATCGAACCGCGTGCTCGTTCCACTTGAGCGTTTCGCCGGGGAAGTGGATCGCGATCGCTCCGAGGAGTGCGACCTCCGTAAGCCTGCCGCCATACTCGAAGTTCGACCCCGCCTGACGTCCCGTCCGGATCGCCTCCAGCCAGTCCCAATGGTGGTTCTTCACTCGCGGAATTGTCTCGGGAGGCGCATTTGCGCCGGCAAACTGGTCCCGGACCGACTGCGGGGCGAGGTGGCAGCCTCCCGCGCCATGGGAGCCATGGACGATCATGCCCTTATCCCCGATGAGGATGCCTCCGGTGCGCGGCACCTCGTCGTCCGACGGAAAGCCCTCGGGAGTCGGGATCTTGTTGTTGCCATCGTGCCACACCAGTTTGACAGGGCCGCGTTTTCCCTTCGCCGGAAACTCGTAGGTAATCTCCGTGCCTGGCGGGTAAGTAAGCCCATGCTTCGCCGGATTCCAATCGAACACCTGAGCCGTTACGGATGTCGGCGCGCCCAGATCGAGCGCCCAGAACGACGGGTCGATCACGTGGCAGAACCAGTCGCCGATGCATCCCGTTCCAAACGGCAGCCAGCCCCGCCAGTTCCACGGAACCCAGAGCGGGGTATAGGGGCGAAACGGCACCGGGCCGACCCACAGGTCGTAGTCGAGCTCGGGTGGAACGTCATAGTGCTGATCGACCTTGTCAAGATTTCGTTCCTGGCTATAGATCTCCTTGAACTCACCGCATCCGGCATGGACGGTGTGCACCTCCCCGATGGCCCCGGCCCAGACCCACTCGCATAACTTGCGGATGGTGGCGAACGAATGTCCCTGATTGCCAAGCTGAGTCACGACCTTGTACTTGCGAGCCGCGGCCCTGATCGCGCGGACCTCGTGGACGGTGTGGGTCAGCGGCTTCTCGCA
>JBBQVV010000020.1:0-31230 GCA_038211235.1 Chthonomonadales bacterium | reverse complement strand
AGCGGCCCGGCCTCGCGCGGAGAAGCCGGACGTCGTGTTTATCGCCCTCCACGGCAAGGGCGGTGAGGACGGAACCGTTCAGGGGATGCTCGAGCTGATGGGGCTGCCATATACGGGGTCCGGAGTGCTCGCAAGCGCGCTCGCGATGGACAAAGTGATGTCCAAGCGTCTGTTTGCAGCCACAGGTATTCCAGTGATCGACGGAATATACGTTACGCGGTCGGGACTGGAAGACTGCGTGGGACAGGAACTGCGGCGAGTATCACTCCAACAGGTCGAGACTCAACTTGGATTTCCCGTCTTCGTGAAGCCGAACGCAGGGGGATCTACCCTCGGATGTGCTCTGGTTACCGCTGCGGAGCAGCTGTTCCCCGCCGTTCAGGCCGCGTTCGAATTCGACGAGACCGTTTTGATTGAGAAGTACGTTAAGGGCACAGAGATTACGGTGAGCGTCCTCGATTTCGTGGGCGAACCGGCCATCACACTGCCGGTCATCGAGATCGTGCCGAAGGGCGAGTACTACGATTACGACAGTAAATACGCGCAGGGAGGCAGCGACCATATCATTCCCGCCCGACTGCCGGCATGGGTCCTTCGGCGGGCACAGGAGATTGCGCTTGAATGCCACAAGGCGCTTGGGTGCCGGGACGTATCGAGGACAGACCTGATCGCGGCGGACAAGCAGCTCTATGTGCTAGAAGTTAATACGATTCCCGGGATGACGCCGACCAGCCTACTTCCGCAGGCGGCCGAACATGCCGGCATCGCCTTTCACCAGCTGCTGGAGCGGCTGATACGATCCGCGATCGACAGGCAATGAGGAGACGAGTATGACGCATCAGCCACCAGGAAGTCAGCGCAACAGATCGCGCGGCTCCTTTCATGCATTGAGACTTGCCCGCAGAATCTCTCACCGAACCGGCAAGGCGCCGCTAGGGCAGAGGTCACGGCAAGCGAATGTGCGCGAGTTCCGGACGCGACTGCTCATCGTCTTGACGATGGCCCTGGGTTTTGAGTTGTCTGCCGCCGCGCTAACCTCTCCGATCCTGGGTATCAATCGGATCGTGATCCACGGCCTCGAGCGATTGCCGGCTCGCGAAGCCGGTATCACGACGCGCACAGCCGCCCTGCAGCCGGGGACGAATCTCTTGCGCGCACCCTTGGGCCAGATGGAGCGGCAGATGAAGGCCCTACCCTGGGTCCAGTCCGCGCGCGTCAAATGGGCGTCTCAACACACGCTCGACGTGCGCTTCACGCTTCGGCAGCCGGTCATCATCGCCGCCGTCGCCGGGAACGATTATGAGCTGGATGAGACGGGAGTGCCGATCCGTCTCGCCCGCCAGGGGCCGGCTCGGAGCCTGCCGCACATGACGCTGGAGAACCAATCGGCCGTTCGTTTTGGCGCGCCCATCGGCGGAGAATCCGTTGTTGCGGCCATTCGACTGTATCGTAACGCTCCTCAGCAGCCAATGGTACGTATTGCCAAAATAAAAGTTGACCCTTCCGGAAATATGTGCTTAAATATGATGGATGGAATCCAGGTCCAGTTGGGCCAGCCCGAGGATCTGGCTGCTAAGATGAAGTACATTCGGCGCGTCTACGAACTGGACCCAAAAGTGGGCAGCCGCATGGTAGCAATAAACCTCTCGGTACTGAAACAGCCCGCCTGCACGCTTAAGACCGATCTCCTGACGGATTCGTCCACTTCTACGGCAGAGACGACGAAGGTTAAGGATCACGAGCCCGAAGGCGCCCCGACGCAGTAAGCGGACAGTCAACCAATTCGTTTTGTCGACGTCTGGAAAGTGCGGAAAGATTGCAATGAGCGTTTTTTCGGCCGCAATTCGCCATCGATCGTTCTACTGGCAGATCAGTATGCTATGCTTCGTTCTCGGCGGACTGCTTGCCACCGCGGTATATACCTCCGCCAAGATCGCCCGCGCCGGCCTGGGGCCAGTACGACCAGGTTTCGACTACACCGGAATCGTTGCGACCGCGCAAGCAAGCCGCGTGGAAAAGGACCAGGGGGAGATCAAGAAGCTGCGCGAGGACAAGAAGCGCCTGGAGGATACGATCGCAAAGGGAAACGACGGCAGAGAGTTACTCAACACGTCGCTCCAGGAATCTCGACTGTACGCGGGGCTTACGGAGGTCACCGGGCCTGGCGTCGTCATCACGCTCCAGGACAGCAAGAAGCAGCCGATGCTCGGCGTTAATCCCGATCAGTATCTGATACACGATCGAGACATAATTGAAGTGATCAATGAGCTAAGGTCTGCCGGCGCCGAGGCGATCTCGGTTGGGAGCCAGCGCGTCGTCGCAACAACTGCCGTCCGTTGTGTTGGCCCGGTCGCCATGGTCAACGATGTAAAGGAGGGGGCGCCCTTTGTCATCCGCGCCATCGGCAATCCGGACACGATGCTGAGCGCGCTGAACATCGCCAACGGGGTACTGGACAGTATTCGACGCTACGATCCGATGATGGCCCGGTGCGACAAAACGGACAACTTACGTCTTCCCGCGTTCGGTGGAAACACGCAGATTAGATACGCGAAACCTGTCAAGTCCGGTGGGAGAAGCAAACAGCTGCCATAGCGGGGATGGTTGTTGCCGGCAATGCAGATCGAGAAGCTGGGCGTGAAACAAAGGATGATGTTCAATGAAAGCGTGGTTTCCGATAGTGAGCCTTGCCGCAGGCTTTCTTATCGGACTGCTTGTGCTATCCCGTTTCAACTGGTGGGTTCCGGTTGAATATGCACCCTATCTCTCCGTAGCTGCGCTGGTCGGCCTTGACACAGCATTCGGCGGCATCCGCGCCGGTATCGAAGGTCGCTTTCAAAACGATATATTCGTGAGCGGATTCTTGCTGAATACGCTGCTCGCCGGCTTCCTGGTCTGGTTTGGAAGACTTATTGGCGTGGATTTCGCGCTGGTTTCCGTTCTGGTGCTCGGCTCCAGGATCTTTCTGAACCTGTCACTTATCCGCCGTTACTATCTCAACAAGAGCGCACTCGCACGAAGTCAGCAGCGAGAGGAGAGCGCTACGGCGGCGACGGTCCCCGGCGCCACTCTGAATCAAAAGCCCGAGGTCGGCGGCAGTATCTGACAATCGTATCGGAGCCTGTGCAAACGCGGAAGGCAAATCTCCGGATAGAGAAGAGTCCAGTTCCTTTGCTGCTGTGTCCGTCAGTTGTACCACGGGCCATGCCGGAAAATGGTGGCGAGCGTGGTTAAGAGTTAGATCGTAACAGGACTGGACATAGGAACTACGAAGGTCTGTGCGCTAATAGCAGAAGTCGGTGAGGATGGCGAAGTCATTCTGCTGAGTTCTGGCGTAAGCGCATCACATGGCATGCGCCGGGGTGTCGTCGTCGACATCGAGGCGACCGCACACGCGATCGAAGACGCGGTAACCAGGGCGGCCTCACAGGCGGCGCGCGAGGTCGACTCGGTATACGTCGGGGTAACCGGCGACCACATCGGCTCGCTCAACAGCAGCGCTATCATCCCGATCACCCGACCCGATCGAGAGATCACCCGTGAAGACGTCGAAAAGGTCAACGAGCAGTCGCGCGTGATTGTGCTTCCGCCGGATAGACAGATACTACATGCAATACCTCGCACGTACACGGTCGACGGCCAGGGAGGGGTACGCCAGCCGATCGGCATGAGCGGAACGCGCCTTGAGGTTCAGACGCACATCGTTCACGGGGCCGTGACCTTTCTTCAGAACGCGGAGAAATGCGTCACAAAGGCCGGTCTCGATGTTGCGGACGCCGTGCTTGAGCCGATTGCCTCAGCGGAAGCAGTGTTGTTGCCAACCGAAAGGGACCTGGGAGTCTGCCTTGTAGACGTTGGGGGCGGCACTTCGGACATCGCGGTGTTCTATGGCGGTGACATCTACTATTCGGCCGTGATACCGGTCGGCGGAAATCATGTCACAAACGACGTTTCCGAGGGACTTAAGGTTGGCAAGCTGGAGGCTGAGCGGCTCAAGACGGAGCACGGCAGCGCGCTGGCTGAGATGGTCCAGGAAGACGAGGTGATCACGGTCCAGCAGGTTGGGCGGGACGAAACCCGCAAGCTGCGGAGGCGCGCCCTGGTACAGATCATCGAGCCGCGCATGCAAGAGATCTTTGAGTTGATTCGCGACGAGCTCGCCCAGGCCGAATGTCTGAACCGGATTCCGTTCGGACTGGTGATCACCGGCGGAGGCAGCCAGTTGCGGGACGTAGTCGAACTCGCGCAGAATGTGATGGGCCTGCCTTGCAGGATAGGGCGTCCCCAGGGAATCAAGGGCATGCCGGAAGCTCTGTCGCACCCGATGTATGCGACTGCAGTGGGCTTGGTGCTCTATGGCGCGCGCCAGGTCAGCTCCGACCATGGCGGAAAAACGTCACGCCGCTCACGGGCATTCCGTGGCTTCCATAAGTGGCTGGCGCGGCTGCGTGAGATCTTTGGGATCTAGCCGCGGTAACGGGCAGAAGCGGCCAGACGTTTGATAAGTCGTGGATGCACGTTCGGCAACATCGTGCGGGCATTGGTTAACGATAGGGGACTTCGATCGCGTGCCGTTTGCAGCAGTTCGTTGGCCGCAGATCGCGAGCAACATTACACGGGAAGGACGCACCTAAAATGAATGCGAATCTGCCGGAACTTGGTTCCGCGCGTATAAAAGTGATTGGTGTAGGCGGCGGCGGTACGAACGCGGTCAACCGGATGATAGATGCAGGTTTGAACGGAATCGAGTTCCTGGCGATGAATACGGATCTCCAGGTCCTCAATGTCTCCAATGCACCGCGGAAGATACAGCTGGGCGAGAACTCGACACGTGGGTTGGGCGCGGGAGGGAATCCAGAGATTGGGCGAGCAGCGGCCGAGGAGAGCAAGAGCGAAGTTAAAAAGCTGCTCGATGGCGCCGACCTCGTGTTCATAACGGCCGGGATGGGCGGCGGCACCGGCACGGGCGCGGCGCCGATCATAGCGGAGATCGCCAGGGAAATCGGCGCGCTAACCGTAGCCGTCGTGACAAAACCGTTCCCGTTCGAAGGTCCGCGACGCGCGAAGCTCGCTGCCGAGGGCGTGGAGAACCTAAAGAGTCGCGTCGACACGATCATTGTCGTGCCGAACGAGCGCCTCCTGACAGTCGGCGATCGTAAGATGACTCTAGTCGAAGCCTTCAAGATGGCGGACGACATCCTGAGACAGGGCGTGCAGGGTATTTCCGATATCATTACGATTCCGGGCATGATCAACGTGGACTTCGCCGACGTGCGAGCGATCATGTCGGATGCAGGGCCAGCCCTCATGGGAATCGGCATGGCGACTGGAGATCATCGAGCCGTCGAGGCGGCGCAGAACGCCGTCTCATCTCAGCTCCTTGAGACGAGTATCAATGGAGCCAGCCGAGTTCTTGTGAACGTCACATCCGGTAGCGACTTGACGCTCGCAGAGTTCACCGAAGCCGCGGACCAGATCTCGCAGCTGTGCGACCAGAAGGAAGCGAACATTATTTACGGATGGGTGCCGGATGCGGGAATGGACGGAGAGGTTCGAATCACGGTACTCGCAACGGGCTTTGGCCCCGCGGAGCAGAGCGCAATGATTGCGGGCAGCCGCGCTGCGACGGTAGTATCACCGCGCGCGCAGCCGGAGACACGCCCGGGGACGCCTGATGGCCCCGGAGGTGCAGTACGGCCGGGTGTGATGCCTGCTCCGCCTCCTGTTCCCGCGCGACCGGGCGATACTGCGGCAACGAGTCCCGTCGCGCGGCAGCCCGAACCCCGCAAGTCTAATGCGGATGAACTGGACATTCCCGCGTTCTTGCGCAGGCGCTAGACTCGGCGAAAGGGCCGAGGCGCCCGATGACGGCGATGAGTGAAGCGCCAATCTATCTCGATCACGCTGCGACAACGCCCGTGGACCCGGAGGTTGCGGAGGCAATGCTTCCGTTTATCTCCGGGCCACTCTCATTTGGCAACCCCTCCAGCATCCACTCCTACGGTCGCGCGGCGCGCGCCGCCGTCGACGAGGCCCGGGATCGCGTGGCAAAACTCGTCGGCGCGGACTACGGTGATGTCTACTTCACTGCGAGCGGCACGGAAGCAGACAACCTCGCCCTCATGGGCGCGATGCTCGCGGCGCCGGCTCCGCGCAATCATCTCATCACCTCGGTAGTCGAGCACCATGCCGTCTTGCGAACAGCGTGGTTCCTGGAGACCCAGGGATGGAGCGTGACGCAACTCCCAGTCGACAACTCCGGACTGATATCCTCTGCCAGCGTCTCCGAGGCGATCCTCGACCGTACGACACTCGTCTCCATAATGCATGCTAACAATGAAATCGGAACGGTTCAGCCGGTCGCCGAGTTCTCGCGGCTGGCGCGCGAGCGCGGCGCGCTTTTCCATACCGACGCGGTCCAGACCGCCGGAATCCTGGAGATGGATTTCCGATCTCTCGGATGCGACCTCCTGTCGCTGTCAGCCCATAAGATGTACGGGCCAAAGGGCGTCGGCGCGCTCGTCGTCCGGCAGGGAACCCGTCTCTCACCGATCGTGCATGGAGGGTCTCAGGAGCGGGAAAAGCGAGCGGGAACGGAGAACGTCGCGGCCATCGTCGGGTTTGGCGTGGCCGCGGATATCGCCCTCGGCCGGCGCAACGACGATGCCGAGAGGCTTGTGAAACTGCGCGACTACTTCGTTCAGAAGCTGACGGAGCGAATTCCCGGTATTCGGTTGAACGGCTCCATGAATTCGCGACTGCCGAACAACGTGAATGTCTCGATCGATGGCAAGGACGGGCCAACGCTCCTGATGAACCTCGATCGTCACGGAGTGGCGGCGTCCAGTGGATCCGCCTGCTCGTCCGGATCGATCGAGCCTTCGCACGTATTGAAGGCGATCGGGCTCCCGGACGGACTGGCTTCGAGCGGCATTCGGTTTACGTTAGGACGATCGACGACCCGGGAGCATCTCGACATCGTAGTCGGGAGATTTGGCGCCATCGTGGACAGGCTGCGTCTGCCGGTCAAAACCGGCCGGTAGATGCCGCACGCTGGTGCGGCCACAACTGCGCGCTATTCGCCTATACCGTCGACCTGATCGCTTTCGATGCCGTTGACCATCAGGTGGTACTTAACGATCGAGCACTCACCCTGAGGCGTGTTTTCTTTCACCGGAAGCCGTGCGCTGCTCCCTCCCGGCCGCCTCACGATGATACCCACTACCTCCTTCTCACTCTTGCGATTCAGCCCCGTTAGCCGCCACAGTTCGTCGCCCTCTTCTCCCTTAATGTACGCCTCAATGCGACATCCGTCGCCCACTTTTGGCAGCAACTCATATCGGGTAATCACAGGCATCGGTGGGAGAATGAATCGGAGAAGCTGGCTCGATCCCAACAGGGCAGCAGCGGTCCAGGAGAGCGCCATAAGGTCCCTTGTCGAAAGCAGCGATCGTGGCGCGGACTCCCCTGCGAACCGCTCGGCAAGGAATAGTCCGGTGAGGATCAACGATAATATGGCCGCAGCGATGAGCAGATAGGGATGTGAGATGACGGCCAACAGCCCTCGCAGCGGGCCGGCGACCACCAGGCCGAAAATGGCGAGAAAGGAGCAGACCAACGCCCAGGTAAGCGGTACGAGATCCGATGAGACCGGAGGCACTGTAGGTCCAGGATCTGTACGAGACGAAGCCGGAAGCGGTTCGCCGCAGCATCTGCACGCATGTTCCGTGGCGAGATTGAGCTCGTGGCAGCGAGGACAAGGAGCCGTGTGAGCGATCTTCATGCGTTGTTGTACCACTCGCGGAACGGAGATGACCTCACGGCAAGGGAGCCAAAATGGTAGCTGTGTCGCGCTGGAATGCCAGAGTCTCCTCGACGGAGCCAACTCCGCACCACCCGCCCAGTTCGCCGCAGTTCATCGCCGCGGCGGCTGACGCGAAGCGCGCAGTCCTATGGATGTCCCAGCCTTGAAGTCGCCCAAAGATCAAACCGGCGCGAAAAACGTCGCCCGCACCCGTAGAATCCACTACGCGGTCGATCCTGTAGGCAGGGACGTGAACCGCGGGCTTGCCCTCCACTCCACTGGAAGCCACGAAGCAGCCGAACTCTCCGCACGTCACGATCGTCGTGCAGCCGTCACGATTGCGGACCTCGGCCGCATAATCGGAGTGGGCGCCTGGGCCGTCGCCGTCCACATGCTCGTGTGAAGTAACCGAGATCGTCGCGGCGCGATTCACCTCTGGCGAGCGCGTGTAGTCCATGGCTATGATGTCGGCGCCGGCATCGCTTGCCGCCATGCATGCCTGAAGTCCGGCCTGGTAGGCATTGGGGTCCATGGTGAACGCTCTGGCGCTGGACGCAAGGGCGGGATCCAACTGGGGACACTGAAGGTCGGTAAAGCCGCTGCCGTACATCGTCCGATGGCCGTCGGGGGTCGCGATGCAGACGCAGTATGCCGTCGTCAGACCCGGTACCGACTTGATGAATCGCGTGTCGATCGTGGGACCCGCGTCGCAAAGCATGGTTCGCAGACTGTGACCATCAGCATCGTCACCTGTTGCCGTTCCGACGAGAGCGACGTGCAACCCCCAGCGCGAGAGGGCAATGGCAGTGTTAGCCGCCTCTCCGCCGATTAACCGGCGCTCTTCGTGAATATGCTCGTAGGTTCCGGGGAGAGCAAGCCGATCGACACGCCAGATGAGGTCCAGGCAGACGGTGCCGTACACGATGACGTCGAACTCCCGTTTCGTTCCGTACTCAGCCACCGGCCGGGGTCTCCCTCGGATTTTCCGGATGCGGGCTCTCGCCATAGAGAAGGATTGGAGCGCGTCGTGCTCGGTAGCGAGATATCCCCGCCTTGCATCGACCCACAAGCGATTCCGCGGAGGCTCCTGCGAGAAGCGCGGCGTACACTGCACGATTGGCAAGCAGCCGAATGTACTTGTCGTGCTGCCAGCGCGTCGGATAGGTTCGCAGGAGAGTTTCCCCAATCGCCAGACCCGTTACGAGCGGCTGAAATATCGCCCTGTTGGTCACGATGAGATTGATGCCGCCGCAATCCTGGCCGGCGTAGGTGCTCGAACGCGGCGTAAACCGTACGGGGACGTAGCGGACGCCAGGCAGCTTTTTGTCGTTGAGCGCTTCCGCCAGCTCGCGCTCCGCGATCCACGGCGCTCCGAGCTGTTCGAACGGAGTGTCCGTGCCGCGGCCGACGGAGAGGTTGGTAAACTCCAGAAGCCCGATTCCGGGATATAACAGCGCTTGGGAGAGCGACCGCATGTTTGGCGATGGGTTGATCCAAGTAAGGCCGGTCGCGTCCCACCACATATCGCGAGTCCAGTTCTCCATCCGTACGACCGCCAGGTCCAGGCGCAGACCCTTCTCCGCTTTAAAGAGGCCGGCCAACTCTCCGGTCGTAAGCCCATGACGGACCGGTATCGGGTGATATGCGGTAAAGTCGAGCCGGTCGGCATCGGCAAGGGGACCCTCGACCGCCAGCCCGCCGATCGGATTCGGTCGGTCAAGCACGACAAATCGAAGGCTATGTTCGGCTGCCGCCTCCATACATCGGCCGAGTGTTGTGATATAGGTGTAGAACCGCGTCCCGACATCCTGAATATCGAAGACGAGCGTGTCGAGCCCGTGGAGCTGCTCAGCCGTGGGACGGGTTCGAGTGCCGTAGAGGCTGTGAATGGGGAGACCTGTGGCGGCATCGACTCCGTCGACGACGGGAGCGTCGATTTCGCCTCGAATTCCATGCTCCGGGCTGAAGAGCGTCAGTAACAGAACATCCGGAGTCGATGCCAGCAAGTCGAGCGTCGGCCTGAGCTCTCGCGTGACGCCTGTATGATTTGTAACCAGACCGATCCGGCGGCCACGAAGCGAACGGCACTGCTCCGCTGCAAGGACGTCCGCGCCGCATAGCACGGGCCTGGTCATGCGAGCGCCAGCCCGAGTCGCGTGCGGTCTTCGTCGTGACGGCCCAACTCCGTCTGCATCAACTGATCGAAGTCAAAACCACTCTCGGTGAAGACGGAAAGGCAGGCCCCGACGGCCAGGTCATCGTAGCAAACTCCGCGGCGGGAAATCACCTCCTGGAGGGCGGTCTCGACGCCCAGGGCGGCGCGGTACGGTCGATGCGACGCCATGGCCTCGACCACGTCGGCAATAGCAAGAATGCGTGCCTCCGGGATGATCGAGTCGGCGCAGAGGCCCTGGGGATAACCGGAACCGTCGAGTCGCTCGTGATGCTGAAGCGCGATGAGGGCGACGGGCGATGCGAATTCGATCTCCTTCAGGATCTCGTACCCGACCTCGGCGTGCGTGCGAATGATGACCCTTTCAGGTTCGGTCAGCCTGCCCGGACGGTTAAGAATTTCGGAGGGGATGGAGATCTTGCCGATATCGTGCAATAGACCGGCGATCCGAAGTGTCTCCACCTTATCGATCGGAAAGCCCAGCTGACGTGCGATCGCACATGCAAGCGCGCTCACACGCCGTTGGTGCCCGCCGGTATACGGGTCACGCATCTCGACCGCAAACGCCATTGCGTTTACAACTCCGTCGAGACTCGCCTGAATGTGATCTAAACCCTGTTGTAGAGCGTGTTCCGCCTGTTTGCGTTCGGAGACGTCCTGGAGGTAGACAGCAGCTCCTTCCTGAGAGGGAAAGGCTCTGGCGGCAAGCCACCGCACTTCGGGGTAGGCTGCCGATGAGTCCTCGACAAATCGTACTGCAACCAGCGACTCGGTGGGACCACGAAGAGAGTTGGGTTCCAGGTCAAGGAAGCACTCAACCAGCGACATACCGGCGAGGGTCGCTCGCGGCCGCCCGAGCATATGCTCCCCGCGCGAATTCACGAACGTGATCCGCCAGTCCCGATCGACAATCACGAAGCCGTCGCTAATGCTGCCCAGAATGTTCTGTAGTCGACGGTTTTGCTTTCTTAATAACCTCTCGGCCGCTCGCAGTTCGGTTATATCCCGGCTCACTCCGACGATACATGAACACCGGTCGTTTGCATCGCGTATCGGCGTAAGTCGCGTCTCGAGCTCGAGTGTGCATTCAGAGCGCTCAATCTTGTCGAGAAACGGAACCGGAATGCTGCCTTCGACGACCTCTCGGCATCCACCAAAGACGCGACCGGCCTCGATCGACGGGGAGACCGAATTGTCGATATCGGCGCCCATCGGTGCAGCGGTCATCGCATTGAACGCACGGTTTGAGAAGACGCGCCGGAAACCCCCATCCGCAGGTTCAACGAGGAAGATACCGTCCCTACTGTCGTCTACCAGCGCGGTCCACAGTGCGAGCCCCTGCCGAACTCCCTGTTCGATTCGTCCCAGGGCGGACTCCGCCGCGTCGCGGTCGTCGCCCGCTGGAAGGTGGGTAATGCATCCGCGAAGGTCTGCGATGGCGCCGGCCACGGCGCCATCGCGCAGTTCTGGGAAATACACCGTTACCTCCCGTGAGCGTGGCTGATTAGCCTCCTATGATACCCGGTTGGCAGGTGATTGCAACAGGCTTGCCAGCTCTAGCTGCTTTCGGTCCCGCTCATGCGTCGTTCTTCGGTTTCACGCGCTGCGGCCGCTGGCAATGGCGCGAGAGTCTCAGATTCCCATGCTCGTCCACGACCGCGGACCATGGCTTCGGAATAAAGGTACAGGCATCGCTCTGCAGGATCAGGGCCGGACAGCTTATCTCCTGGCCGGCAGCGAGATCGTCACGCACGTATCGGCTTGCAACGATCCACGCGTCTCCGTCGCGCATCATGGACTCGCCGGTCGGTCTGCTGGGCTTCGACGCGACGGGGTAGCGCAGCATTGGCAGCGGCATTGTGCCCTCGAGTATGCAGCGGACGACGACAGCTTCGATCGGATCGCGCGGATCGGAATGCCCGTATCGTTGTCTGTTCAGGCGGTGGAAGGCTGAGCCCGCGGAGGTCGGGTCCTCAGGTTTGAACGGTACGCGCAGTTCGAACGACTGACCGGCATAGCGAACGTCGAGCTGCAAGGTGGTCTCATATCGGACTTCGGCTCGCCGTTCCGCCGCGATGCGACGAGCCGATTCCGACAGAAGTGCGTTGACGACGTCGTGAATCGTGGTCCAGGCGATCGCGGTGGGATTTGCGTCCAGTACAACGGCCGGGAATCCGCGGACGAATTCGTGCCGGATCGGTGCAACGGCCAGACCCAGAGCAGAGAGCGCACCAGGGAATCTCGGAATGACGACCTTAACAATTCCCATCGCCGTCGCGACAGCGCATGCGTGTAGCCCGCCCGCTCCGCCAAAGCTCAGGAGCGCAAAACCGGCGGGATCGTGGCCGCGCTCCATCGAAATGTGGCGCAGCGCTCGCGTCATCGATGCCTCCGCGATGGAGACAATTCCCAACGCAAGGCTTTCCGGCGACCTCCCGACCTCTAGGGCAAGGACGTCAAAGCATGCTTTGACTCGTACGACGTCAAGGGGTACGGATCCGGCGAGTCGGAGGTCGTCCGGGAGTCGACCGAGGAAGATATTCGCGTCCGTTACCGTCAAGACGCTGCTCTTGCCGTATGCCACCGGACCTGGATCCGCACCGGCACTTCGAGGTCCAACTCGCAGCGCCCCGGCCGAATCGATCCATGCTTGCGAGCCTCCTCCGGCGCCGACCGTGTGGATGTCCAACGTTGGCGTGCGCAGCGGCAGGTCTCCAAGCGTCGAATGCGTCACCACCGGGCACCCGCCATCGACAATGAGCGAAACGTCGGTGCTGGTGCCGCCCATGTCAAAGGTAAGCACACGGTTCAGGCCTGCGTTGGCCGCGATCCGCGAGGCGGCGATTACACCTCCTGCCGGCCCCGAAAGGACGGTCTTGATCGCATGGCTGCCGGCTTCGGGCGCGGTCAGCACGCCTCCATTTGATTGCATTACCCAGAGGTTCGCCAGCCCCTCCGACCTTATCGACCGCTCGAGCCGCCGCAGGTACCGACTGACGATTGGTGATACGAAAGCGTTCGCGACGACTGTGCTCGTTCGTTCGAACTCACGCGGTTCCGGCGCGATATCGGAGGAGAGCGACACATGATGTCCGAGCTCGCGGGCGATGGCTGCCGCGCGCCTTTCATGAGTCAGATTCAGGTGCGCAAATAGGAAGCAAATGGCCACGGACTCAACACCCAGGTCACGAATGAGGCCAAGGGTTTGGATAAGTCCTGCTTCATCGAGAGGGCTAATCACATTGCCGCGCGAGTCGATTCGCTCCGTAACTTCGAAGCGCCGGTCGCGCGGAAGCAGGGGATGTGATCCCTGCGGCTCAAGCGCGTAGATGCTGCGCCTTGCCTGGCGGCCGATCTCAAGCACATCGCGAAATCCACGGGTCGTGATAAGCGCTATTTCGGCGCCCCGTCGCTCCAGCAGCGCGTTGGTGGCGACAGTCGTGCCGTGACACAGGCTGAATACCGGGCCCAGGCGGCCCTCGGTGCGTTCTGCTGTTATGCCGGCAAGGACGCCCACGGCGGGATCGTGCGGGGTACTCTGATGTTTGCGTACGCTGACGCGTCCGTCCGGCCAGACGAGCACAAAATCCGTGAACGTCCCGCCCACGTCCACACCGATCAATGGTTGTTGCAGACTTTCGATCAACCTTCCCCCAACACTTAACCCCTAGCACCTATAACCTATCACTCATAACCTGTCAGCGATCGTCAATTCCGGAACAGATAGCGATGCCGCGCCGTCCATGCACAATATACTACAGGACGCCGCGCACTTGGGTAGTCATCGCGTTACTCTCGCGTCGGTCTGTAACGCCCGGGCCCGGGCCCTAATCCGCCGGCGGGTTGAACGCATCAGCGGAGGCAAACGCAGGCATTCCTATGGAGCACTACCAGATGAACAAGCAGCAATCCCAGGCGGCCGACGAAAGCACTTCACGCCATCACTCTACCAACACTTCGGAGGCCGTCGGCGATAACGCCAGCGGTTCCCGCGCAGGCAGAGGCTGGCACGGCGATCCTCAGGCGCATGCGGCCGCCGGCAGCAAAGGCGGTCGCAAAGTGTCGGAGAACCGTGAGCACATGGCCAGCATCGGCCGCAAGGGCGGGCGAGCAGTCTCACGAGACCGGCGGCATATGTCTGAAATCGGCCGTAAGGGTGGACAGGCGCGCGGAGAAAATGCGTCCGAGCGTTCTGAACCCGATCGGTAGGATTTCGAAGATTTAGAGGTTCCAAACCAACGCAGGAATCGTTCGCCTCTACGTTGAAGCGTTTCCACACTGGCATTGAGCCGTGACGCTCGCCTGCGTTGCTCAACGCTGCCCCCAAGGCGTCCGCATCGCTTCCAGCATATGAAGCGCATCCGACGTGTTGTCCATTGGCACGCGACTCGCCAGTACAACGACAGGAGTAGAGGCGAATGGAACCCCTTAAGGCGGTCATCGCGGAGGATGAGCAGCTCACACGCACCATTATTCGCGCCCGGCTCGAGAAGCTTGGTCACACGGTTGTTGCCGAGGCAGGAGACGGCGTTCAGGCAATTGAAGCGGCCAGAACTTACCGACCGGACGTAATTATTATGGACATAAAGATGCCCATAATGGATGGGATCGAAGCCGCCCGAACGATCCTGTCTGAAGCGCCCTGCGCCATACTGTTCCTGAGTTCGTATAACGAACAGGACCTGGTGGAGGAAGCGAGCGAGACAGGTGCGCTGGCGTACCTGATGAAGCCGTTTCGCAAGGAAGACCTGGCTCCCGCACTTGAGATGGCGGTCAGGCGTTTTCGGCAGATCCGCTCTCAGCAGCGCGAAATCGATGATCTGAAGGAGACTCTAGAGACCCGAAAGATCATCGAACGCGCCAAAGGCATCTTGATGGACCGCCATCATATGAGCGAAGAGGAGGCATTTAAACGCATCCACTTCCAGGCCAGGAACCAGAACAAGAAGATGCGCGAGATCGCGCAAAGCATCATCACGGCCGCGGACCTGATTTGACTCGTAACGCGCCCGAACTCATCCTCGCGTCCTCCTCTCCCCGCCGTCGCGAGCTTATCGCGCTGCTTGGACTGCCATATCGCATCATCGCGAGCCGATACGAGGAGCCGCCCGCTCCAGTAGAAACGGTATCATTGCCGCGGCTTGTTATGCAGCTAGCCGAGTATAAGGCCTCCGAAGTGGCCCGCCGCCTCGGGACGGGTTGGGTGCTTGGCGCCGACACGCTGGTGTCTCTGGATGACGAGATCGGAATCCCGCTGGGAAAGCCCGGCTGCGAGGAAGAGGCGATCCGTATGCTGGAGCAGCTGTCGGGACGATCTCACTACGTGTTTACCGGGCTGGCGCTCATACCGCCGTGGCCGGAAGGCGGCCGTCCTGACCCCATTCTCTCGGTCGCAAGGACTCGCGTATGGTTCCGCGAGCTGTCCGAAACCATGATAGAGGACTACGTCGCGACGGGCGAGCCGATGGACAAGGCTGGCGGATATGGGGCGCAGGGACTTGCCGCGCCTCTAATCGAACGAATCGACGGCGACTTCCACAACGTTGTCGGCCTTCCGCTGTGCGAGGTCGGACGAATGCTTGAAAGGGCCGGTCTCGACTGGCATCGCGCGCCGAGGCGCATCCAGATGGCTTCGGACCTATCGCCCCAATGAATTGTGGAACATCTCGCGTGACCGATCAGGCAGCGTAACATCGAATTCGTTCGATCGACACCTATCGCAGATCCCGCTCGCCATCGTATTGGATGGCGGAATACGGGATTATTGATACAAGCAGTTGACAGGCTAACGCGTTTGGGTTATAATACGTACTATCGAGCGCGGAAAAGAAGTCTATACCCTCGTTCGGATGTGCCTCCATATGCAGGAAACCGTACTGTGCCATTCGTACACCTCAATGTCGAGGATCGTCGCGAACCATACGTACGGCACTTTGCTATTTACCTGTAAACCCGATTAGCATTCGATTTCAATGGAGATAATCGACCGACCAGAGTTCGGACGCCGTCGGTTCGAAACTTGAGCATCGAAGAAAAGGTCGAAGGAAAGGAGGAATGCCAAAACGGCGCCACGCTTCATTGCCATTTTTATGTTCTTGAGTCCCGCATTCTGCGTTGCGGGAGGCGTCTCACGAAATTGTCTAAATGTTTAAGGCCGGGCGAGTTTGCCTGTGGCACTTAGTTCGATTTTATTGGGAGGGTCTAAAGTGATTACATCCGAAACTCGGACGCGACAGCGGTCCGGATTTACGCTTATCGAGCTCCTCGTCGTCATCGCGATCATAGCGATTCTCGCGGCTATTCTGTTCCCTGTCTTCGCGCAGGCTCGTGAGCAAGCCCGCAAGATCTCCTGCCTTAGCAACGCGAAGCAGTGGGGCCTTGGTATCCAGATGTATATACAGGATTACGACGAAACGATGATCATGAGTGCGAACTACGGCCAGCCGCTCCTGCGCGACAACGGCTCTACATATCGTGCATACCAGCCCTGGCCGGCGCTCGTTCAGCCCTACATCAAGAACAAGCAACTGGGATTCTGCCCGGACAACTATTCGACCTTCGGGCTTAACCTAAACGTCAACAACCGGTCGTTGCTGTACTGCGCCTACGACTTCAATTATGGCTACCTGGGCGATTACAAGGGCGGCGATCCGAACGGAAACGGCGACAACTACTGGCAGCCGATCAAACTGGCCGCTATCAACCGGGCGGCGAACACCGTACTCCTCGTAGACGGACAGGCGCCGAACTGGGCGACAGCGGACCATGCATTCGTATGGACGGGCGAGGGCGAAGTTGATAGCACCGACGCGCCGGACGCCTGCCTCAGCGACCACGTGTTCTTTGGCCAGGGTTGGGGCAACCAGAGCGACTGGACCGCGCAGTACGACTTCCCGGGCTACGGCGGCACCGACTTCCGACATACAGGTGGCCACTTCCAGGCCAACAAAATGCCGGACGGCGGCGCGAACACGGTCTTCTGCGATGGCCATGCCAAGTTCTATCGTTGCGGCGGCCTGGCGGCGGGCACGAACTACCAGCCAAATCAGCCGGGCTGCAACGTCTTCCAGACGGACAAGAATGCCTATCTGTGGGATCCGCGCAACTAAGGAGATCGACCTCAACATGCTCGCTAGACGTACTGTGGCAATTCTCACCGTCGGACTCATCTGCTTGCTGCCGCAGATCGGTTGCAACCAGCAACGAGACGGGGTGGATGCGCCGCTGATGAAACCCGGCACGGCTCCGAAACCTCCGCCTCCGCCTAATAAGCCGGTGATTTCGCCAAAGGGCGCAGGGTAACCACGCGGACTGGAGCCAACTGCCTTAGCGAGCCCAACGCATTGGTTTTCTTGAACTGACACGCTGAGATGCCACTCGGCTCTCAGCGTGTTCTTTAGTCTCACGCTTTCGCGGGATCGTCAGGTCTCTTGCCCGGAATCTCTCCGGGCATTTTATTGCGTGACGAGTTTGCCAGGAAAAGTGAAACATGGTCGAGCCCCAGATACGAGTCGATAACCTTCAGAAGATCTATAGGGTGCACGAGAGGGAAGCCGGCGCGGGGGCATCGATCATGAGCCTCTTCCGCAGAAAATACAAGGACGTAAAGGCCGTCGATTCCGTGTCGTTTTCGATTCAGCCCGGAGAGATCGTCGGTTTCCTGGGTCCAAACGGGGCGGGTAAGACGACCACGCTGAAGATGCTTGCGGGACTTCTTCATCCCACCGGCGGCGATGCGAGGGTGCTCGGGCGCACGCCGTGGCGGCGCGAGCGGGAATACCTGCGAAATATCAGTTTGGTCATGGGCAACCGCAACCAGTTGATGTGGGATATTCCGGCGATGGACTCGTACCTTGTCAACCAGGCGGTCTATCAGATTCCGGAGGCACAGTTTCGAAGCACTCTTGACGAGCTGATCGCGCTGCTCGATCTAGAAGCGCTGCTTAAGAAGCCAGTCCGGGCACTCTCTCTCGGCGAACGAATGAAGTGTGAGCTAGCGGCCTCGCTGCTTCACCGGCCGTCGGTACTCTTTCTGGACGAGCCGACGCTGGGAGTCGATGTCACAATGCAAGGGCGCATCCGACAGTTTGTCGCCCAGCACAATAAGAAGTATGGCGCCACGGTCCTTCTGACGAGTCACTACATGGCGGATGTGACCGCGCTATGTAAGCGCATTATCGTGATCCACCAGGGCCGGATCCTTTATGATGGCGACCTCACCGCGCTTTCCGACCGGATGGCCCCATTCAAGCGCGTTCAGCTCGATATGGAGAACGCGGCGGCTGCTGAGCAAGCGGAGACTTACGGCGAAGTTATTGAGCGCCAGGATGCCAAGATCACGCTCAGGCTCCCTCGCGACAAAACGTCTGAGGTTGTTGCCAGGCTTCTTGCGGATTTTCCGGTCGTCGATATGACCGTAGAGGATCCGCCCATAGAAGACGTGATTGAACAGGTCTTTCAGACCGCCAGAATCTGACGAAAGGCTGCGTGCAAGCAGATGAGTTACTGGACGTCTGTATATCGAGCGAACCTGAAGATGGCTGTGGCGCAGATGCTGCAGTACCGATTCGGAATTCTCATCTGGGCGGTATGGGGATTTGTCGGGCCCCTCATCTCCCTTGCAGTCTGGACCGCCGCTTCCGAGGCGCGTGGAGGTAGTATCTCTGGTGGCGGCGTGGTCTACAGCCAGCGCGATTTCGCCGCTTACTTCCTCGTCTTCATGATTGTCGGCCACCTGACCATGAGTTGGGACGCGTTTGAATTTGCCTGGCGAGTGCGAGATGGCAACCTCTCGCCCCGCCTGCTCAAGCCGCTCAACCCGATCCATACCGACATCGCCTTCAACATCGCATTCAAGCTGACGACAAGCATGATGATCCTGCCTGCATGGGTGCTGCTGTTCGTGATGCTGCATCCGTCTCCGCCACAATCTCCGGTGCAGTTCCTACTCGGAATTCCTGCCGTTATCCTTGCCGGCCTGCTTCGCTACATTTGGCAGTACAGTCTCGCGCTGTTTGCGTTCTGGACAACTAGGGTCGAGGCGATCAACGAGTTCTACTTCGCACTCGATAGCTTTCTCGCGGGCAGAATCGCGCCACTCGCCCTCCTGCCGGGTTGGATGGCTGTCGCCGCAACCTTCTCTCCGTTTCGGAGCATGGGAGGATTCCCGGTCGAACTCCTTCTCGGCCGCCTGACGCCGGGCCAGATAGCCGGCGGATTCCTCTTTCAAGCCTTTTGGATTGTCGTCGGAGTGGCTGTCTTCAGGGTAATGTGGACGGCAGGCGTGCGACAGTATTCGGCTGTCGGCGCATGAGATGCCGTGGCGTGGAAGGGGGGCATTGCGATGCGCCACTTGAGACTATTCGTTGTATTCATCCGAACAAGCATCCAGACCGATATGGAGTATCGTACTGACTTCTTCGCGCGGATCGTGGCGAGCCTGCTTGGTATGGTGACGACACTCGGCGGCCTCAGCGTTGTATTTCAGTATACGACTAAGATTCGAGGTTGGAGCCTTCCGGAAGTGGTGGTCCTGCTCGCCGTATACTATCTGCTCAATGGACTCATCGAGATGTTCATCGCGCCAAACATGCGCCAGATTATGGAGCAGGTGCGCCAGGGAACTCTAGACTTCATCCTGCTGAAGCCGGTGAGCGCGCAGTTCCTTGCCACGTTCCGTCAGGTCAATGTGTGGCGGTGCGTCAACGTCTTTCTTGGCCTCATTCTCGCCGTCTATTCGATACGCAAGCTGGCGCTCCATGTGGGTCCGGCCCAGGCATTCGCTTTCGCCGTTACGCTGGCGGCCGGTCTGATGGTCGTCTACTCGTTCTGGCTCTGCCTGGTCACGCTGACGTTTTGGGTCACGCGTCTGGACAATCTCGAACAGGTGATGTGGCAGGCATTCGAGGCGGGCCGCTACCCGATCGATATCTACCCTGCATGGCTTCGAGGCGGGCTGACGTACGTGATCCCGGTGGCGTTCATCATCACGGTACCGGCGGAAGCGCTCGCCGGCCGCGGAGGGTTCTTCCAGGTCCCGATAGCGCTTGTTGTGGGAGCTACCATGCTTACCCTCTCGACTCTGTTCTGGCGCTTTGGTCTCAAGCACTACACCGGCGCCTCGGCATAGAATGCAATTGCGCAAGCGCCCGCGTCAAAATGCGGTGACTCACATGCGGGCCGTGGTCCCAGCGTGATTCGTGCCCTGTAATCTGAATCTCGGCACGTTCCATCGTTTTGCGGCCTGGTCGCCCTCCGTGATCTTATAAAACGAATCCATGCTAAGGCCGCCTATGGACTGTTCGATGCCGGAAGCCGGCCACCGGATGGACACCCCCTTGATCTTAGTGGCATTTCCCAGACCGATGTCCTGGCGAAGAGGGCTGTTTCCAAAGCTTCCGCCCGTCGTGACCGTGCGGTAAATTCTACGATCCCCTTGAGGCGTCGCCACGGTGACGCAGATCTCCGCGCCGAGCGCGATCCGATTGGACCTTACTCCAGATAGCGATAGGTTGACCCAATGATTCCTGTTGCCAGGATTTACGAATAGACAGTCGTGTGCAACATCCCCTTCATACGCTCCCCCGGATACCAGGAACACGTCCTGCTGGCCATTGTTGTTCAAGTCGCCAAAGGCTATACCGTGCCCCTTTTGCAGGTGGCCAAAATCCCCGGTCGTCGTCACCTCGTCGAAATACTTACCATCATGGTTGCGAAACATTCGGTTCGGAATGAGCATTGAGAGATCAGGACTTCCCGTGCCCGCATAGAAGTCCAGCCAGCCATCGTTGTCCAGGTCGCCGAAGTTGATGCCCATGCCCAGGATCACCTTATTCAGATGAACGGTCTCCGTGACGTCCGAAAACGTGCCGTCGCGGTTGTTGTGATACAGCTTCGCCTTCTCGGCAGCCGTCGGGATGCCTAGATAGTCCTTGGCGACTTCACCGACATTCTTGGCACTTCCATATCCTCCGACGTACAGATCCGGCCAGCCGTCATTGTCATAGTCGAAGAAGAAACAGGAAAAGCTGTTGTTCTGCAGGTCGACTTGCGCCTCGCGGCTGACGTCCGTAAACCTCCATGGTCCCATTGCCGACTTATCGGGTGCTGCCGGGCCGTCGTTTCTAAGCAGAATGTTGTGTCCGGTCGCGCAGGAGAGGTAAAGGCCGGGCCTGCCGGAGTGCGTGAAATCCGCGCTCACAACGGCCTTGACATATCGAACGATGTCCAGTCCACACAGCTGCGTCACGTCGGTAAACGTACCGTTACCGTTGTTTCTGAACAGCCTGCACGGCACCGGATCGCCGTCGGTCGATTCGTACCCGACAAACAGATCGAGAAGTCCGTCGCCGTTGTAGTCGAACGCCACCGCCGCCTGTGTCGGTCCGAACGCCAGCAGTCCGGCCTCGATGGTGACGTCGGTAAAATGGCCCTTACCGTCGTTTCTCAATAGCGATAGCGGATAGTGGCCGTACTTGTCCATCCAGCCTCCACGCAGTACGACGATGTCCGGCCGTCCGTCGTTGTTGTAGTCCGTCGTGATCATGTTGAGGCCGCCGAGCTCTTCCGCCAGGCCGGACTCCCTCGTCCGCTCCGTGAACGTACCATCGCCATTGTTGTGAAAGTAGCGCATCGGCTGATCCTGTCGAAAGGACGAGATTGCAAGGTCGAGCAGGCCGTTTCCTTCGAAATCCTCCATCGTCACGGACCCGGACCATCCAAGCAGGTCCAGCCCCATCGAGGGAGCCACATTTGGGAATTTCTGCATGGGGTAGTCGCCGCCATACGCCTCGACAGGTATCAGCCATCGTCGGGGTACGTTTCGCGGGTATTCACCGACAGTCATGTAGGCGATGTTAAGAAGCCATCGCGCGGAGGCGTTGTCAGGATCGAGCTTGAGAGCCTCCAGAAGGCAATGCATCGCGTGTCGCGAGCCCTCCTGCTTCGTGTGGATCCCCGAACCCGTAATCGGAAGCAGGCACGAATTTGGGTTATTCTTATCACAGCAGTTTTGAAGCTCGCCCAATCGCAGGTAAGCGACCCCCTGGAGAATCGAGATTCCGCTGCCTCTGCCGCGCCATACCGCGGGGGCTTTTGCCTTGAGCTGACGCACGATCGAGTCATACATCTTGACCCCTCGTTCCGTCTTCCCGCCGTTCACCATCTCCAGTGCGCACTTGAGGGCCGTGTCCAGTCGATGCTCCGGAGTCATCGTGCTCGCCTTGGCGTCCAGTTCGTCGTGCAGCCACATGGCCCGCTCGTAATTTAGATAAATGAAGTGTCGCGGATCCTGCCGGGCGTTGATCTCCCTCAGAAGGTGTGGAATCGACGCCGTGCCGGCTGCAGGACGCTCGGTGGTCGTGCGGGGCCGAACGCGCCAAAAGTAGGCGACCGTCGCTATGCCGAACGCTGCCACTGCGACGCAGATGAGCGCGGATCGAATTGAACTACGGTTGTGCCGGCGTAACGCAACCGCGGGTCTATCGAGCGGCTCCATGGATCGGTTCCTTTACCCAATGTTCTCGGTCGTACACGTCTTGGCTCATGTGAATTATTGTATCCGATCCGGCTCCAATTGCGCTTATGGCCGCAACGCCGACCGCTTGCCTGTCTCGTCGAATTGAGTCTATAATGGGCTACCATACGACGTTGTAATGCGCAAGCTGGAGGCCTGACATTTCGTGATATGTTGGAATCGACAGATCCGTTCTAAACCCCTGTTTCGTGCGGCCGCTCTGGTAGTTTTAGGAGCGGTCGTTGCCGTTTGTGGTGCGCACGCGCTGCCGAAGCAGCCATACCCGACCAACGCAAAGCCGGGAGAGCCGGCGGAGCAGTCGCTGCTAATCCGCGATGGAGGCACATCGGCAGCGGGCGGTGAGCGCCGGGCGGAGATAGGCCAGTCGTGGACCTATGCGTTCCCGGTTGCACCCGGCGATCGGTGCCGGCTCAGCTTGACGCTAGCCGGCCCGGCGCAGCCGGAACTGGTCGTGCTCGGAGCCGACAATCAACCGATCGCCTCTAAGTCTGAACTCGACGCGGCGGACAGACAGAGATACGTCACGTTCTGGACCATGCCGCAAAGCTGGCCGCTTGGATCTCATGTAGCTGTAACGATTACCGCGAAATCGGCGCCAGTCGTCGTGAGCCATCTGGGCTTTTCTATCACTCCTCAGGATCTGAACGGAGACGGCTTTCCGGAATACCTGGCAAGAATCATGACGCAAGGTCTGCCTCCCGGCGTCGTTCCGACCGTCTTTCGGCAGCCTTCGCGGCCCTACACAGTGTTTCAGTCCGGACTTCCGCCGGACCCTCGCAGCGAGGTCCAGACGGACGCTATATTCGCGTACACTGCCGCGGCGGAGGCGATCCAGGGCTGGAAGCAGCGAGGCTTTACGACCTGGACGATGGGGGGCATGCGCGATGGAACTGCTTACATGCTTCAGCATCCCGGTGAGGCGCAGACGGACGCCTCCGGTAAACCCATCTCAATCGGAGACAGCATCTACTATTCGCCGACTCCTGCCCGCATTGCCGCCGAGCACGCCTACTACGACGCTGCGATAGCTAACGGAAGTGACGGAATCTGTCCGGAGGAGCCGGAGTATTTCGCCCGCGCCGGCTACGAGCCAGCCTTTCACGAGGCATGGCAGAATGCAATGAAGTCTCCATGGCGCGATCCCGCAAGCAGCATATCGGCACGGTGGCAATCCGGGCAGCTGATGGCTCAGATGGAGACAAACCAGATCGCGCAGCTGCTGCAGCCCGTGGCGGATGCACGCCCGGGAGTGCGTCGCATGGTGGCGCTGCACAGCCCGCTCCACTACGCGCTCTCAGACATCGTCAGCCCGCACTACGCAATCACCGGCCTTCCGGTAGTTCAGGACGTAGTCGGACAGGTCTGGACCGGCACAGCCCGGACGCCTGTCCGATATGTGGGTCTCCGGCAGGACTGGACTTTTTCTCTCGCGTACCTCGAGTATTCATCGCTCTATCACCTTGTCCGCGGCACCGGCAAGCGCCTCTGGTTCCTTACCGATCCGCTGGAAGACGATCCGACAAAAGCTCCCGCGGACTATAGGAGCCACTACGAGCAGACCCTCGTCGCCTCGCTCCTGTTTCCCGATGTCGACTCCTATGAGGTCCTGCCGTGGCCGGAACGCGTCTTCGGCCATGTCTCGGCGGACTATGCGGTCGAGATCAACACCGTGGTCTCCGCGCTGCAGGAGATGCACAACCAGAGTCCGCCGTCAGGAAATGCGATTTCGGCCGCGAACGTCGGCGTGCTGATCTCCGATTCGATTCAGTGGCAGCGACTTCCGCCCTACGCCAGCGACCTGGACGGACTATTCGGTCTGGCAATGCCGCTGCTCCAGCGCGGAGTCCCCGTGCAGATCGTGTCTCTCGATCGCGCCGCCGACCCCGGGTACCTGCGACAGTTCAAGTCGCTCCTACTCTCTTACGACTTTCAAAAACCGATGAGTTCGCGCGTCCAGGCTGCGCTTGCGCAGTGGGTGCGCGAGGGCGGCTGCCTGACCTTCGTAGGTGGGTCCGACCCGTACAACGCGCTGCAGGAATCGTGGTGGCGGCAGGCAAAACTCGAGGCGCCCCAATTCGATCTCTGGAGCCAGCTTGGGATCAACGTGCAGGGAAAATACGCAACTGTTTCCGAACCCGCGGAAGACACCAGGGGCTACCAGACTCTGGTAAAGGGCGATGCACGCGAGCACGACCTGAAGAATCGCCGCCCTGTAATGGTCGACCTTACTCCGTATGCGGCAGCGACCGGGAGCGTGGAGGTTCGGTTCACCGATATAAGCCCGGAAGACGGGTGGGGCGCGTTTCTAGGCGGCGCCCGGCTCGAGATCGGCGGGAAACTTGCGGCCCAGTTTCTCGCGGGCTCAGATCTCGAAAGCCGTTTCATGGTCTATGACAACGGCAGCGAGTACAATGGCAAGGGCCGCTTCGCCGATCGCGACAACTCCTGGACATATGAGTTTGACAATCTGCCGCCGAATACGCCGGTAAAACTGGATCTCGATGTCGGCAACGGCTACGGAGTCTCCGTTCAGTCGGTGAAGCCCGTCTTCGGTCACACGCTGCTCAGCACGGCGTCCGCCGGACTGGTGGCGCGTGCGTTTCCACGGCTGCGGATTCCCGCATCGTATCCCGCCACAACCTATCCTTTGATTCAGGCCAAGGAGAGGGACGAAGATACACGGAAGGATACTGGCCCCTCGGTGCTCTACACTCTCCGTTCCGGAGGCTCGCCGGTCTGGATGCAGACCGTGGGCAGGGGCCTGGTGATCAACGTCGGCGTTGCGCCGGGGTTCTTCTCCGCCAACGAGCGGAGCGCGGGACTGCTTCGGGCGCTCGTGCGATACGGGGTCGGCCGCGTGGGCGGTTCGGTAAAGGAGGCTGACGCGCTTCGACTCAAACGCGGGCGCTTTACGATCGTCCGTACCTACGATGACTCGGAAACCGTCGAGGGAAGGACTGTCGACCTGTTCTCGCCGACCCTGTCCGCGGCTGAGGATCGTGAGATACCACCGCGCTCCGTCGCGCTGCTCTGCGACATCGGCTCGCAGGACGATCCGCCCCACATCGGATTTGTCTCGGGCCGCGTCCAGGCAAAGGTCGAAGCGCCGACGACTACCGCTTTCTACGTGCGTGGACCGCTCGGCACTACCGGAGTTGCGCGACTGAATGCGGGCGCGATGCGTCTCGCGGGTGCTCGCGCGATCGATCGCCTGGGCCGCCCGGTAAGCGTCCAGGCGGAGCCGGACGGACGTACCGTTCTGCTCCGCTATCCGAATGACCCGGATGGCGTGATGGTGCGCGTCGGCTGGCAATGATCCGCCGTTCGGGGCGCGACTGTCGTCAGCTCCGCTGAACAGACCTCTTCAGCGCCGCGGTCCTGGGGCGAGACTTCCCGTCACGCCACGCCCCTCTGTCACTTTGTAGGTGCGATCCGATCTTAGATTGGAGAGCGCGTCTTTCGTGCCGCTTGGCCAGTGTATCTCCACGCGATCGATCGTCGTCGCCTTGCCCAACCCAAAGTATACGCGCCGGTCGCTGTGAGACAGGTAGCTCGAACCGGCTCTTACCGTTCCGATTTGCCTCGCTCCGCCTGCGGTAAGAATGAACCGCGCGTGCCTGCCCTCCCGGTTGCTCTTCGTGCCGGTGGTTAGGAACGAAACCCAGTGATTGCTGCCCGTATCAAGGTTCTTGAACAGTTGTACGGGTGAATTCTGATTGCTTACGAGAATGTCCAGCCGTCCGTCGTTGGTGAAGTCGCCCACCGCCATGCCTCGGCTGACGGTCGGAACCGCAAGATCGCCCAGTTTACCGCGATCGACTATCTCAGTGAACTTCCCATCGCCTGTATTGTGGAAAAGCTGTTTGCGCTCTCTTAGCGTAAGTCCCTCTTGCATCCGCTCAGTGTGCACCTGAACGTGCCCGTTTACGGTCAGGAGGTCGGGCCATCCGTCCGCGTCGTAGTCAAGAAACTCGCAGCCGAAAGAGAGATATTGAAGGTGTGGCAGAGCGAGTCCGGCGGAGTAACTCTGATCGACAAAGCCGCCATTCACATTCTTGTAAAGCATGTTCGGGCGGTTGCTGAAGTTCGTCACGAACATACTTTCCGATCCGCTGTGATCGTAGTCGGCCACTGCGATACCCATGCCGGATAAGAGCATGCCCGTGTCGTCATATGCGCACCCTCTCGCCGCGGCCACGTCCGAAAAGGTGCCGTTGCCGATGTTGTGCCACAGCATATTCGCGTTCAGGTCGTTTGCCACGAAGATGTCCTGCTTGCCGTCGTTGTCGAAGTCGACGAATGCTACGGCAAGGCCCCGCCCAGGTACCTTGTCGATGCCCGCTTTGGCGCTGACGTCGACAAATCGACTGCCCTCATTGTGATACAGGTGGTGAGCGTCCGGACGGTATACGGCGGGGCTGCAATAGTCCTCGATCCCTCGTTCGCGGCAATCCAGCTGCGCATTCCAGCTCCACGGTACATAGCAGCAGACGTAGAGATCCAGCTTGCCATCGTTGTCATAGTCGCCGAACGCCGCGCTGGTCGAATATCCCTTGATGTTGTCAAGGCCCATCGCGTGCGTCACGTCCCTGAACGTTCCGGTGCCGCGTGCGTTGTGAAATAGTCGGTTGCCCCCGTACCCCGTAAGAAATATGTCCGCATATCCGTCGTTATCGTAGTCGCCGACGGCGACTCCCTGGAGGTAGCCCAGGTCGGCATCGAATCCGGATCCGGCGGTGACATCTTTGAACGTACCGTCTCGGTTGTTGTGGTACAGGGCGCAGTGGGGGCGATCCTTCACGCCTTCGAACGGTTCGGATGGACCGGACTGAACGAGAAACACGTCGATGAATCCATCGTTGTCGTAGTCAAGAAACGCGCAGCCGGCCGGAGTGTTTTCGATGAGGAAGAACTTGCCTGTCGCACCGTTCGAGGGTGTGAACTCTATTCCAGCACTGTGAGCGACGTCCTGAAAGAGCGGAGCAGTCGTGGAGGAAGTTGGCGCGGGCGCCATCGTCGCGGCCGCATTGGGCGCCCTGACAGTCACCGGCGCGGCGCTTTTAGGGCCGCATCCGGCCAGGACCGCAGCCATCGCCCAGGCGCAGACCAGATGCAAAGAGCGACAGCGTCGATGCGTCACCGGCTACTGTCCCATCGTCATGGGCTGCTGGATCGCCACGCCGGAGTCTTCAACCGACTTGAGCCGCTGAGCGGCCGCGTCAGCCTTGGCGCTATCTGGCCGCATCTGTACCGCGCGCCCGAGATAAAATCTGGCGGCTGAGAGGTCCCTCTTATTCAGCTTGATCACGCCGAGGTCGAGGTTGTCTTCGAAGCTCTCCCGGTTTATTGCGACTCGCTTCTCCAGTTGTCGCTCCTCTTCGGTGGCCTCGCGCCACGAGACGAATCGCCTGCGGGCCTCCTCCGCCTGCGACTTCAGTCCGAGCAGATCGTAGGCCTGCGCCAGAACAAAGTCGGCGTCGCGGCGCGAAGGTAGTCGCTGATTGGCGCGCAGGAGGCAGGGAATCGCCTTCCCGGGTTGGTTCATCCGTACGTAGAGGCGACCGAGAAACAGGTTCGGGACGTACGATGCAGGCGTTAGCTCAAGCGCTTTGAGGTAGCTCGCCTCCGCCCTCGCCATTCCTCCTGGCGTTTGATCCGTGCGTGAAATGACCTCCCCGCGCAGGGTCCAGACGGTCGCGTCGGTGGGTGTCAAGCGCAGCAGCTTCTCGATGACCGGCGCCGACTCAGGATAGAAGCCGTATCGCACCAGCGCGTCGGCGAGCATCTTGAGCGCCGGCGGGTCCTCCGGGCGCAGCTGCACCAATCTCCGCTCGTATCCGAGTTCACGCGCCCCCTCGTCCACGCTCTTCAGTAGCCGGGCTGCTTCTGCCAGCGCCGCTGCGTCGTTCGGGTTCTTCTGTACACCGATCTCTGCCTGCTCGATCGCCCCGTTTGAGTCGCCGGTGATGCGGAGGCACTCCGCGAGGTTGGCATAGACGCCTGGCGTCTCCGGCTTGACCTTCGTGAGATGGCGAAGCGTCTCGATCGCCGGTCCGTATCGCTGACCGCCGATCTGCACTTTGGCGAGTATCTCCAGTGCGGCGGGGCTGTCCGGATCGTCCAGCAGCACGGAGTTAATGGCGGTTTCGGCCTCCTGTGACAGGCCGGCCTTCAGAAGGGATCTTGCCCTGGAGATCTGCGCCTTCTCGTTCTGGGAGTGAGCGAACCTGGCATAGAAGAGACCGAGACAAGCGACAGCGGCGACGAGCAGGATCAACACGAACGGATGCGTGAGGGTGATGGGATCTCTGGAATGACGTTTGGTCTGTCCGTTCATCGCCGCCTCGTTTCGGATTGGCGGGTTCGCGCGCATACACGCGTCGCCCCAGAGACTATTTAGATCGTAATGAAGCGAAAGAGATCATTTCCGTTGCAGGAGCAACCGGCACGACGTTGTGGCTTGGAATGGATTCGGAGCAGTTTCACCGGTCTCCACCAGGTGATGGCGGTTATCCCGTGTGCGCCATTTCCAGAATAGACCGCTCTTTTCCTTCTGTAATTTTACTTCTGTTCCGATTCATACTTTGAATCGGACCTGGATCCGAGCGCCCACGCTGCCCGATCAGCACGAGCCGCCCTTATTCGCCCGATCCGGACCGCCCACGAACGCCATCCTGGCGTGCCAGACAGGCTGCGACATCAAAAACCAGTGCGTCCGATTCGGCGAAAGCGGGAGTGTATTTCGTGTGCGCGATGCGGGCAGCCGCTCCGCCGGACGACTGCCATATCACGACATAGCGCGCGTCTGGGAAGACCTGACGCAGCTCGCGCATATCCAGATCGCGCTTGCCGAGCCGTAACTCCTCTATATAACGCAGCTTTTCGGGGTACACCACGTCCATCGTGGTGGGCTCGAGACCCACAACGTATCGAAGCCGCGGCGCATAGTAGTACAGCTGGGGGAACTGCGTCCAGTCCAGCGGAACCACGAGATCGCCCGGTTTCGCGTGCGCGGCGAGCCAGCCGCCCGTCAGCTCTTGGGTCAGCCGGTGCTCGGGATGCCACACCAATCGATCGATCATTCGCAGGCTGTAGGAGTGAAGTGCGATCACGACGGTCAGGCCGCACCCGGCGAGCAGCAGCCGGCTTGATCGACGCAGCCCTGCGGCGATCGTCGCAAGAGCCGGACGAGCGTCCGTGGTCACGAGAGCGAGCGCCCGGACGGATAGGGGCGCGAGGTACTCGATGAACCTGCCGGATAGACCATACAGCGCCAGCGCGGGCACGGTCATCCAGACAAAGAGCAGAGTCCGGCGACGATACACTCCGGGCACCAGCAGCGCAACCAGCCAGCACAACGTGAGGCAGAATAAGATGCCGGGATGGAGACTGTATGCCTCGCGCAGGGTTTCGCTCTGTAACTCGCTGCCCAGCTCGAAAGAGGAAGGCGATAATCCCCATGCGCGCGTCGCAACCAGCGACAGGTGCAGCCAGTCGTTCAGGATCTGGTTCGGAGTCTGCGGATGGATCACCAGACCGGCTACTGTGGCTCCAATGCCGCCTAGTACGAGCGTCCGATCCGATGGACGAGTTGTCGACTCGCCCTCAGCGTCTGGTGTGCGGTCGGCTGCCTGATTCGACTCGGCGTCGCCATTTGTGCTTCTCGGCGCCAGTGCGGCGATCATCCATCGACCCGCCGCCATTGCGCAGCACATCGTGAGCGCGAAAAACGGCGCCGTGTATGTCCAGGTATATATGAAGAGGAGGATCAGCAGCGCTCGCAAGCTGCGACGCTCGAACAGATACAGGATCCAGAGCAGCAGCAGAACCGATGCCACATGGCTGCGCACCATCAGCATACGGAAATCCAGACCCACCGACAGTGCCGGCAGCAGCGCGGCCCACAGCAGGAATCCCGGCACTCTCTGCCGCTGCAGGATCAAGGCGAGGCTGCATAGAATGGCGGCGAACAGCAGCGCAGAAGCGAGCTTTGCGCCCGTCTGCAAGAGCGACTCGCTAAGGCAGAACGGCGCAAGATAGGCGTGAAACAGGAACTCCTTGTCGCCCCACTGTTTTGCCCAGATTGAGTAGGCGGTGGTGGGAAACGTCCGGGCGAAGATTCGGGAGACAAACTCCGTCGCGTAGCGGGCGTGAAACGGCGAGTCGTTGTCCACAAAGGCGCGTACGCCGAACTGGAGCCGGAGCGGGAGGGAGCACACGTAACACCATAAGCCGATGTGGACGGCCCTGCGGACGAATGACTGCTGCTTCCTGCCGTCGGCTTCGGGCGTGCCAGAACTACTCGGCGTGCCCTCCAGAAGTCCTGGTGCCCGCAGTAGATTTCGTCCCTGATTTCGCTCTCGCCATGCGCACTATTGTACCATCACGCTTGTCTCCGCCCGCTCCACGTCTGGAACCGCATATGTCGGCTTCAGCGCGCGATAGCCGCAGGCGTGACGGTTTCAACCGGCGCCGCCTCCACCATGCGAGGCCAGTGGAACTCAATCACGCTTAAGTACAAGGACGAAGCCACCTGGACGCTCGTGCCGAACCCGAACAAGGCCAATGCTTACCGCCTGTCGCGGATCGCCAACCTTCTCAACCAGGGAGCGACGCTCAACCGGTTGGCCGGGGGCGACCTGATCGATACGATCACCGACGACTCGGCTCACGTTCTTCTCCAGTTCGGCTACCAGAGCGGCTACCTCTCCATGCTCT
>JBBQVV010000019.1:0-32243 GCA_038211235.1 Chthonomonadales bacterium | reverse complement strand
GTGGATGAAGGTCTTCCTGCAGCAAGGCGGATTGAGGTCCGGTCTTCTCGCTAGCGGTATGCTGTCGCTCTTCTACGGTGGTCTGACTATCGGTCGCTTCTCGTGCGCGCATATCTCGGAGCGGCTCTCCTACGGCAAGACGCTGCTTCTCTGCGCCGTCGGCGCCACCGTGGCGTATCCTCTGGTCGCGTTCGGTCACAATGCGGTCCGAATCGCGGCGGGTGTGTTCCTCAGCGGCCTGTTCCTGTCGGGACTCTATCCGACCGCCGTCGCCTACGGAACCCGGCGCCTTCCCGCCCTCGCCGGAACGATCTCCGGGAGCATGGCGGCGGCTCTGACGCTGGGCTCGATGGTCGCGCCCTGGTGGACGGGGATCGTGGCCGACGGACGCGGTCTTTCCTTCGCGATCGGTCTGAACTACGTGTTGGTTGTACCGCTCATCGGGATCGCATGGTACCTGTCGTGGCGAGAGCGATCGAGGTTACAAGGGATTCAGGATTCCGTGCAAGGGTCGGGCGGCAAGAGTCGCCTGGCGTCATAGGCAATCGATACCACGGGGTAGGCCGCACGCCAACCCCGGGCTGCAGGACGGAATCCCTTCGGGATAGGATGCGCTGTCGGCGAGGGCCGGTTTTTATCCCCAAGGGGGATGCGTCGCGCAGGGCACGGTTGGTCTCCGGCCTACCCTGGCTGGCGCAATGGCCGTTACATTTGAAGTTATGGCGTATTGGCGATGGGACGTGGGGCCGCATTTGCCGTCGAATTCAGTTGTTAATGGAGCAAGAAGGATGCCTCAATCGCTCTCAGTTGTTTATCTGCATCTCGTTTTCTCCACGAAGGAGCGGAGGCCCCTGCTTGCCGATTCCATCGTTCGGGCTGAAATGCATGCGTGGCTCGGAGGCGCTTCACGGAAGCTAGGATGTCCTTCGGTCCTCGTGGGAGGCATGGAGGATCATATCCATATCCTTGCACGGCATGGCCGCACGATTTCGCAGGCAGACTGGGTAAAGGAGCTCAAGCGAACCTCTTCGATCTGGATTAAGGAACGCCATCCGCTGGCGAGGGAGTTTGAATGGCAGGCAGGTTACGGGGTGTTCTCGGTTAGCGGGTCAGATCTGGACCGAGTGCGCGACTACATTTCCCGTCAGGAGGAGCATCATGCGAGGCGGGCTTTCCAGGATGAGTTCCGGGCGCTCCTAGAGTCGCACGGCGAAACCTGGGATGAACGCTATGTTTGGGACTGATCCAGCACGGACGCTCCATTCTACGCGCGAGCTAGAAATCCCCTCCACCGCCGCCGGAGTCGCCGCCTCCAAAATCCCCTCCACCGCCGAAATCGCCACCACCGCCGAAGTCTGAACCCCCGCTGTCCCAACCTCCGGAATCGCTGCTGCCACTGTCCCAGCCGCCGGAGTTATCGGCGTTGCCGAAATCAGAGTTCCCATTGCCGAAGTCGGCCGTGTCGGCGCCCGTGGCGAAATCTGAGCCGTCCGTACCCCAGAAGTCGGCCGATCCAACGTTATCCACACCGGCGCTGGTGTCCGGCATCATCGCCTGACCGGGATCGTTCGTCGCGTAACCCCCGTTATCCATGAAGACGGGGTACGCAAACGGCATCGGGTTGGACAGCATGGCGCCGAGGAACAGGCCGTCGATGATGCCTCCTCCGTATCCATAACCGTAGTAGGGATCGTAACCTACCGTGTATCGATAATCGCGATAGGGATCGTAAGAGGTCGACCGATACCACGGTTCGGCCTGGCCGTTCACCTGAACGGTTCGAACCGCGGGAGTTGAACCGTGCTGAATCGCGGCCACGTCGTCCGCGCAGGCGAGCACCTTGCGCCGTTCGCCGTTAATCGCCACGGTAACGGGAGTCAAGTCGCGAAGTCGGGCGGGCCGCGAGCAGAAGAAGCAGGCTGCGCGCTCGGAGGGAGGGATATCCTCCGGGTTAATGTCGGTCAGGACCGGCGCGGCCTGCAAGTTCGCGGTGCCGTCCGGGCGAACGGGCGTTGCCCGATACTCGGTGCCATCGAGCCCGACCGCCATGCCGGTGCCGCCGGTCGCACGGTCTATTCCGGCTCTGGAGCGATCCGTAGCCTCCTTCGCCTGTTGGAGCAGCGCCTCCGCGCGTCCATAGTCCTCCGGCGTGCGGGCGCTGCGAGCATAGCCGGACGCCTGGTCCATCAGCGCGGCGGCGCGCTGCCGCTCGTCGCGAGCCGAAGTCGCGTCGTCGGATGGCGGAAGCAGATCGAGATAGGTATCGGTGTAAGATATGCCCTCAAGGACCTGCCTGCGGAGTCGGTCGACCGGCACTCGTGCTGCCTCCATCTCTCTGCGTCTTTTGGAGGCGCGCTGACCTGCCCATATCGCGGCGCCGCCACCGAGTGCGAGTAGGGGGACTCCGATAAGCCAGCCCGGAACTCCCTGATCCGGCTGAGGTGACGGGGAACCGTCCATGAGTCCGGATTTAGCGGCCGGAAGGGCTCCGCCGCTGACCACGGTGTCCAGGTCGCCGACGGCGCTATCGATGCCCCGTACGGGGTCCTGCTGGATCGCTCCCACATTTCGCCGCAGGATCTCATTGATCCGGTCGCTCGAAACCGCGTCCGTCGCCATCTGCGGTCCGTTGTGGGTCACGATCAGCAGCGTGCCTCGACCCATTCCGAGATAGTCGTGGAGGGCTTTGGTGTAACGCGCAGCAGTGCCATAGTTTCGGCCGCTCTCCGGAAGCTGATTCAAGACGGCGATCTTTATCGGTCGATCGGCAGGCTCTCGCTGCGCGATCTTCTCCAGGGCCGATCCGTCGACGCGATTGCGCAGAGACTTGCCGACAAACACGCTGCTGGATTGAAGCGCCTTGGCGAGTGGATCCTGCGTCGCGAATGGACTTTCGCCCTGTGCGGCCGATATCGTGTGGCAACAAACGAGAATACCCGCGGTTACGAGCGCTGCATTGATCTGTCTCATTGACTCCCTCCGGGATCCGACCTTCTACCTCTACTACGGCCATACGGCGGGATTCGGTTCAGTCGGAGTGATCGCCGGCTTCCGAGCGCAACCGCCTCGCGATCGTGATGGAGTCTTCGCCGGTGCGCGCGAGAACGGACGGAGATTCGTCTTTGTCTCAGTACACAAGGATCTCGCGCCACAGTACGAGTCCATCCGTCACTTCGCATCCCGCCAGTTGGATCCGATGCCGGAGTCCACCCGTAGGGGCACGCGCAGGGTCATTGCGCCCTCCATCACCTCGCGGATTGCTCGTGCCTGCTCTTCCGCAACGTCCTCAGGCGACTCGAAGATCAGTTCATCGTGTATCTGAAGTAGGAGCTTCACGGGGCGATGCTCCTCATCGATCCGCTTCTGGACGTTGACCATGGCCAGCTTGATGAGGTCGGCGGCGCTTCCCTGAACCACGGAATTGATGGCGAGCCGCTCGCCGAGAGCGCGAATCTGCGCGTTGTTCCCGTTGATCTCAGGTATCGCCCGACGCCGGCCCATGATCGTTGTGACGTAACCGTAGGAGAGCGCCTGGGCCACGCAGCCGCTCAAGAACGCGTCAATTCCCGCGTATCGCTTCTTGTAGTCTGCGATCAGGCGCACGGCTCCGTCGTAATCGAGTCCGTCGACCCGGCGCGCCAGGCCGTAAGCGGTGACGCCATAGATGATGCCGAAATTGATGGTCTTGGCACGGTTACGCTGATCGCGGGTAACCTCGTTCAGTGGGATTCCGAAGACTTCGGAAGCGACCGCCGCGTGGATATCGAGGTCCTGATCGAAGGCGGAGATGAGCGCCTCATCCCCGGAGAGGTGCGCCAGCAGCCGGAGCTCGATCTGCGAATAGTCCGCGCAGATCAGACAGGCGCCGGACGGAGCGTAGAACGCCTTGCGGATCTCGCGGCCGATCTCCGACCGGACGGGGATGTTCTGCAGATTCGGGTTGTGGGATGCCAGGCGGCCCGTCGCGGTGACGAGCTGATGGAATGTCGAGTGAATCCTCCCGTCCTTCGGATCTATGGCGGCGCGTAGGTTGCCCAGGTAGGTGCTTATCAGCTTCTGGAGCTGACGGTACTCCAGAATGAGGCGTGGTACGGCCGTATGCGGCTGGTCGCGATCCTCGTCGAGCGCCAGCTTCTCCAGTACCTCGACATCGGTCGAGCGGCCCGTCTTCGTCTTCTTTCCCACCTTAAAGCCGAGCCGGTCGAATAGCGCCTCGCCAAGCTGCTTCGTCGAATTGAGATCAAAGTCGAACCCGGCTGCTTCACGGATCTGCTCGCGCAGCGCCTCCACGCGTATGCCGAGCGCTTTTCCCTGACGCACCAGCTCTTCCGGGTCGCAGAGGATACCGTTCGCCTCCATCTCCGCAATCACGAGAGCCAGGGGCGACTCCACTTCGCGGACGAGCTCCGCCATCTTCTGCTCCTCCAGCCTTGGCAGAAGAGCATGGTAGAGGCGGAGCGCGATGTCCGCATCCTCGGCCGCATACTGCGCGATTTGGTCCAGCGGAACAGACTCCATCGAGCCCTGATTGGGATCCGTTCGCTCTCCGATCAGCTCGGTGATCGGGATCATGCGGTAGTTAAGTACGGAGAGCGCCAGGTTGTCCAGCTTGGAGGATCCGCGAGAGGGGTCCAGGAGCGCCGCAGCCAGCATAGAATCGAAGCAGACGCCGCGCAGATGGATATTGTGCCGCAGGAATACCAGGGCATCGAACTTGAGGTTGTGCCCGCACTTAGGGATAGCCCGGCTCTCAAGGATCGGCTTCAGGGCGTCCAGGACCGTCTTCTCATCGAGATGGGCGCCCGATTGCGGCGACCGGATCGGAATATAGACTCCGGCGCCGACTTCCCACGCGATACTCACTCCGACGATATCCGCGTCGCGCCCCAGTCCTGTCGTCTCCGTATCGACACTCACCATCGGCTGGGCTCTCAACGTATCCACCAGATTGCGCAGGCCCTCGACGGTGGTGATAGCGTGATACGTTCCAGGCGCCGCTCTATCGGCAGTCTCCGCATCGGGAGGGCCGGCGACCTCGCCCGGTCCGGCGGGACCCTCGCCGAACAGCGACTGCTGCGCGGGAGTGGGTTCCGCTGGGGAATCGGAGCTGTCCTCACTCGTGGCGGCTGCCGCGGACTGCGCCAGCCGGCGCGCTTCATCCAGGAAGCGATGGAAACCGAGCTGGCCGAAGAGATCGAGCAGTCCGGGCAGATTGACCGGGCGGACGCGAGCGTCCTCCAGAGAGAAACCCACGTCGACATTGCATTCCAGTGTGACCAGGCGGCGGGAGAGCTCAATATGGCCCAGCGCCTTCTCGAGATTCTCGCGGCGTTTGCCCTTGATCTCCTCGATGTGCTCGTAGATTCCCGCGATGGAGCCGTACTGCTGCAGCAGCTGAGACGCCGTCTTCGGGCCGATCCCCTCGACGCCCGGCACGTTGTCGACGCTATCTCCGATCAGCGCCAGGTAGTCGATCACCTGCGCGGGCGTGATCCCCTTGCCCGCGGCCAGCCCGGCGACATCGAGGGTCGCGTCCGTATGGATATCGAACATCGCCGCCCGATCTGACAGCAGCTGCTCCAGGTCCTTGTCCTTGGAGACCAGACGGACCTGGACATCCTGATGGGCCGGATCCGCGAGTACCTGGCAGGTGATAATGGCCATCACGTCGTCGGCTTCCAGCCCCGGCTTGGAGATGATGGGTATGCCACAATACTCGATCAACTCGAAAATGCGAGGTATCTGCGAGGTAAGGTCGTCCGGAGTGGCGTTTCTCGTCGCTTTGTATTCGGCATACATATCGTCGCGGAACGTCTTCCCCGGCGCATCCAGGGCGACCGCAACGAACTCGGGCTTGTACTGCGTGAGGAGCTTAAACAGCATCCCGGTCATGCCGAAGACCGCCTGAGTCGGCTCACCAGTGACCGGACTATTCATCCCATTACGGATTGCGAAATAGGCCCGGAAGATCTGGGCGTACGCATCGATCAAGTAGAGGGTTCTCAAGGGGGATTGTTCCTATTCCATCGCGCAACCGGAGGCTCCATGGACCGCCCATTCAACGGCCGTATAGGAGCAATGAATCCATTCTGTTCTCATCGCGCCGTTTCCTCCGCCGGATTTGCTCGGGCGGTACCGCGGTTAGAGGCTGCTAATTTCCCTCGTCCTACGAGAAGGCATCCGAATGGGCGGAACGGCGCCGTGAAACCTGGGGCGATCCGGAAGACAGTTTCAGCTGTCCAAACGGGAGAGAGCATCATCACTCAGTGAACTCGGCCCTACTTGACGCCGAGTTGGGCAAGAGCTTTCTTAATCCCCGCGTCGTCAAAGCCGACGCACCGGAAGACGACCTTACCCTTGCTATCGACGACGTAATTGGTTGGGTAGGCATGAACGCCGTATCTCTTGAATATCGCGCTGCGCAGTCTCGGGCGTCCGATCGTGAACGTAAGCTTGTTCTCGCTTATAGCCCGTTTGATCTTTTCCGTTGGATCGCGATCGTTGATCGCGATCACCTCGAGGCCCTTACCGCTGAGATCCATGTAAAGCCTCTCGACATGGGGCAACTCGTCGCGACAGGCGTTTGAGTCGACGATCCAGAAGTTCAACAGGGCGGCCGTGTGAGTGCGCATAGCATCCGCGAGAGACACCACGCCGCCGCCGGCGGCTGGAATGGAGAACGAGGGCGCCTGCTTTCCGACGGCGATGAGATTCGTGGCGGTTTCGTCCGCCGGGAACTGGACCTGCCCAGCGGAATTGGGCGGCGTAACCGCGAAGCTCGCTGCTGGAATCGAATCCAGTCGCTGTCTCTTCCAATCGGACGTCAGCTTGACGGTTTCGCCCTGAGTGGACACCTCAGCCTGGCTTCTTGCGACCAGGCCGTCACGTCCAATGAACAGCTTCATCGTGTGGGTCGGAGGCGTCGAGACAGTAATCGTCACGACATCGTAGTCGACCCCATCAAGGATCTCCTTTCCGGTATACCTCTTTTGAGCGTTGGGGTCCGACAGGGAACCGAAACCGTATGAGTCATGTCCGAAGAATAGCGTGCCAGGAAGCCCGCTGACCACCTCGGCCTCCCTGAGGTCCTGGTCGGTGGTCTGCTTCACGATTCGGTTGTTCTCCATAAGTCTGCAGGCGTTCCTGCCGTCCGACATCAAGGTGATCTTTTGTGGCGCGGTGATCTCGATATGGACCAGATTCGGCCTGCGAAGACGAAGCACCGCCGTTTGCGTTGTGCTCCTGCCTGCTCGGATCGTGGTCGTGCTCTGGCTCGCCGACAGCGATGAGGCGGCCCTGTACACCGCCTTCGTCTTGGCCAGCAGGACGTCCGCCCTCTCGTCGGCGCCGGCTGCCCTCGATGTCGGCCCGGCGCACGCTGCCATTAGGAGCGCGCACCACCGACCATACACGGTGTACGATCTATTCATGGGTGAACCTTGCGTGGATCCGTAACTACTGCGCGGGACGCCGAACCGGGACGTCTTCGTCCAGACACTGGGCAGACGCCTATTATGACATACCGGAGTCCGGCGCGCACGAGTTTTCGTGAAGTAGGAACGCGCGACGGCGATGGCGTAATAGACAGGCACGGGCCACAACGTCCATCGGCCTACCGCCAGAGGAGCTACCCAATGTCCAACGCCGTTGCTTTTTCGACTCTCGGCTGCCCTGCCTGGGACCTATCGAGGATTCTATCTGCCGCGGGGGAGTACGGATACGATGCGGTCGAGCTGCGCGGCTACCGCGAAACCGTGGACCTGCCCCTCGCGGAGCCATTTCGTCCGGAACGCCGCGCCGAAACACGCAGTCGGTTTGCGGACGCTGGAGTCGCAATCTGCTGTGTCTCCAGCAGCGGGATCGTCACCAAAGGCAACGTAGATCACGTGCGTGATCACGCCGAGCTTGCCCGTGACCTCGGCTGCCCGATAGTACGCGTGTTTGGTGGTGCGCTGGATGCAAACTTACCGCGCTCCCAGGCGTTTGACCGCGCCGTCGAAAACCTGCGCGCTTTCGGCGATATCGCGCAGGAGCGAGGTGTTCAGATTTTGCTGGAGACGCACGACTCGTTCTCGATCGGAAAAGCCGTGGCCGAGTTGATCGCGGCGGCCAGTCATCCGGCGGTGCAGTCGCTGTGGGACCTGCACCACCCGTATCGCGAGGGTGAGCCTATCGAGACGACGTATTCGTATCTGTCGCCGACGCTCGGACATCTACATATCAAGGACAGCCGCCCCACGGGTGAGTACTCCCTCCTCGGCGAAGGGGACATACCGCTGTTTCCCATGCTTGACCTTATCCTGGATGGAGGCTATGGCGGCGCGATCTCGCTCGAATGGGAGAAGCGATGGCATCCTGAGATAGCGGATCCCGAGGTTGCCTTTCCACAGTACGCACGGGTCCTCCGGGCCTATCTTGACGCAAGACTGTCCGCATAGATGGCGGATGCCGCGCACACGCCGATAGTTCGCCATTCTGGTCTCCGAACTGCCTGTAATCTCAACCGCAGGGACGGTTGGCTCGAACGTCATTCCGCTCGGTTCCGTTTTCACCGGATTGGGCGCCGCGCGCAGTCATGAGACCTCCTAGAATCGGCGCCGTCGTGGTCGCACAGAACGAAGCGGAGACAATCGAAAAGTCGATCGCGTCCTATTACGACTACGTGGAGGCAATCGTCGTCTCGACAGACCCCACGCGAGGGTGGTCTGGAACGCCGGTCACTCAGGATGATACGCTCGATCTCGTGCGCGCAATGGACCGCGACCACAAGATCGAAGTCCTTCGCGGAGACTTCTGCCGTTATGAGGACCCGATGCGCAACGACACATACCAGCGGCAGATCACCGCTCAGAAGCTCAGCGATGCGCACCCCGGACTTGACTGGGTAGTGCAGGTTGACGCGGACGAGGAGTTCCTGGACTTTCGGGATGTAATCGGCACGCTCGGCAGGCTTCCACCATGGACACGTGGCGTCTACTGGCGGTGGATCCAGCTCTTTAACCGGCTAGATGACGGTCGGTTTCTCGTCATCGTCGACGGAGCAGGGAATCCCGTGTTGGAGCCGTTCCCCCTGGCTCACCGCCCAAATGCCACGCTATCCGGATCACGACATGTGCAACAGCCTATACCGCAGTCGTTGGTGCGCCGCCTGACGCTGTTGGAGTTCCGAATCTTGTCTCGTCATACCCGCGCTCCTGTTCTGCACTACTCCTACGCCAAGAGCGAAGTGCGAATACAGGAGAAGCTGCAAACCTGGAGCCATACCAACGATTTCGATACTCACGCTTTCTTCGATCTCTGGAAGCGGTCTGGAACGGACTGGGAGACCCTGAGGGACTTCCATCCGACCTACCCGATCGCGTGGCCCGCGCTCAAGCCGTTTCATCTGGACGCGCTTCGCGCGTTGTTTGCTGAACGATGACGGACGGAAGCAGGCAGATGGCAGACCGACTACGCACGGATCGGATCGTTCGCGACTCTGGCAGGGGCGCCGCGCGGTCCGAGAACTAGAGCATGCTGACCCTCCTCCATCAGGCCATCGTTGCGATACCGCTGCTGATCCTCATCGTCGTGCTCGGCTGGACCACGCCGCGTCTTGGCGCCGGCATGTTTCGGCGGGTCGAGTCTACGTTGGCCTGGTTAGGGCGCCGGCCGCACTTAGCGCTGGCGGCGATCGCGCCGGTCGGCCTGCTTACGGCGGCTTCCGTCTCTTGGTGTATCGGAATACCCCAGCCCAGCGTACACGATGAGTTCAGCTACCTGCTGGCGGCGGACACCTTCGCGCATGGCCGGCTCGCCAACCCGCCGCACCCGATGTGGGTCCACTTTGAGAGCTTTCACATTCTGCAGCAGCCCACCTACGCTTCAAAGTACCCACCGGGCGAAGGTCTCATGCTGGCTGCCGGTCAGATCTGCTTCCATCTGCCGATCGCGGGCGTGTGGCTGACGATGGGGCTGACCTGCGCTGCGATCTGCTGGATGCTGCAGGCCTGGATGCCCGCTCGCTGGGCAGTCCTGGGCGGGATATTGGCTTGCATAAACCTGGCTCTGCTGGAATCGTGCGGGACCTACTGGGGCGGCAACATGGCGGCGCTGGGCGGTGTACTGACGCTGGGAGGTTTCCGCTGGACGACCCGGCAACCCCGCCCGGGCAACGCTCTGCTTTTGGGCGGCGGGATTGCCGTGCTTGCGGTGACGCGGCCATACGAAGGCTTTGTGCTTGCGCTGATGGTGCTGGTCGCGCTGGCAGTATGGGCGTTCCGCCAGAACCGGTGGAGGGAGCTTGCCGGTACGGTTGCTCTACCGCTGGGATCGATCCTGCTCCTCACCTTCGCGGCGATCGGGTTCTACAATCGAAGTGTGACCGGAAGCCCCTTCCGTCTGCCTTACACCGTACACGAGTCGACCTATGCCGTCGCGCCGGTCTTTCTGGTTCAGAGGCCGCTTCCTATTCCACACTACAATCATGCGGTGATGCGGGAGTTTCACCTTGGCCAGGCGATGGCGCCCTACAATCGCCAGCGCAGCCCTCGTGGGTTTGTTGAAGGCGCGCTCGGCAAGCTCGGAGACATCGCTGTCTGGTACCTGCGGCCTCTGCTGCTGGGGCTGCCGCTGGCGACTTTGCCCTGGATGCTCAAGCGCGATCCGTGGATGCGACTCGCGGGGTGGATCTACGCCGTGTTCTCGCTGGCGCTGCTGGCGGAAACATATTGGTCGCCGCACTATTTTACGCCTATTCTAAGCGTGATCTGGCTGTTCGTCCTCCAGAGCATGCGCCATATGCACGCCTGGCGTCTAGCTGGCAAACCTTCCGGCCGATTCCTCGTGCGCGCGGTCCTGATATTGTGCATCTTCTCATGGGGCAAATGGTACCGAGACTTTGCACGGCTGGAGCGCAAACCGCTCGGCGCCGCGCGCGCCCAGATCCTGGCGAGGCTAGAGCGCGTGCCGGGCGACCATCTCGTGCTGGTCTCGTATCGCCCCGGCCATGACCCGAACGCCGAATGGGTCTACAATCGAGCGGACATAGACAATTCCCGCGTGGTTTGGGCGCGCGCGATGGGAGACGCGAAGGACAGCGAGCTGCGCGCATATTATGCCTCTCGACGCGTATGGAGGCTCGACGCGGATGCTGCACCACCCCAGCTGACGCCCGAGAGCAGTGGAGATGGACAAACCGACACGATGACCGCGCGACCGAAGTAGTAGACCTAATCGTGGAGAGAATGAACCGTTATGGTTCATACTCTAGTCAAGAGAAACACTGTCACCGCCGCGGTAAACCCGTTAACTCTCGAGTGTGGAGATCACGCGAATGAAACTGTCTTGCCAGGAAGGGCTTGTACCGGGAACCAGCTTTGCAGAGAAACTGCGCAATCTGGAGGCCTATGGATTCGAGGGCGTCGAGCTGAACGGCGGAGCGCTCAATACCGTCGAGGGCGTCGCCGAGAGGAAGGCAGCTCTGCGCGACAGCCCGGTGCGCGCCTCATCGATTTGCGGAGGCTGCCCCGCGGAGCTTGTGCATCCGGACGCGAAACGTCGCCAGACATGCGCGGATACGCTCAAGAGACACCTCGATTACGCGGCGGAGCTTGGGGCCATCGGTCCGATTACCGTGCCAATTTTCAATCAGACCGAGCGCGTTCCGGATCTGGCGCCCTGGAAGAGCCGCGGCCAGATCGAAAAGGAGCTCCTGCTCGTCATGCTGCAGGGCCTCTTGCCTCATGCGGTGCAGTGCGGCGTCGCGATCCTGCTCGAGCCTCTCAACCGATACGAATCAAATGCGCTGCCGAGGCAGCGGGACGGAGCGGAGATCGTGCGTGCAATGAACAGTCCAGGCGTCCGACTCATGTCCGACGTGTTCCATATGCATATTGAGGAGACGGATAGCCCTGCGGCGCTGAGGGAGGTTGGCGACTGCATCGGCCACGTGCACCTCGCCGACAACACGCGCAAGGAGCCGGGATCGGGCGATATCGATTTCGGAGCAATCATGTCTGCGCTCACGCAGATCGGCTTTAACGGTTATATGGCGTTCGAGTGCGGTCTCTCGGGGCCGGCTGCGGACGTATTGCCACGCAGCGTCGCCTTTCTGAGGCGGGCGATGGAGGTCTGATCGCGCCAGGACTAAAAGTGAATGGCGAACTCCGTTGAGATGACGCTTGAGCTCGTCGCGCCAGGAGTATTCGCGGCCGACGAAAGTCCAAAGCCACCGTTTGCATCCTGAACATTAATGATCTGGTATGCAAGCCTGAGAACGGTATTTCCCGACAGATTAAGGCCGGCGCCCAGAGTCAGGTACTGCTCGACCGGTCGCGCACGAAGGCCGGAGGCCGAGATGGCGCCGGACAGATCGTAGAAGACGCCCTCGTAGTCCGCACTGAGCGCGAACTGTTTGGAGAAGTGATAGTTGACTCCGCCAAGAGCGCGGAACAGGTTGCTTCCCGTCGTAAGGCCGGCCCCCGGCCGATTGCGCGCGCCCGTGAGGTAGTCGACGCCGATGTTCGCGTTCACGGCATCCGAAAATCGTACTCCCGCACGCGCAAACGGCCCCTGCACGTTGGTTGGATTGTACCAGCTTCCAATCCTGTTCCAGGTTCCGGGAGCCGTGAAGTTCGGATCAAAATACTGATAGCCCGCCGAGCCCGTGATCGGTCCGCCGGTGTAAGCGAGATTCAGCAGCAGCGCGCTATTCTCGTCGGAATGTCCGTCTGCATCGTTTCGGCCCGTCAGCGCCAAACTCTTCGAGGCCTCACCAGAGATAGAAAGGCGCGGACTCGGGTTAACCCGGACATGCACCCCATATACCGTACCGGAATCGCCGTATGCGGATCCGTAGCCGAAATTCCCGCCCGTAAGGCTGCTGCCAGCACTTGTATAGTTCAGCAAGCTGACTCCGACCGAACCAGTCCCGAGCAGCGGCAAGTCGCCACGCAAGCCGACGAGGCGCCCGCTCGCGACTCCGCTGGATGTGAACGGCGAGAGGCCCGCCTGGCCGATTGGCGTGAACGCCGAGAACTGGCTGTAGGGCCGTTCATTCGTGAGAGACGGGGACGGCGCCAACTGAAGAATGGATCCGGCGCCGGCGGGGACGAGGCTGTTGCGCCGGTGACGTTCGGCATCGTTCGCGTCGAAGAAGGACCCGCCAATCAGGCTTGCGGAGCCGCTTCCTAATCTGGAGCGGATCTCGAATCCGGCCGGCGCCATGTTTCCGGGCACGGTTGGGCTCAATCCACGAATAGATTGGGTGTAGTCAGGTAACGCAAACTGCGGACGTCGTGAGCCATCGCCCTCCAGCTTACCCGCCTGATAGTACCCGGGACCATTGAGTCGACGATTGGCGCTCGCGACGGTTTTTGCGAAGGCATCGAGCGTGTTCCGCAAGGCATCCATATTCATGCCAAGCGAAATAAGCTCGTCCTTAAATAGCACGCTAAGACGCCGCAGCTCATCGAGTCCGTCAGCCGTCAATCCCGCGGGAGCGGCAGGTCCCCCGGCTCTGGGCAACGCCTTCTGTCCGATCGTCAGCGGGCTTGAAGGCGAGTCGGCACGCTCAGCAGGACGATCGAACGCGCGCTTAACGGCGACAGCAAACTCGTAGCGGGTCAGCGTGCGCCTGCCACTGAAGTGACCGTCCGGATATCCCGAAATCACTCCGCTGCTCTGGAGATCCGCCACCGCCTGGTACGCCCAGTGCTCGGGCTTAACATCCTCAAATGGCCGAGCATCCTGTCCCCTGGCTGCGAGTGAGCATGTGGCAGCGAAGAGCATCAGGATGAAGCCCAAATATGGCATGACCTTGTTCATTGATTTGCTCCGTCAATGAATCGCACGTTCAGTTTTATGGTCGGCATTTCTCATTGCGAACGTCACGCAGGGCGTTCGGACGAATACCGTCATTTGCAATAAATGTGCAGCGCAAGTCCTGCACATGGCATCGCGGACCGATGTGAACGAGGCTATAGGGGTCGAAATGTGTGCTCAGCTCCGCATCAAGACGGAGACATTTGGGGGCGAACGGGCAGCAGACTTCGTCTCCAAACGTAGGCGCCGGGCCGTCGTCGAAGGCGGGGGGATGATCGCCTTCGACCACGGGCCAGCTGCTACGGTAACTTCAATGACCTAATCGGTGACCATTGTTAACATAAAAGTCCGGTTTATGTCAAGACCTTTAGTCTTTCGCGGTCAGGGCAGAAGTCATCATGCCAAAGCCCACGAGCAGATTGGCGCCTGCCCATGGTACGAGTTGCCACAGCCCGATCTCGGGTCCGAACGGCGTCGTATTGTGCAGGAACTCCCAACCGACGTGCAGGGTGAGACCAAGCGCCATCAGGCCAAGCAGGCGGCGCTCCTTCTTGCCATCCGCGCCCAGCACGAGCAGCGCGCCCGGAATCAGGACACTGTGTCCAATGATATTGAATACCGACGTCTGCCCCAGGAGGCCCGTAAGCCAGTCCGGGAAGAGCAGACCGAACGCGAATGCCGCCGTTCCCCAGAACGGCATTGTGATCGTAGGACCGCTCTTTCTGCGCAGGCGCCAGATGCCGAAGTTAAAGCCGAATAGGCAGACGACCATCCAGAATCGCGCGATGCTATCGTCACGCGTGCCAGCCGCGAGCTTAACCGCGGCGGCAACGTCGAGGACACCAGCCCCATACTTATCGGATGGTCCCTTCTTACGCGCGGACTTCTGCAGGATAGCCTTCACGTCGTCCGGGTTCTTAACGCCCTCGGCCACCACCATCGCCGCGGCGGCAGCCACATGCGGCGATGCCATGGACGTACCCTGGAACGTGAAATAGTCGTCTACGATCTGGCCGTTATCTCCCGGCATCATTGTGTTCTGCAGGATGCCGCCGGCCTCGCCGCCGACCTGCTTGTCGCCGCCCGGGGCCGCGATCGCGACCTGGCGTCCCCACGAAGAGTAGAAGCTCAGATCGCCGTTTGGCCCAACCGCGGATACCGCGATGCATTCCTTGTATGCGGCGGGATAGCCGACGCCCTCGCGGCCGGAGTTTCCGGCAGCGCAGACGATCGTGACGCCCTTCTGGTGTGCGTACTCGCAGGCAGAAGACATCAGGCTGTCTGGAAACGGTCCCCCGAGGCTCATGTTGATGACATTGGCGCCGTGGTCGGCAGCCCAGCGAATGGCTTCGGCAATATCGGTCGTACGTCCGCTGCCCGAGGCGCTCAATACCTTGAGCGGCATGATCTTCGCTTCGAACGCCAGCCCGGCCACGCCCTCGCGATTGTCGGTGCTCTCCGCGATGGTTCCCGCGACATGCGTACCATGGCCTTGATCGTCGTTCGGCGTATCGGTTCGATTCACGAAGTCATATCCTGGAACAAACGCGGTGTCGCCGAAATCTCTCGCGCGCTTGCCTTGCCGCGTGTCTTTGTAGGCGACACCTGTGTCGATTACGGCGACAATCGATCCCTTGCCCTTTGTGACTTCCCAGGCCTCCTCGGCCTTGATCAGCTGGAAATTCCACTGTTCGTTGTATCGGGGATCGTTCGGTTTCCAACGGCCACGATCCGGCTCCTCCGGCGCAGCGACGGAATTGGGATGCGATTCGGCGATCTCTTGTGCTTCGACGCCCGGCTCGCGCAGGAAGTGGACGCGGTCCGCCACCTCGACGCGCTGGTCCGAGCGAAGCAGATCGAGGAACTTCTGCGTGTCCGCCCCGTCCGGGAGCGCCACATCCGCGACATCGGTCTCTCCACGCCCAAACTCGCTGTTCCAGGTGACGGTCGCGCCGATTTTTCGGCCCAGGTCCGCAAGCGCACTGTCGTCCGTGCCCGGTTTCAGCTGCACTTCGAGCGTCGAGCCGTCTGTCCAATCGCCAGTCGCCTCAGCCGGAGGCGACGCGGAGACTAGATGCGCTGCGCTCCACCAGGCCCAGCCCATCGGGGCGGCGGCGGCGGCGAGACCAATGAACGCCAGCCAGCGTTGAGTAGAGGATCCTGTCTTTTCGTGCATATCGTTACCTCGGATTCTGTACACCGGTCGGAATTGGAATCACTTCGACTGGGGCAGCCAGCCGGGATGTTTCTTAACGATGTGTTCGTATCTATCCGTTGTCTTTCCCGTCATCTCATTGAAGAGAGGTGAGCCTCCCATGTAGACGGTCCCCTTGGGATCGCCATATTCGTTCAGGCCCTTGCGGGCGATGGTTTCATCGATCCATTTCTTCTGTTTATCGTCTAGATTGGCCATCTTTTCAGTTCCTCCCGCAGTCCCATACTCTAATAGACGTGATCTCGCGCCCTTGTTACAGCAAGACGGCTGACGCGCTAAATAGTTTCACGTCGAAGGACGGACGCGTTCGCGGCCGGATGCTCGTTCACCTCGCCCCACCCAACGACCCGCAAGAAGATCGGTTATTTACCGGCTCGCGGGCCTGTCAGGAACAGGTCTCGGAGAATATTTCGCTCACAGCAATCTTAAGCTCAGAGAAGACCTGCGACGATAGGACCGCGCTTGCGAAGAAAGTGCCTTGCGACACGATACTGCTTTCCGACAGCGCAAGGACCTCAACGATCCGCGTGTGCGGCTGAACAATCCAGCACTCTCGCACGCCTACCTTCTGGTAGTCCGCCAGTTTGCCCGCCAGAACTCCCAGTGAGTCGCTCGGCGAAACGATCTCAACGACAAGTTCGGGCGCCGGATCGAGCGGCGCGGGATCATCGTCAGGCGGGTTCCTCGCGGCCCGCTCCGTGCTCATGAGAAGAATGTCGGGCTGACGGGTCCTAAGCGGAAATCGCTGAATCAGGATATCGCAAGGAGCAATCTGCACCTGGCCGGATCTACTGGCCTTCTCATAGTCCTGCAGCAGACGGGCGATTCGCAGTAGCAGACTCTGGCGCGGGCGCGTTGGATTCGTCATGAAGCAGCGGATTCCGTCCAGTATATCGTACCGGCGGTTAACTTCCCCTTCCGCCATGTAGCTCTCGTAGGTGAGTCGCAGTTCGTCCGTTTGCTGTAAGGTGCTCATCGTCTTGCGCATTCCGTGGTAACTATTTCGCCGCTTCGGACTTTTTCCGCGCATGCGACAGGAACCACGTGTAGAGATCGGGATTATCGTACGTTTCGGTCCATGAGTCGTGTTGGGCCTCGGGATAGATTGTAAGCTTGACGTCGGCGCCGACGTTCTTTAGCGCGTCCACCATATCCTGAGACATCTTGACCGGCACGACGGGGTCTTTGGCGCCGTGGAACACCCAGGCTGGTACGTCCTTCAGTCTCCGCACGCGGAAGGCATCGCCGCCGCCGCAGATCGGCGCGATCGCCGCGAATCGCGCCGGGTTGGCGCTCGCCCATGTCCACGTTCCGAATCCGCCCATGCTCAGGCCAGTAAGATACACCCGATCTTCGTCCACGCGATATTTCGCGATCACGTCGTCGAGCAGCGTATTCAGCGTCTCGAGCTGCCAGCCGATGCGAGATGTCGGCGCCTGCGGGGATACGATAATAAACGGAAACTCCTTGCCGGCCGCGACCAGTTTAGGCGGACCGTGAACCTTGACCTTTTCAATGTCGTCGCCGCTCTCCCCGGAGCCGTGGAGAAACATGATGAGCGGCCACTTCTTAGCAGGTTCTTTTCCATACTCCTTGGGTAGGTAGAGCAGGTAGTTCGCCTTGACAACCCGCGTGATCGTCTTTTCGAGACTCTGTGCGCTCTGTTCGCCCGGCTGCTGGGCGAGGGCACGCCCCGGCGTAACTGCGGCTATCGTCAACAGTGACAGGCCCAGCGATTGGACAATCTTCATGGCAACATCCTCTTTGAGGCATGGATCGACGGGTAAATCATGCTATTCTATTCTCCGATTCGGTGCGAACTCCTTCATTTTCGCGCCGGAGGGTCACGGTCAGACCGTGTTCGACCGGTGTCCCGCCGGTCGACACGTTTGGTTTGGTAACTCGTTCAGACGTGGTGGGCAAGCCGACAGCTTGGCAGTCGTACAGGTAGGCAATCCTGTGGATACCTTTGACTATGTGTAAGGTCTGCTGTTACCTCCTCGACTGGGCGCCGGCGAAAGGTGAATAGTCTAATTCGCCACAAAGTGCAGAATCCGCATAGCATGACCGCCACTATTGGTCTTGGTCGAGGTCCTAAGTGTCAGTACGTGAGGACCTGGCCTGAGATCAGAACCAAGAAGTACCGTCCGAGGATAGTGAAGGCCGGCGCTGAACTCGTGAAAGAGGTCCACGTCGCTGTAGGGACCGCCGTCAATGGCGGCTTCGGCGATTCCCGCGTCCGGCCCGGCGAGGATGTAGGCTCCAACGGCCGTGCCATCAAAGTCAAGAGCGAGTTCGGCGCCCGGCGCGATCGCGGAGAGCAATGGCACGGACGAGAAACGCTGCCGCTTCTCTCCCGGAAGGCGGTCCCAGTCCGGTACGCCAAGCGTCCAGCCCTGCTTCACACGAGCTTTTTCAAGATCAATAAAGCGCCCGTTCGTATAGCTGAAGGGATCGAGCGGCCTGGTTGGTAGCCGGTGCGCCTTCATCGCCGTACCCGAATCTAACAGGCCGCCCCAGGCACTGTCGAAGAGCGAGTCGATCATCGCCGCACACAGGGCATGTCCGGTCGGCGCAGGATGGGTTCCGCCGTAGATCTCCCATGTCAGTGTTCCCGCTTTGATCCGGCCCGCTACCTCCCTTGCAACGTCGATGCTCGACACGGCGTATTGGTCCGCCACCGCCTCATGCGCCTCGATCGGCAGCGGCGACTTCCCGGACTGTACCGTTACAAGCATCTCCGGGTTCACAAAGTAGACGAAGACGATGTCGATCATGGGATTGCGCAGTCTTGCCTGTCGTACAATGCCCTCCATGCCGCGAATGCATTCGGCGCGCGTGTGGTGGGCGTCCTGATCGTCGTTCACGGCGAACTCCACGAATAGAAGATCGACGGGACCTCGCGGCATCACATCTGCCTGAAGCCGAAATGCGCCCGTGGTCGAACAGGTTGAGGCGACTCCTGCGTTTGTCAAGGTAAACGCCGTGTTGGGGAAGCGCCGCTTGAGGCTGTCGCAGACCATCACCCGGTAGCCGTCGGTTTCCGTGATCGATCCGCCGATGAACGCAACACGGCCCCGGCCTGTCCGCTCGAACGTCACGCGTGAGTTCCTCAGCGAGCCGCGCGGGTGAACGGGATCGTTGAATGACATGTTGGCCGCTGGGGAGGCCAGTGTTCCTCTCGGGTCCATCATGAAAACCATAGAAATAAGGAAAAGCAAGCCGTTCGGAAACCGATGCGGCGCAGGTGCGTGACGGGAACGAACGTCCATTTTGCCCTCCTTGAGGTTGGCGTGAGTGGCAGACCGGATGCTGGCGATAGACTATATCGTGCCTATTGGCGAACCGACGGGATAGCGATCCAGACCAGCCATGGCAGCAGCGAAATCGCGAGCGCGATCCAGCCGACAGCCGGCCTCCATCGATCGACGATCCAGGCGGGCGTCACAGTGTAGAGTAGCGCTGCCGCGCACATGCCGAGAACCGCAACGCCGGGTACGCCTCCAACCCCATTTGGCGCCACTTCCGACTGCGGACCGCGGGAGATCGCCGGCCACCACGGCGCCACCGTTGCCAGAACGATCAGGCTCGCTGCAGCGTAGGCGATAATGCTCCGGCGAACCTTCGGCTTTCGTCTCGCGAGCTTCTCCAGATCGTCTAACCGTGCTCGCTCACGTTCCCCCTCCTGTGCCTCAAAACGAGATGCGAAGTCTGTAGGGTTATCTGTCCGTTCTAAGGCGGCGAAAACCGCTGCGAGCATCGCCAGGCGCCCCGTCACTTTCTGAAGATACGCTTCCCTACTCTCGGGGGTCGGACAGCCGACATAGACGGCGTGAAACGCTGCGACAGCGGCATCCGCGGATTCCGCCGCGAATGCGGGACGCACTTTGAGGAATCGGGCTGCAAGCAGAGAATAGACGCGCGAATCGTAGTAGGCGGAGAGACTGTGCTTGCGGACGGCAGCGTACGCGCTCAACCGGCGATCGATCTCGCCATCATCCTCCCCCGTGATCGAAGCCTGCAGCCAATATAGCGCCACATGGGAGCAGGCAGAGGGAACCTCGCGCAGATCACCGCGCGCCTCCAGATCAGTAAGCAGCGATCCGGCTTCAGCGGCTCGACCCAGTTCAAGCAGCGCCCCAACGCGGTCCAGTTGGGCTGTCAGAACGCCTCGCCGGTTACGCTCCTGTTCAAACAGCTTGCAGGCGTCCGAGGCCGCGACGAGGGCGACCTCGTACTGTCCCGTCTCCTTCGCTATCTCTGCTTCCACGAGGCGCAGATAGGCGTCACGGTTCGCGTCTTCGTCGAATCGAAGCTTTCTGGCGAGGGAGATGCGGTTTTCTGCTTCGCTCGCAAGGCCCAGCTGTGCAAACGCAACCGCTGTCGCGGCATGGAGCTTCGCGATGAAGGGCGCAAAACGCAATGCACCAACAAGATCGATGAAGGGGAGACCGACTTGAATTCGTTGGACTGGAAGTGGTATCGGGTAATGGCCTCGCACGAGGCGACGGATCTGCTCGCCATCCGACGGGATCCCAATCTGTTTGGGCTGATGCGGTATCGCAGACGCCACTGCTATGAGGAGGTTAACTCCGGCAAACAATAGAAGCTCAACGCGGGCGAAAGGAACCAGCAGCGAGGCCAGACATGCGATGGAACTCGCGATTAGATTCGCGGCTATTCCTCCAAGCAGGAACCGAATCTGGCATGCTGTCGCCAGGTAGCACGTTGGGATGTCGACAAGGGTCAGTCCCGTTAGAAGTCCCTGCCTTCCAATAAAGATCGGCAGTCCTGCGATGCGAGCGATTGCCAGAGGCCGACCCAGCCCGATACCAAGACCGCCCACGACGTATCCGTTCAGGCCGCCGGAAATACCGTGGCCGATCTCATGGATAAGCGCCCCCACCAGAAGCATGGCATAGAATGCCGGTAATAGCCACATAAGGCGCGTCCTGCACCCGCCGTTCCCAGGTGTATCGAGGTGAGCTTGAGCTGCGTGGAAATTCGATCTCGGCGGCCGGAAATCTCAGAGGGCGTGAACAGCCGATTCTGCATTATACCGCACGGCGGGGACTGCCTGGACGCTCTCCGTAGGGATTGACCGATCCGGCAGGAAGGAATGGATTTCGCGCCTGGCGAACTCCGATAGAGTTCGATGGTTCAGCTGGAATCCAGGCGGTGTCGCGGCCGCTCCTCCAAGACTCGCGTAGATACAGAGTGTGAAACCGTGAAATACTTCATCATGACCGACCTCGAAGGCCCGGCCGGAGTCAATCGGTGGGCGCAGACTCGCGAAGGCGAGACTCCGGAAAAGGCCGCCGCCATGCGGCTGCTTACGGGGGAGGTGAACGCCGCGATCGACGGCATACGCGACGCGGACCCGGAGGCGGAAGTCGTCGTCTGGGATGGGCACGGCGCCGGAGGCGGGCTTTTATTCGAAGCCATTCATCCCGCGGCAAAGGTCATCATGCATGGCCAGGGAATGGGCGCGCCGCACACCCTGGACGCAACGTATGACGCACTGCTCTTCATCGGCCAGCATGCGATGGCCGGTACGCCGAACGCTCCTCTATGTCACACGTACTCATCGCGAACGATACACCACTATAAGCTGAACGGTACTCTGGTCGGCGAGATCGCGTGTGTGTCCGCGATGGCAGGGGCATTCAACGTGCCCGCGATATTCCTGAGCGGAGACGATAAAGCCTGTGCGGAGGCGCGTGTTCTCATTCCGAACATCAAAACCGCGCCAACGAAGGAGGGGCTTGGGATCGAACTGGCGCTGCATCTGTCGCCGGAACGAGCGAGAGGCGAGATTCGGTCCGGCGCACGGCACGCGGTCCACTCCATGGCTCAAATACATCCAGTAGCCCTCACTGCACCTTATGAATTGGAAGTCCGCATGCTGGAGGGATGCAGCATCGGAAGATATCTCGAACGCGGCTATGTTCGAGTAGACGCCTCGACCGTCGTCAGACGAACTTTGGATCTTATCTCCCTTTTCCAATAGGCTCTCCCGCGAGGCGCCTTCGGCGGCGGATTTGCCGGAACCTCCTGCCGTCACCGGCCGTCCGTTGGGCAGATTGGCAGGCCAAAAGTTGGCTTAATAGGGAGAAAGACCATGGAATCACCTCAAGAGCGTTTGATTCGCTACCTGCAGGACGCCCACGCCGCCGAGGTCGGCATTGCCGATGTTCTCAAGGCCTTCATCGATGAAGTAGAAAAGCCCGGGGCGCGCAGTGCGTTTCAGGAGCACCTCGGAGTCACCCAACGCCAGGCGCGCCGCCTCGAGAACCGCCTTGGCGCTCTGGGATCGAAGCCCTCCGGCGGAAAAGGCTTCTTGAACGCTATGATGGGCAAACTTAGCGACGCGATGCAAGGGGCCCACGATGAGTACGACAAGGCGACGCAGGATCTGATCAAAGCCTACGCGACCGAGTACCTGGAGATGGGCATGTACACGGCTCTCGAAGCCTATTCAGATTCGCTCGGGGACCAGGAGACCGCCAGGCTGGCTCGAGAGATCAAGGCTGAGGAGAAGCAGGCCGCCGACACCGCCTATCCTATGATCGCCCCGGCGGCGAGGAGCGCTCTGCAAGCTGCGTCGGCGCGCTAGCCATCCGGACGCGAGTTGTAGGCTCGATTGCCGGACGCACACTACTCTCGCCGTAATTCGCTCGCGAGCCCGGCAAGTCTGGATCACGATCAGGGCCGATTCCAAAGAATCGGCCCTGATCCATGAGAGGGCGCCCCCGACCATGCCGGACTACAGCGGCCGGGAGGCAACACCGGAATCGGTCCCCACGGTGGCGGTCGCTCTATCCCACGCGAAGCGGATGGCGTTCTTAAACCGATCCCACGTGTTGGGCTGTCGGAACTCCCAATCACGTCGAATGTCAGGCTCAATGGACGCCCAGTCGCGCCCTCGATACGATGGATTTTTGGACAGGTCGTATCCGTAGCGATAGGCTGGCTGGTACTGCTCAAAGCTGCCCCCCAGATTACCGTAATTGGACTGGTAGTGGTTACGGTACTCGGTGATGTACACTTCGTACGTTCGCGTGCGGCTCGCATGCTCTCCAGCCTGAATGGGTTCGACATGCTCCTCGCGCAGGGTTACCTGCTCCTGAGCCGGCAGCTCGTCAACGTGAGTGTAGACTCGCACTCCGCCCCGCTGCACTTCGCGCTTGCCGACCTCGATCTGCTCTTCCGTGACCGGCAGCACGGTCTCGGCCGCGCGATTTGCGAGCTGTGTCGCAGCAGGGGCCGGCGCGGGAGTGGCTGTCGCCGCAGTTGGAGCGGACCATGCCGGAGAAGGCGTTGTTCCCGCCTGAGCGAACTGTGCTGCGCGCTCCTCGATGTTGACGGCGCCGTCGTCGCCAATGATCTGAGCGGCCCTGTGGGCCATGTCGTCCTGTGCCTTGACAGCGAGCAGAACCCCACCGCGACGCACGCCTTCCGTGTATTGAGCGGCATCCTCCGCCGGGACGCCGACATCCGTGAGGGCGCCGACGAGGCCGCCGATCATGGCTCCGGCTCCGGCGCCAACGATTGTCGTTACGATCCAGCCGGCGCCGACGACCCAGCCGACTCCGGGTACCGCGAACCCGGTCAGGCCGAGCAGCAGTCCCGCGACGCCACCGATCTCCGCGCCAACCAGCGCATCATGCCCGATAGCGTGCCCGGTAGTCGTGGTGGTAGGGGTATCCGTATCCGTGGGCGCATACCTGCCGCCCTCGTTGTTGGCGACGAGGCTGATATCGTTGTGCGGGATCCCCGCCTCTTCCAGATCCAGCGCGGCTGTTTTTGCCCGCGCTATATCGTCGAACAGTCCTACTACGGTCTTCAAGTTCTTTCTCCTTCGGGGGATAGCATCCGGACTCCGTCTTGGAAGGCCGGCAGGGCGCCGGGAGACGCCCCAGGGATTTAGTGGCGACCCGTACGCTCTGATGCCGACTCCTTGACGGCAGGCTCGACTCGCTCGGCCGTCACGCTCTCGGTCCGCAGGACGACTTTCCGCGGTTCATTTACGGTCCTTTGTATCCGGCTGACGTGTACCTCTTCCTTCGCGATAACGAGCAGCATTAGAGGTGATGGTCGTTTTTTCCCTGGCCGATCGTAAATCCTGGCATTTGGCGGCGGCGCATGTGACATTCGCTCACCTCGCTTCCATGCGTGCAGACCGTCGGCGTCCGTCCACGAAATTAGGGGCAACAGATCCGTAGTGGAAACTGTCGCCCTCTCCGTCCGGCCGTGATCCGGCTCGGATTTAAAGCTCTATCAGATGGAAGGACAGCGGAGGGACGCCGTTAGAAATACATATGTTCCAACAATACAAGCGCTTTCAGATTGGTTGGCGTGTTCTCTCGGGCGCGCGCCCAGCATTTATATTGCACCCTGAGCGTCCAGTTCCAGAGTTGCGGAGCGGCTTTAGTCTCCGTATCGATCATAATGAAGCCGGCGGCAGTTCGATGCAGAAAATGGGCTCGGGAAAGCGGGACTAAAGTGCTTGTACACCGTTCGTTGACTCAATCGGAAGCCGCGCTATTGCACGAGGAGCTGAAGACCACCCCAAACATTCTGGGTTACACGGTGCGCGAGATTTTGCGTTTCCGGGACGTGCTGATTGCGGAGGTAGAGGGGAGCTTTGCCGGCGTATGCGTGAGTAAGGATCTTCTGTTCGGCTGGACCGATATCGCTGTGCTCTACGTACTGCCCGACTACCGCGGCAAGGGCATGGGCACGGAACTCTACACAGCCGCATGGGAACGGGCTCGTGAACGGCGCCGCCACATTTATACGCTAAGCCGGAACCCGCAGGTGATTCATATGATGGAGCGATTCGGGATGAAGGTATCGGGCGCGATCTGGAGCGCTCCGCTGGCATATCATCTCCATATGAACTGCCACATGACGAGCCTGTACCGCATGACCGAAGCGATCCGCAAGGCCCGCTTGATGCACGGCTCCGGGCCGATGGTCGGCGGCGCGAAACGTTTTGAGCGCTGAGCGTTCATCCACGCACAGCGCGGTTTGGAATTCGCGGGCAGTACACTACGGGAGCCCTCGGTGGTCGACCACGGCATCAGACTGAGGCGAGTATCGACGGAACAACCGTAAAGGGAACCGACGGAGGAGCGAATCGCCATTGAACCGAGTTCTAGTTTCGCTCGCCTGCGCGCTATTGCTTGCCGTGGCCGGGCGACCGGAGGCGCAGAGCGTTACGGCAGGACCGACCCGCTCATTCCATATGGGCTTTACGCCGTGGCCGGCGGACCTCACCTCGGAGGGCGTGACAACCGCGCGGGATTTCGCTCATGCGCACGGCGACATCGTCTCCATTATGTTTATCGGCGGCATACCATGGCCGGAGGCGCAGGGCGATCAGCCGTTTTCAAAGGACGTCGAAAACAGCATGGCCTACCGGCCCCCCGCAGGGAAGAAGCTGTTTCTCTCAATCTCACCGCTAAACTCGGGCCGTACCGACCTGGCGCCCTATTGGGGCGTGAAGGACAATCTTCCGCTGCCTCCGCCGTGGGACAAACGGGCAATGAACAGTCCGGAGGTCAAGAGCGCGTATCTGCGGTTCTGTCGTCGCGCGGTGAAGTCGATGCGCCCGGACTATCTCGCCATCGGTATCGAGCTTAACGACCTGCTCTCTCACAATCCGGCAAAATGGAGGCAGGCGAAGGAGCTTTACCGCGAGACTTATACGGCGCTGAAGGCCGAATACCCGGCGCTGCCCGTGTTCTTCACGACCGACGTGCTGCATTACAAGCGCTTGGCGAAGGAGGCGGAAGCGACTGACCAGGAGCGGGAAGTGGCGGGCCTTATGCGATACAGCGATCTATTCGCAATGAGCGTCTACCCGTACATGAGCTTCACGGTACCGCGTCCCGTACCTGCCGACTTTCTGGAGTTCGCGACCAAGTTCAAGAAGCCTATCGCCATTTCCGAATCCGGGATGTCATCCCGCGACGTTCCGCTGAAGTCGTTCAAGATCACGCTTACGGGCTCAATGTCGGATCAGAAGCAGTTCACAGAGCTTCTCCTGAAGACGGCCGCGAGTGAAAACTACGTTTTCGTCATCAACTTTGCTACGACGGATTTCGATAAGCTGTGCGACAAGCTGCCTCCGCCCACGGACGACCTGGCCCGAATCTGGGCATACACCGGCATGCAGACAAGCGACAGACAGCCGAAGCCTGCTCTCGACGTCTGGGACACCTATCTGTATGCGCGATACGATCCTTCGTACGCTCACAACTCCAAATCCTCGCGCGCCACGAAGCCGTAACCCGCGGAACTTTGACGTCGTTCGAGCGTCCGATCCCCAAGCGCGAACGGCGCATCGTGCGTTCTGCCGGCCGTATTCGCACGATCTACCGCACCGCATTTTCGTGCGGTTGATGCATGTACGCCGGGCGAGTTTATCCACGATCTACGTCAATGCCCTGAAGCGGGCGGGAACGAATGGCAATTTACATCGGTACCTCGGGGTGGAGCTACGACCACTGGCAGGACGTGCTGTATCCGCCCGGCCTTCCCGATCGCGAGCGCCTCGACATCTACGTCAGGCATTTCGACACGGTAGAGATCAACAGCACGTTCTACCGGTGGCCGGGCGCGGCCGCGTTCGCGCGGTGGAACGAGCGATTGCCGGCAGGTTTCACCATGACGGTCAAGGCGCCGCGTGGTCTCACACATTCCTCTCGCCTCTACGCACCCGAGCGATGGCTGGAGACCGTGAGCGCGGGCACAAGTGCTCTTGGAGATAAGCTCGGCGTTCTGCTCGTGCAGCTTCCGCCCGGCCTTGCCCGTGATACGCCCCGCCTGGACTACTTCCTTGAACACGTTCCTTCCTGGATTCGCGTAGCAGTAGAATTCCGGCATCCAAGTTGGCACGACGAAGAGACATTCTCGTTACTTCTACGACATGGCGCAGCATACTCCGTGATGAGCGGCGCAAATCTCCCATGTATTCTGCGCGCTACCGCGCCCTTCGTATATGTCCGAATGCACGGGCCGGACACCCGGCGCCTCTACGCGGGCAGCTACAGCGACGACGATCTGCGCTGGTGGAGAGGTCGAATCCAGGAATGGACGACCGGCGGCCACGACGTATTCGTCTACTTCAACAACGATGGCGGCGGGAACGCCGTCCGGAACGCGGATACGCTCCGCTCCATGCTTGTCTGACGGACGGCTCGGCTCCCAGTCACGTTGAGTACAGTGGATCCGGTATGACGACCGAACATCCAGGAACGCTCCAGACGCGGACTGCCCAAGGACCCAAAGTATTGACGTCCGTATGGCTGCTTCGCTAGCAATTGCCGACCATATCCTTTTCCCTCGCGATAATGCAGCAAAAGTCGGTATAATTATGTATCGCCAGACTGGTGGACTTATCGTGAAAGTCCTTCTGCGTGAAAGGGCGAGAAAGAGCGGGTAACGATGGCGAAGCAACATTGGATCCGTGAACTGACGGTCGATCAGTTTGTAAAGATCGAAGTACGCCTGACGAAGAATGAGGTTCGCAAGGACAAGAACGGCGGGGAGTTTCTCTATTGTGAGGTTTCGGACCGCACGGGTGTCCTTGTTGCACGGCGCTTTCAGCCGGCGCATGATGAGAGACAGGAGTTCACTTCGCTCAAGTATGCGATCGCCGAGGGTTATCTCGAGGAGTATCGTGGTGGCCCGGTGTTCAAGATTTGCGCTCCCCTCAGGCCTCTCGCTGCCGTCTGTCCCGCGGATTTTGAGCCGTGTTCGCCACTGGATCCGGCGGAACTTCGCGAGAGGCTCGACGCGCATATTCGCAGCATACAGGACGGTCGGCTCAGGGCGTTGGTGAGCCATGTCTACTGTGCCTCGACGATCAAGGACAGCCTGTTCACCTACCCTGCAGCGGTTTCAATTCACCATGCGTTTCGACATGGCCTGCTGCATCACACGCTCGAGGTCGCAGACATCGCCGTCGCGATAGGAGCAGCTCAACGGCGTTGGGGCTGGCACGCTGTGAGTCACGATCTGGTGGTGACCGGCGCGCTCCTGCACGATATCGGCAAGGCCGAGGAGTATGTGGTGGAGGACGGCGAGTACCGATGCGGCGTTGCCGGAAGCCTCCTCGGACATATCGTACTCGGCCAGACGTTCCTTGCCCGCAGCATTGCCCAGGTCAACAGGCGGCTCCATTTCCCGAAGGAGCTCGAATGGCAGGTGCTTCATCTCGTTGCCTCTCATCATGGCCAGGGCGAGTGGGGCAGCCCGAAGGCCCCCATGACGGCGGAAGCATGTATTCTGCACATGGCAGACAAGACCAGCGCGGATCTTTACCAGTTTGAGGCGGCCCGTTCCGCCGGTCAGCGCTCCGGACAGCTCTTCGTCAAGCGTCCGATGCTCGATTCCGGCTTTGGCCATCCTGGGCGCGACGTTTTTGTGGGAGATCTGCCGGTAGAAACCGCGGCAGATAGGGCCGACGCCGTCGAGCCCGTTACGATGGAAGAGGACAGCGCGCGCGAATCGCGTGAGATGTATCTGCCGCGCGCGGCCACCCTGCCGATTCTGCGGATCGTATCTTACGAGGCGGCCGAAGGCGGAAAGCTTGCGAGCCACGTACCCATCGTCGGACGAATCGCCGCCGGCGCGCCGTTGTTAAACTCGGCGTACCTCGATGATTGCGAGTGGGTGGAACACACCGGCGAATGGGACGGAAGCGGCAGCTGCTTCCTACTTCGCGTGCAGGGAGACAGCATGATCGGGGACGGTATTCGGGATGGCGACCTCGTCCTGGCCCGGCAGCAAGATGACGCCGATAACGGTGAGATCGTTGTCGCGCTCCTGGACGGTGTGGGGGCGACGATCAAGCGGCTCGAACGGAATGGCGGAAGAACCCGTCTGTTGCCGTCTAACACGACCCATGCGCCGATCGAGATTCCTTACGGCTCCAAATTGGATATTCAAGGCGCGGTTGTGGCGATTGCAAGACGCGGGGAGTAGGTGTTGACTCGGGCGTATTGACCCTTACAACACCCCCCACTTCCGCAGTACGGTCGCTGCAGCCGGCAGCTTCGGCTGCCAGAACCAGTTGCTGTCGAACCAGACGCCGGGCATGACTTTGCTTGTGAGAATGCCCGAACTATCCGCTTCCGCCTGCGCATACTTGCCGTCCTCACCAAGTCGATAGAGCAGGATCTCCCCCTTAAGTGGATCGATGATCCAATACTCCTCAACGCCTCCCCGTTCATATTCCGCCAGCTTCCAGAGCTTGTCACGTGTAACACTCTCTTCGCTTACAATTTCGAATACCGCATCCGCTGGACCCTCCAGGTACTTCTCGTGGGTGCGGTTGAGGTTGGCAGCGGCAACGAACATGACGTCGGGCTCCCGACCCGGAAGTTCCGGACCAGTCTTCATCTGGTACGGTGCGGCAAACAGTTCTCCCACCTGCATCGACTCGGCCCAGAGCTGCAACACCGCGGTAAGGAAGCTAACCAAAATAGAATGAGTCTTCGACACCGACATCGTTACCTCCAACGTCTCAGCGTCGATTGCCAGGTGTGTAAACTCGACCGTCCCGTCTACCCACTCGGCGTAAACATCGTCACCCGCCCAGGCAAGAAACTCCTCGTATGTCATCTTAAAGGGTGGAATTGGCAGCGGCAGCCTAACCCAGTTTGCAGTTGTCATCGGGATTCCTAACGGCTTGTCAGATCTTCCATCATCGAAATGCGAAAGCAGCCGTCTGGTTCACTCGAAATCAGGCGGCGCACCGCGAACAGAAGAAAGTGTCACAGAAGATAGTGTCACAGAAGATAGTGCCAATGAAAACAGAAACTGCCGCGATACAACGTGGTCCCACGAATCAAACAATGGGCTAATCGTGTTGCCTGCTCGTGACGACGCGATTCTATCACAGGGCGATGGCTCTGTCAACGATGTAGCTCTCTACGCAGCAGGGAACATCACTGGCCGTCGTAGCGCACGAGCTGATGACGAACGCCCTTGAGTACGACAACGGTGTCGTCGAGGGCGTGGCTGCCACGTTAGAAGTCGCGGACGACGGGCAGGGCTTCATGAAATCCATATAATCCGACGGAGATCGGCAATTGCGGACTCGAGCTGGTCTCGCAGGTCGCACGCTGGGACCTGCGAGCGGAGCAGAAGTGCTTCGAGACGCGACCCGAGGGTGGCGGCCGCGTAGTCTTGACGATTCCACTCGCCGTCACCAGTTTGTCGGGTAGACGTTGATGCCGGTGAAGCAGCCGGCCAGGGTCGTGAGTCCTCCAGCGAGAAAATCACCGAGAATCATGCCATAGAAGAATGGCAGAGACTGGCGATATAGCCTCATCCCTCCATACCTGAGGACTACCGATTTGACCGCCCACGCGATGAAAAATGGCAGCCATACCTGATTCATTGTGTTCGTGTTCGCCATCGCATACCCCACCGGATGCAGCGTCCACCAGGTGAAACGGGCTCGCAGCAGCATCAGCGCGGTGGTTATTACGAAGCCGGCTCCGACTGCCATCGTGCCGGCCGCATCCGGCTTCGCCGGAGTCTTGAGGACGTCCGAAAGCTGGTCGAACGGCATCCGACCCATGCCGGTCCGCCAGGAGTCGGTCTTCGCGCCGGCGCCATAGGCATACCAGATCATTAATGCAATGGCGAACGAGATGGCGATGCCAAGTACGACCGCGAGAATGAGCGCGACGGTCAGCCGCCGCTTTTGAACCCCGAGCGAGTCGGCCATCTTGTATGCGTCGAACTGGTTGGGCATCGAAAGGCACCGGAGATCGAAGCTGGCGACCGCGTTCCTTACAAACGCAAGGATGGTAAGGTCGGCCGGCTGGTAGATACCGGTGCCGAAGGTCGTTGTCATCAGCTTGTAGGCGTCGACGTCCGGTCCGAACAGCCATGCGTTTCCGGTCTCCGCGCGAATGCGGGCGGCGGCAAGCATGTAGAGCAATGAGAGAACGATAAGGGTGACGGCTACTCCTCCGCGCATCCCCGCGGCCATGCACCAGGCTACGAGGCTCAGCATGCAGAGGCCCAGCCCGATGAAAGCCACGCGGTAAGGCATTGGCTCGTCCGCATCCCCCCCTCTCTTCCGACCCGAAAACGCGATCTGCCACACCTCCTTAAGGTAGCCCCGAGTCATCCACAGCCCTACCAGCGTCAGCCCAAGGAAGGCCCCCGCTCCCTGGTGGCCAATAAACGGAAAGCTGCTCTGCCCGGCTCCCGTAGCGCCTGATGAGATTCCAGTCGCGGCCCCGAATACGGCCTCCAGCTTTGTCAAGAGCCAGAAGAACCAGCAGGAAAAGGTCATCTCCACCGACAGAAGGTAGGCTATTGCGATTACGAACGGATAGAACGAGAGCGGAGTCCTTCCGATGGCGTTCCACGGCATGGCGGGGAACAGCATCTGGATGTCCGCCTGGCCCTCATTGCGCGTCGGGATGTACGGGATCGTCGGAATGTTCAGGTGCAGCGTGTTCAGGATGTCGATTGCGAATGGAAGCGCGAAGCCGAACCAGAGTAGCCGATTCGTAAAGAATCGCTCGCCGCCGCGCAGCATCTCGACGGGCACGTTGACCGTTGGGAATGCGAGTCGCTCTCGATCGATCCACTGTCGTCTGAGGATGACCACGATGCAGAGTGTCGCGAGCGTAAAGACCGCCAGAAAGAAGACCCACGCCGCCATCTGGGCCCGCCAGATCGCCCACGGCACGTCCGCGTTTCCGACATAGAAGCCGGTCAATGCGTTTGGATCCTTGAGCGCGATCCAGTTTGGAATGTACTGATGGAACTGAGATGCCCAGCCGTTGCTTGAGTTGGCGTAGTAGAAGGCAGCTGTAATCGTTGGAACGACGAAGTGCAGGCCGCCCGAAGAAGAGACGACGGTGGCGACCGTCATCATAACGTATATGACGAGCAGCTCCGCGGCAGAGAAGGCCAGGTTCGCCTTGAGCCGCTGAAGCACGATGTTGATGACGACCAGGAGCAGAAGTACGTTGAATGCGCCGATAGGGATGCTCGTGTTCGCGAGCGCGGTATGACCCCGGCCTCCCAGGATCAGCTCCGCCCAGTGGATCCAGAGATCCGTTAGTGCCGTGAAGACGAGGCCGAGGAGGATGGCGCGGAAAGTCAGCCCGGACGCGCGTCGAACGGGCGCGGTCGCCGGCGCCCCGGTCGCCGGCGAGCTAGCGATCGACGCGTCCACCCATTC
>JBBQVV010000018.1:0-32519 GCA_038211235.1 Chthonomonadales bacterium | reverse complement strand
TTCCTTCCCGATCCGGAAGAGCGCTCGGTTCTGGTCGCTGGAGCTGTCGATCTGGAAGACCACCAGATCCGGGCGCCCGCTCCGGGTAACGTCCCCCACGGCGATGTTGGCGCCGTCATTGGCGGCGGCGCCCCAGCCAGGCACCTCGCGCCACGGCGTCCAACCGGCGGTAACGTCTCCATTCGGGTCCAGCCCTTTGCCGGCGCGATAGAGGCCACGGTTGCGCCCAATCGGAGAGTCCACCATGAACGCGACGAGGTCGTCACGACCTGCGGTCAGGGAAGTGACGGCAATGCCAACGCCCTGGTTTTCCCAGGAGAACCAGCTGGGAATGTTGTGAAAGCTTGGGCTTATCACACGTGCCTCCGCAAAAGCGCTTCCCACTATTGCGATTTGTTCCCCGGCTTTGCGCGCTTACAAATCGCCTCCAACTGCTCTAGTGTGTCGAGGAATCGAACCAGATCGCAATCGACCAATACTCCCGGGCAGATTCGGCGGTTGTCTCACCTTGGAAACACGGGCAGGTGTACCAGAGGAGATGAACAGCCAGGTATTGTTGCCAGATTATAGTGATGTATTGAAACTGTGTCAAGGCATTCTGTTCTATTGTGTAACCGCCTGTTTTCGAGCCAAACATAACGAAGAACACATCGGGATTCCGTATTGCGATAACGCCGGAACCGGCGAGCGGCCATGGCATGGGCCGCCATCGCCCTGGAGTCCGTATTGCACGATGCGCATGGTATAAACAGGGTAGCAAACTGGTGCGACTCGCGAGGCCGCCACAACTCTTACGGAGATTCAAGGATGAACCGCGAACGCTTCGAGCCTGCAAGAGTTCAGCCAACGTCGCGGACGGTTCGGATTCTCCGTAACCTCGTCTGGGCTGCAATCGCACTGGTCCTATGTGGTGTTATCGTTGTCCGGTTCCGCGGCTTTGTCGCCAAGGCGCGCTCCGTAACGCTGGAACAGGCAGTTGAGGCGTGCGATCTTGTGCGAATTAAACGCCTCCTGGACGAAGGCGCCGACGTTAACACGCCCGTGAAGAACGGGTACTCAGCGCTCGAAATCGCGTTGGACGAGGCCCGGGGGTCCATCTGGACCGCCCGTCGTGCGGCGATCATCCGACTGCTGATGGATCACGACCTGACCGTTCGACCCTATACGCCTGCCGGTAGTGTCGCGTGGCTGGCAGCGGCTCGCTACGGTACTGCCGATCAGTTGCGCGCTCTAACCAATCGCGGAGTGAAGGTGAATCAGGTCGCGCATAACCGCATAATGGGCGACAGCACCGCGCTGGCGGAAGCGGCCCAGGCCGACAATGTAGAAGGGGTAAGGTTTCTGCTCGCACATGGCGCCATGGACAAAGACGCTGCGATATTCCACACCGGGGCGCAATGCACGCTCTTGCTCCTCCAATATGGAGCTAATCCCAATTGTCGCGATCGCGGCGGAATGTCTCCGCTGTTTGTGGCTGCCATTGAGGGAGATGCAGTTCGAGTGAACACTCTCCTTGACTACCAGGCCGATATCAACTGCAAAACCAATAACGGACAAACGCCGCTCAGCTATGCGATCATGGGTTACCAGCCGGAAATGGTCCGACTCTTGATCGAGCGCGGCGCCAACGTCAATGGAACGGATGCCAAGGGCCGAACACCGCTCAGATTGGCTATCGAAATGGCTATGCAGACGCGGACTCCGCGATTTTCACAGGCGGGCGAACATCGTTCGCGCGCGGAAGCGATCATTACAATCCTAACGGCCGCCCGAGCGCGCCGCTAGCGATCGACGCAGTCATTAACCTCGTCGTGCAATCCGCCACCGCTCCTGTCAGAAGGCTGCAAACCCGGCAATAGTTCGTGCGCAATTACTCGCACTTGGCGGCCATAATCTAGGAGGCGCTGGCGATGACGCCTTACCTCCTGTAGTGAGCCGTACTGACCGCGATACGGATGGTGGTCTTGATGCCTGATGGAACGAGCGCGCTGCGACAGCCTCTCGTATGCTCAGTTTGCCGCGCAACACTTCCCGCCTTCGACGCCGAATGCAATATCTGCTCCTGGTCGCTACTGCTTGGAGCGCTCAGCACGAGGCCCACCGTGAACCGTACTCCGTCCGCCAGCCTGATGTTGTTCCTTGCGGTCATCGCCCTCGCAGCATTGGCTGCCAGGGCTGCCTACCCGAGGCGACCGGCGCATCCTCCGAAACCCGTGGTCGCTCCAATCCCCCGTACTCTTTCGCCGGGCCAGACGGCGTATCACAAACGGCGTGCAGCTTAGGCTCGTGATCTCCGCCGGAGTGCCGCGACGGCTTTCGGCCAGCCCGCCCTGAAAGAATCGTCGCACCTCCGACGTGCCTGTGTGCGCGCTGGATCTCATTTTGTCCGCGTTCGCAATCGCTCCCCGAAAGTCAATCAGTAGTACGGGCGCAATCTCACCTATTGTATAGTATATTAATGTCTACTATTAACTGTACAGGGGGTCTCACGATGGAAGGCGACCGTGCGACAAGGCCAGCGCCGCGACTGTGTCGTGGGCAGATCGACCTTCTCAGGATGGTGGTCGAGGGGCACGGATACCGTGAGATACTGGACGCAATGGAACAGGTCGATGGCGTGCGAGCAAGGACGGTCGATATGTGGCTCGTATCTGCAATGAGGACCCTGGATGCCCGAACCCTGACGGAGGCGGCGCTGAAGGCAAATGAGGACGGGCTGCTGATGGAGTGACTCTTTACGCGACCGATGATACGATGCATAATGTGCATGACAGCGCGTCCGGATGTTCTGGCAGGAACTCTTCTCGGCGCCAGCGATCTGTTGCGCCGTCATCCGTATCACTTTCTCATGATCCAGCTTAGGAGAGGCATGCTATCTCGACGACGCGGCGCTCAGGTACTGGCGCTCATAGGCCTGCCGGCCGTGGGCGGGGCACTATGGTTGGCCAATGCGCGAACGCAATGCAGCTCAACCACCACCCCGGACCTCCGTAATGGTTACGCGCTCCGCGTTGAGTATCCGCCAGATTGGGTGTTCGACGGTTTCGATCGCAGCGATGGGCCGTGTTGTCTGGTGACACTTCACCGTCCCAGTCGCTTCATTCGACGCAGATAGGATTGGGTGAGCTATTGGCGACCCACCGCGGATATCGCAGGCGATCGCGTCTTCAATGCGCCGCCGTTGTGGCATGCGTTATCCTGCCGGCGGCGGCCGGCGCCGTGTGGATTGCGCTGACTCCACCGTTCCGAACGTTCACTTCGCCGGAACTTGGCAATGGAACTGCGCTGCGCTTGGAATATCCCTCTGACTGGATGATCGAATGGGGCGCTGATAGCGTTCAACCGAACAATAAAGGAGTTGTAAAGTTCCGTAGACGTGAGCCGGACAGGCTGCGCGCCTGGATAGAGGCTCATTTTCTTCCCAATGCCGCCTTCGAGCGAGCCGAATCTTCAATCGAGATCTACTGGAGCTATCCCAAGATCGACAATATCGATTCGTTCCAACGACGATTCCATAAGCATCCGATGCCCCCGCCCTGGCAGTTTACTCACCAGTGGCCCCCGCAACAGCTTCAGTCGCTGCGGCTCGAGTGTGCGCTCGGATCCGTCCTGCGAATAGATTATGAGACACCGTGGAACGGCGACACATACTCGACACAGGAGGATTTTGTATTCCCGCCCGCAGCATCAGGCGCTCCCCACGTAGAGCTTTGGTGCAATGGTCCACGCAGTGCTAGTGGCGTCCCGTTCCAGGCAGGCGGTGAGATCGTTTCGCGCATGAGGCTTGTAAGCGTTGCGGACGGAACGCCGGTCGCGAGCAGCCGATAGCTCGGTCGCGTTGAGCGAACCTGCGGTAGTCACGTCAACTGGAGCACAATAGGCATGAATCGCGAATGACGAATCGACCGGTAGAATTACAGATCTCGCGTCTCGCCGATAGTGATCCCGCCGTCCGCCAATCGGCTGCCGTGGCGCTCGGGAAGCTAGGCGATGCTACTGCCGTTACTGCCCTCGAAGCAGCGCTACAGGATTGGGATTGGCAAGTTCGCCGGCACTGTGCGGAGGCGCTTGGGAGGCTCGCCGACACCTCGGCAGTACCTGCTCTAATTCGGGCTTCGCGAGATAAGGAGTGGCTGGTCGCCTACAATGCTCGAAACACCCTGGCGAGACTCGGCGACTCCTATGCGCTTCCACGCAAGATTTTGGCCGACGCGCGCTTCTCGGCTCAGGAACGGATCGATATCCTGGGTGAACTGCGCTGCGCTCAATATGAAGAAGATTATGTAACCGTGCCGTACCGGTTTTCGGAGACACTGCCTCTCTGCGAGGCAGTCATCGCCGAGGACGATGCGGGCGCGCGCGCAGGCGCTCAGACGGTGCTCAACTGGCTCAACGGCGATAGGGACCTGCTCATCCCAACCCAGCACAATCCGAAAGTCGAAGCCGAGGAGCTGCTCCGTGCCGCCGGTGCCGCGCCGGACGATTCGCAGTCGGAGACTCTCCTCGTTGCGGCCGAAGCGCCGGAGGTAGAGCCAGAACACTGACCAACGCTCTGGCAAAGGCTGTTCAAATATCCCCCGAGGGATCTGGGCTAGGGATCGCTTGCTGGAGCGCAGGGTCTTTGCTCTGCTAAAGTAGACAAACTGCACATCATTAAACTAGACAATCTATCCGAACCCGGGTACTGTTGGTTAACACCTTCGCGCATGTCCGGGAACTCGTATGTCCACACCCGCAGAAAAGCTGGCAGATGCTCTCGAAAAGTTGCAAGCCGCTCAGGTCGATTAGCGTCCAAGCCATTCTGTGATGACTTCGCACCGCGCGGGATCTTCAGTGAGGCCCGCGCTCAATCCCCAGAGCCAGTAGTCTACGCAGCGTACCAGGGTCCAGGCGCGTGCGAGACCCGGGTCAAGATCGGCTGCACGAGTCAGCGCATCGAAATGATGCCGCTGCGCGCTTCCATCTCCTCCAGCCTGCGCCACAGGAGCTGCGCGATTCCATACTCCGGGTCACCGACGACGACTTTCGGGTCTACCGCCAGCCACGGCTCTCGCTCGCCGGCAAGAACGTCTTCATAGAGCAGATCGTAGTTGACCAGCAGGCTGCCGGACGACGGTCCGAGGCGAGCCGCTGTATCGCAGGCTCGGTCCAGAAGCTGGCGGGCCATCGGGCCGCCGAGTTTCTCCCATCGCTCCGGCAGAGTGTCGGACAATCGCCTGGCGACATCTGATAACAAAGGCATACCGGCCGGCCCCGGAACTGCAAGCTGGCGGAGCAACTGCCCGGCTACGTCGACGGCCTCATCCAGTCCGACATCGTTGAGCGAGCGGCTGCTGTTCAGGCGCTCGAGGAGCAGAGCGCCGGACGATGGCTCTGCCGCAAGCAGAAGTACGGCGCCGCGGCCGTTCCATGTCGAGAGAGCCAGCGCCTCGTGTTCCGTGGAGTCGTCCACCCACCCCAGCTTGAGTACGCACAACTCCTCTCCACGCCGTACCGGGACCGCAAGACCGAGACCTCCGTGCATCGGTGGACCGTCGACGGCGAGGCCCCACTGCCGGCAAAGGGCTTCGCATAGGGCAGGAAGCATTTCAATCCATCGGCGGCCTGCGTCGCCTTCGCGATTAATAGTGTATGCGGCAAAGCTTGGTGGGACGGAGATCACGGACATGTATCCCTAATCGCCGAGCGATAGCGAGCCGCGCAGCTACGCTTTGGCGGCGTTGGCACGGCCGGGCACTCGAGTTAAGGCCAGACGCGCTAAGAATTCTATCACCAGGCCGATGACGCTGCGAAAGAATTGTTGTGAAGGTTTCCACAATAGGGCGAACTGTCATGGCGACGATTAGCGCAATTTACTCGTAAAGGACCGATCGCAAAACGTGGGACTAATGGTCGTTGCATTAATACTACCGGTCGTGTTGTAGATTCATCTTGCCCGGAAGGGAACTAGGCCGCAGGACCCCGAGCGAAGCCGTTTACGGCGTCGTCCACCTGGTCTGCTTGACGGATAAGCAATTTGCAAAGATCATCAGTCGTGGTCTAGTGAAGGCGACCTCTCGGCCTGCGCCGGCGCGGAACTCTGTCCGCGGACGCGGACCTGTCGCACGTACTAGGACGGATTTTTGATCATCGCAAATTGATTACCAAGCGAGTATTTCGTTCCCCCATTTCGGACTGTGTGAACCTCCTGACTACGTTCTCAGTGATGCGCGAGATCTGTTCGTCCACGAGGAGTGAGGCACCGTACGTGATCGAGCCGACGGAAAAGACTGCTCCGCCGCTCTCCGTGGTATACGCAATCATCTCCGCTCCGCCCTCGTCCGGATTCTGCCCCTTCGCCAGAAGCACGGTGTTCGGCGGCGAGGATCTACTGCGCTTATCGGTCTCGTGACCGGAGGCGCCGCCATGGCAGCGCTCATGCAGACTTGCGCTGCCGAAGCTGTCACCATTCTGGAGATCCGTTCCCTCGAACACCCAGTGATCGGCCGCGACGACAGTAAAGGGCGCGGCGGTCATGATGCCGGTCTCCGTCGTGGCAAGTCCGATAAGCCCGGCCTCCGACTCGGCGGTGCTTCGGTGGAAGCGGCTTTCCAGGTAGCGCATCGGATCCGCGGGATCGGTCATTCCCAGTAGTCCTGTCGGGCTGACCAGGTGCGTTCGGCAGCGCATGGCTGCGTCGTCGAGATACTCGACCTCGCAATTCAAGCCGTTGCCGCCCAGATATAGCAGCCGCCCGCCCTGTTGTGCGACCCACTCATTCACTCGCCGAAACATCGTTGCGGACCAGTATTCCGGATGGGGTCCTAGAATGAGCGCCTTGTATGCCGACATGCTGAGCAGGCCACTGTGCAGCTGGTAATCGGAGTAGAGGTTGTATGCAAACCCCTCACGCTCCAGCCAGCCCAACAGCCGCCACTCCGCCGGCGCCTGATGGCAGCCGTCCCGACCCTGGATGGGATGGGTTATCTCCGCGTGCAGGGATAGCGAGTTGCCCGGCTCCGGGCGATCGAACGAGAGAGGCGAATAGGCGTTATCAGCCGGGCTCCACTCTTCGAACGCGCCCCCTCTGTAGCGCCGTAGGTCCTGGCGCGCGTTGACGATCGGGCGATCGGGAAGCCGGTCGGCGTTGGAGTAGTTGCTCCGGCCACCGAAGTTGTTGTACGCGTTCCAGGTATTGGTGGAGGCAATCACGGCGATCGGGGCGGACGGCCGAGCGGGAGCAACCACCCACGGAAATGCGAAGGTTCTGCCGGAAGGCGTCTCTGCATGGAAGTAGTAGAGGCCGGAGCGATCGGGAGCCGTAAGCTGCTGCCCGTGATGCGCGCTGCCGTAACCTACGCGATTCCACATCACTCCGGTCTGCGAGTAGTCGCCGTCCGGCGTGACCTGCATTACCGCGCGGGGGCTGTGCTCGTCGAACCAGCCAAGCAGCTTGACCAGCTCCTTGTTCAGGCCGTACCGCCAGAGACTGAGTCGGTAAGGCTCGACGGAGTGGACGCGGAACTCGGCCGTCTCGCCAGCCCTTACCCACTTCGGCCACACATATCCCAGCAGGCCATCGGAAAGCAGCCTGAACCGATAGGGTCTGTCGTTCGCGATGGGAACGACGACGGACTTGGAGCCGTAACCGTCCTTTACCAGGGTAACGTTGTAATCCCCAGGCGAAAGATCGGCGTAGATGGCGCCGCGTGGTGTAGAACGGACAACTATGCTTGACGAACCGATCTCAAACTCCAGCAGAACGTCCGCAAGCGCGAGATCGCGCTCATCGCTGACATATCCTATGAGCATCAGGGTTCCTTGTTCTGGACGGCTGAATGGCACGGTCAACCTGCTATCGCCTACACTCGAAACCGCTCCACCCTGTCCATGTCCAGCTCTGCACCCAGTCCAGGCCGCTCATTGGGGCGCGCCTGGCCGCCTACAAGGAGGAGCGGTTCGGTAAGAAGGTCTGTCTCATAGTAGAACGGCCCGATGATGTCACAAGGAAACTCCTCGGCGCCGATGCCGGTCGTTGCCATTGCGAGATGAATCATCGCCGCGCTCGCGACGCCCATCTCCAGATTGCTGCCGACGGTGCAGGTTAAGCCGGCGCCTTCGGCGACTGCCGCGATCTTGCGCGCGGGACCTATACCGCCTTTGCCGACGTACACGGAGAGGACGTCCGCCGCGTCTGCCCGCACGATGGAGACGGCGTCCTGCAGGGTGTAGATGCTCTCGTCGGCCATGATCGGAACCGTCACCAGCCGGCACACATCCGCCATCCACGCCAGGCTTGAGGCGGAAACCGGCTGTTCGACAAAGAAGATATCAAATTCCATGAGACGCCGGATCATTTGCACGGCCACTCGCGGAGACCATCCACCGTTAGCATCCACGCCGAGCCGAATCTCTGGCCCGATGGCTTCGCGGACGGCGCGGACCCTGGCGACGTCCTGTTCCGGCTCTATTCCGACCTTGACCTTCACGGTTCTGAACCCCTCCGCGACAGCCCAGGAGGCCAGTTCCGCCGCCACCAGCGGTTCGGCGCCGGAGATCGAGAACTTGGTGGGAACGTGCGGACGCACGGGCCCGCCGAGCAGCCGATACAGCGGCAGTCCTGCAGCCTTGCCGAGAATGTCCCATAGCGCCATCTCGATACCGGACTTTGTGAACGGATTGCCGTTGAGAGCCGCGTTCATAACGGCTGTGAGTCGTTCGATCTTCGTCGGATCCTGGCCGATCAGCGCGGGCGAAAGGTAGTCCTCAATGAAGTGCGCCGCGGACCTATTGTCCTCTCCGCTCCAGACCGGCGTGCAGGATACCTCTCCCAGGCCGATGAGACCTTCATCCGTATGGACCTTGACGAAGAGAAACGGCGAGACCGAATGCTTCGCGCGGCTGGATCTGATCGCGCGAAGCGGGTTGACCGGTAGTTCCACAGGTATGGTTTCGATCTGGATGATTTTCAAGGTACGGCGACCTTTTATCTCTCAAAAAGCAGCTTCAGGCTATCGCGGTGGATCATTTCATCGACCAGCGTCTCGCTGATGCGCGGAAGATTCGTTCCGTCCACCATATGGTTGAGCTCCTTGAGTGCTTTGAGAGTCGCGGAGGGCGTGGTGAATGGAAAGTCGGAGCCGAACAGCAGCTTTTGCATGACGCCATACTCCTCCGCCAGAACCAAGCTGTTGTAGAACTGCCAGGGCCGGTAATGGAGCGCGGAGATGTCTTCCAGACGAAATCCGCGATGAACTCGTCCGGTGTGTAGATGCCCACATGGCGTGCCTTCATGCCGAAGACGATGGCGGCGTCGACCGGACTCATCGCCTCGTCGTGGCGCTCGGACGTGATGTGCAGGTCCATCGGTACGCCACCGCGCGCACGCTGCGCCTCGTGCAGAAAGCGCGGCTCGATATGGTCGGGGACGATAAACGCGTGCGTGTGGACGTCGACGATCACAGGTTCCGTTTCCCACAGTAGAGCATGCTGTGACGCGGTTCTCTATTGCATAGCTGGCATGCGTGGTTCAAAACGTTCTAGACCGCGGCATCCGGCCTGAGAAAAGTACCTTCTCGGATCTCCTCGAACGCCTGCTGCAGCTCGGCCTGCGTGTTCATTACGATCGGACCGTACCATGCGACCGGCTCCTGCAGGGGCTTCCCTGAAACGAGGAGAAACCGTATTCCCTCCGGGCCTGCCTGTACTGTCACCTCGTCGCCACTGTCGAAGAGCACGAGCGAGCGGTTCTCCGCCTCCGCGGGAGGAGTGGTATACGCCCATCCCAGGCCCTCGGTCGGCACGGAGAGCGGCTCCGACGCGTTGCAGAACTTTCCACTGCCGGCGAAGACATAGGCAAAGGCGTGGCGTCAAGTCTCGACCGGCAGACTCTTGCGGATGCCTGGGGGCACGGAGACGTCGATGTACGTTGGATCCGATGCGATGCCCTCCACCGGACCCGTTCGGCCCCAGAAGTTCCCGCATACCAGGCGGACGTGCGTTCCGTCGTCGTCTTTGATCTCGGGGATCTCCGGCGCTTTCACCTCCTGATATCGCGGCGCCGTCATCTTCCGAATAGTCCTCCGGAATATCGTTCCGAAAGTCATCGAGCAGCAGGAACGGGTCGAAGTCGGAAGTATTGCCGAAGCCGAACGCGCGGCGCAGATGGACACCCGCTCCCTCCATTGTAGGCTTGGCCTTGATGAGCCGCTTGACGGGTCGAATTGACATGTTTTACTCCTGTGCCTGGCAGGGACCGGCGTACAGAAACGGGAAGTTGACAGGCCACCCCTCTTGCCGCTTGGAAGGCGGGGTCGAACGAGCGGTGCCTAACGACACGCTGGCGTTCTCCCGGAGGCGCGATTCTACGTGCGCCACGACAGGTCCGTCTCCGTATCGCAGCATTCGCCGCATACCCCCGCGTCACCTCCACGTGTCAACCGCCACGTTTCAATTCAGCGGCGCCGCCGGCCATGTATTTGTCTGCAGCCAAAGAGAGGCGCGTGGTCTGTTGACCACGCGCCTCGTGAGTGTGCTCGCGGTGTTTGAGCGCGCCGCTTACAGCGCGCCTGCCGCAAACTGCGAGATAATGTTGGGCGTAGCGATATCGAAGCCTGCAACGCTGAGCGTTCCCCGATCGTTAGGATCTCCGATTGTGAACCGGTTCGCCACCATGGCGCATACGATGAGCTTCGCGTCGATGCCCATCTTCTGGCGGTAGGCGTTCAGCGCCTGGTCAGGATGCCCGCCGTACCAGGACTGGCTATCCGTATAGACTACGAACGCATCAGTTTCAACCTTGTGCTCCAGTGCCCAGTTCATAGGCAGAGAGCAGTCGGTCCCGCCCATGTCACGGCTTGCGATCTCCATGTTCTTGACGACCGTCGAGAGACTGTCCCGCCGTCCGATCGGGAACGGAACGAACTGCGTCTGGAAGGCCATGCTCGTGACGCTGCGCTCCGTGCGCGCGGTGATCAGCGCCATCGCCGCCGTGCCGATCATCGGCGTGACACCCGGCATACCCGCGATATCTGGCGAGGCCATGCTGCCGGAGATATCCAGGCCGAGCAGGAACCGCTTGCCGGCCGGCTCGATGTTCTGGAACGCCATCTCGAACGCATCGTCCAGGGCCGTAACGATCTGCGGCACTACCGTCCACGTGTTGCCGCCGCGAACGCCTGCACCCCTGGCGTACGTCCGGGCCGCAACGAGAACGGCCAGCGGGTGGATGCGCGCCTTGCGGATCGACTCCTGGTCCGTAATGCGGCCAACGATCGTATTCAGTTTGCCGTACCGACCGGTCGCGATTACGCCATGCTTCGACAGATTTCCGAGATTGCGGATCAGCCAGGTCAGTCCTGCCGTCTCCGCGACACGCTCGTATACCTTCGACGTTTGCTTCTCCGACGGAATCATCTCCATCGGCAGGTGGTACTCGTCGATCAGGCGCAGGACCTCTGGCTCCGTGATCGGCCGCTTCAGCCGCTCGAGCGCCAACAGCGTCACCAGCGCCGGGTCGGGATGCGGCTCGTCGCCGACGCTGTCCCAGCCCTTCGTCACGTAGTGGAAGATCGTGTTGTGTGCGCTCCCTTCGGCCACCTTCGGGTGAGCCAGACGGAGCATGTCGCGGTGCGACCATCCGTCCCGCTGACCATACTTTGCCACCTGGAACGCGACGTCCGCCGCCGGCTTCTCCGTGTACCACTTTCCGATAGCGGAGCGCACGCCGCGGCCCCAGCCGCGCATTCCTTCCAGATACTCGGCGAAGTGAAACAGGTGCGTCCCAATGCGTGCAACACGAGGTAGTGCCGACAATGCCGCGACACGAGTATTTTTGTCGCCGAAACTGGCGCACATGGCGAGGGCGAACAGAGCTGGATCGTTCTTGGGCGCCCGCCCGGCCTCGGAAACTTCGACGATCGCCCGCACCACGGCCAGCCCGTCAGCACTAACGAACGCTTCAATGTTCTTCGCGTTCTCGCGAGTCAGCTTCATCTCGGAGGCGTAGTAGCTCCCGCCCTCCGAACCCAGGATCAGGAAGCGGTGGAGCCGAGCCCCGTGCGGGCCGTACGGCATCGCGTCGGGTGAGTAGACGAATCCACCCGCCTCGTTCTCAACCTGGTGTGCCGCCGTACGCGTCGAAACAGGCGACGACGCGGGCGGCTTCCCGAACACTCTCCTTAAATAGTTGACTGCCATGAGTGGCGACCTCCATGCCTTCCCGGCCCGGCAGTTCCGGCGCGGATAAAGTGGTTGCGAAGCGTTTTATCTTGAATGGATAACGCTCCACAGGCGACCCGCGCCACTACAGTGAGTAGGCAAAGATTCGCTGCGGTACATTCCGGGAGCGAGCTCCCGAGAATGGCAGGGTTTCGAGCCTGCTTGTCCGGGCCGAAGCCCGGGCGGTGTCGATAACCGCGAACGTGCGGCCCACTCAGAGATGGTATGCGAACAGGAATGGTGCTCCATTCCGGCCCGCATGAACTGTATTTAGGGTGGACAAGGTTGCAGTCCAGGAGTTTCCAATGTTCGGCCGGAGGACCGGACCGCGAATTCTCTCCTGGTGATAATCCTGGGCTATCGACCCACCCCGAAAACGAGCGTGGGGACGATTCGAACGTCTGACCCATAGGTTAATGATAACCCCTCACTCCGGCCCGGCAGACCATACGGGTTGCGAGGTAAAGACTCGTTCGGGATCTGTGTCGGTTGCTCTGCCGCTGAGCTACCACGAACACGGTTGGCAGACTCTATTGGCTACTTGCGATTTGGGCCGTTACCACTAGTCGCCACAATGGACGATCCATTCACAGTGATACTGTATGTGGACTATTGGGGCTGCTACTGGCGTTTCTTCGCGCCTCTCCCGATCTCCAAACGACCTGACACGGTGTGAGAGAGAATAGTTGCGGCGGAAGTGCGGTCCGTCGTGCGAAGATTTTGGCGGGCATGTCTGTCCAACTGCGAGCGGAGGATCGACAGCGTAGAGTTCCTACCTGCAAGAACTCTCTGCGGCCGCCCAAGCTACTTCGGCGAATGGGGCCAACAGCTTGAGTTGCGGTGCCGTGCAGCGGAACGCGAAATGGGTGGAGTTATATCGTCGGGCGATATCCGAATAGATTCTGCTCCTTGATGTTCTCCGCTATGGCGGGAGGCACCATGGATTCCCAGGACCGGTCGCCGCTCTGGATGCGTGCGAGCACATCATGGGTATCGATCGACAGGCACGCCATATCGCAGCCGACCACAGCCTCGATTCGGCCCGTATCGCGCAGAAGGCAACGGACGTGGTCCGCCGGCGGCGGCAGCGCGACGGAATTCAGGTCCACGATCTGACCGTTTGCCGTGTCGACAGTCGGGTAGACGTACATCTTCACGGACTGCTTGAACAGGCGCCCAACCGCTTCCAGGCTGCCGCCGCCAAGGTCCTCATAGAACTTCTCATCGAGGATATCACGAAACGTGGGAACTCCGACCGGGATACCTATCATCTGGTCCGTATAGCCGGCGAGGTAGTCGGTAAGCTGGTAGAATGGCCGAAAGTTGGTGATGAGAACATCAATACCAAGGACATGAAGCATCTGCGCGCGACCGAGAAAATCTTCGTGACGGATGGTGTTCTCCGTCCGAAGGTCGTTCAGAGTCATCTCCGCCAGGATCACAGGATCTTTGCCCTTCACCTCGGGTTCCGCGAGAAACTGGTCTCGTGCGCGCTCGATCAGATCAACCGTTAATCGCGTCGCTGGACGGAATCCCCCCCGCACGGCCAGGATAGGCCGCTTGTAGATGACCTCCGATGGTTGTACGACCTCGCCCGACTCCGTAAACATCGCCGCGTTCGTCAGCTGCTTCTCAACTAATTGAAGGCTCAACAGCCGGTTGTCGACACCGGCAAACGCCGGGCCTGCGACTTTGATCAGGTCGATATCGATGTACTCGGTAACGAGTCCGTCCATGAGCGACCCCACGAGTGCAGGCAGGTCATCGCGCTGGTAGAACGCGCCATAGATGAGGTTTACGCCCAGGACTCCGAGCGTGTTCTGTTGCTGTAGAGGTGTTGCCTCCAGGAGATGCACGTGGAGTATGATCTGCGACGGCTCTTCATACGGCTTCGCCTGAAACCGCATTCCGACCCATCCGCGCCCATGTTCGTCGTGTCCGGGTCGGCGAGTTGCGATCGTATCGGCAAACGCGAAAAAGGTCGTGGTACCTCCGCGAGTCGTGCTCAGGCCCTCCAGGAGCTGCCGGTATTCCTGTTCGAGCATCGCCTCGAGTCGCTGCCGGCTTACGTAACGCGGAGCGGGACCGTATAGCGAATCGCTGATGGCCATGTCGTATGCCGAGATCGTCTTTGCCACTGTTCTTGCGGCCCGACCGACCTGAAAGAACCATCGCGCCACCTCCTGGCCCGCGCCGATCTCAGCAAACGAGCCGTGCGTCTGCGAGTCGAGGTTGAAGTGGTACGCCTTGTCATGCGTGCTCGGTGCGACTAGCTGTGTCATCCGTTTTTCCTGATTGTCAGGCTGCGTTTTGTTACCAGTCTGGTTAGTTCCGGCGCTGCCGCGAGCGCTCAAGGCGCTAAGGTATAATCCCCGCATCGAACGTTCAAGGAGGACACGACATGCAATCCGGTCACAATGTGCTTCGTATAACCGTCATTCTTAGCCTGCTGGCCTGCCTGGGAGCGGTGACCTGCGCGCAGCCACCGGCTCCCGGTCGCGCTCAGCTTCCGCAGGTCATCTCACCAGAAGTCCAGCCGGGCGGGCAAGTAACGTTCCGGCTATTGGCGCCGCAGGTAGACGCGGTGCGCTTGACGGGAGGCGATATACCGGGCCTCGGTCAGGGCGCGGCAATGACCAGGGGCGAGTCCGGCGTATGGGAGGCTACCGTAGGGCCGCTCGGGCCTGGGGCATACCGATATACATTCAACATTGGCGGCGTTCCGGTGATCGACCCGCGTAACCCTGAGACCAGCGAGTCCAACAACAACGTCTGGAGCCTGGTCGTTGTGCCCGGCTCGGACTTCATGGACACGAAGAGCGTGCCGCACGGCGCGGTTGGTACAGTTACCTACTACTCGACGGCGCTGGCGAAGTTCCGCCGTATGCACGTCTACACGCCGCCAGGTTACGAGCTTGGACGAGAACGACTTCCTGTATTCTACCTGCTGCACGGCGCTGGAGACAGCGACGACGCCTGGACGTCCGTTGGCCGCGCGGGATTTATCCTGGACAATCTGATTGCAGCGGGAACGGCGAAGCCGATGGTCGTGGTCATGCCGGCCGGGCACACGCGCCGCAGCATGCAGTTCACGCCGCCACCGGTCGGTTCCCGCCCGCCCGCCGACGAGTTCGTTCAGGACTTCGTGACCGATCTGCAGCCCTACATTGAGAAACACTACCGGGTGTACTCCGACCGTCAGCATACCGCGATCGCGGGATTGTCGATGGGCGGCAGTCAGACCCTCAATATCGCCGTTCCGCATCTGAGCAAGTTTGCCTACATTGGAGTCTACAGCTCGGGCCTGTTCGGGATCGTAGGTCCGCCGCGTCCCGGCTCCACTTCTTCCGTGGCGGTGACCCCGACGAGCTTTGCATGGGAGGAGCAGCACCGAGCCGAGCTGGACGACGCCGAAAGCAAGAAGGGACTGAAGCTGCTGTGGTTCGGTACAGGGAAGGACGATTTCCTCGTGGCGACGTCGCGAGCGACCGTGGAGTTGTTTAAGAAGCACGGATTCAGCCCGGTCTTTGAGGAGTCAACGGGCGGGCATACCTGGATCAACTGGAGAAACTACCTGGGCGAGTTCGCGCCAAAGCTGTTTCGATAGCGCGGCACGCGGACGAGCAGAGCACGCTCCGCGAGTTCCTACGGATGAAAACGGCTTTATCCGCAGATGACGCCGATCAAGGCGGATACCGTTAATCAACTAGATCCCGGAACTGAAGGCGGCCCGCGCATCGCGCGGGCCGCCAGTTTCCGAGAGCAACCAGCTTCGGCCTGATAAACGGCCTACTCCTGCTCCTGCGTTTTCAGGCGCTTCTTAGGCTTTGCGCTCTGAATGGCCGCCGCCTTCTTGAGGGCCCAGAAACTGACCATCCGCTTCGTCTTCTCGTCCCATAAGTCCATCCAAAGGCACGGCAGGCTGCCGAAGAAGGTGAGAGGCTCTACGGCCTGCAGCTCAGGAATGTTGTCGTAGCACTGCTGCAGATTGTAGTTGGGGATGCGCGGCCTCAGGTGGTGGATGTGGTGCAGCCCGATGTTGCCGGTAACCCACTGCAGCAGGGGCGGAAGTTTGTAGTACGAGCTGCCTTCAAGGGCGGCTTTGATAGGATCCCACTCCTCGTGCGGGGCCCAGTAGTCCTTTTCAAACTGGTGCTGGACGTAGAACAGCCAGATTCCCACGGCGCTGGCGAGACTCATAGTCGGCACCTGGATCAGAAGATAGGTCCGAAGTCCGATCGTCCATATGAGCGTCCCGACGATCGCCAGCAGGAGCAGGTTGGTGAGCGCGATGCTGTTGCGTTCGCGGGCCCCGTCGCCCTTGTGCGGAAAGCGGTGGGAAATGATGAATATGATCGGCGGCCCGAGTCCAAACAGCACGATCGGATTCCGGAACAGTCTGTAAAGGAACTTCGTGCTTCTCGGCGCGGCCTCATATTCCGCCACGGTCATCGTCCAGATATCGCCGATGCCCCTTCGATCCAGATCCGCCGACGTGGCATGGTGGCCCGCATGTTTATGCCGCCAGTCTTCGAAAGGCGTGAAGATCATAACCCCGCAGACGTATCCCCAGAATCGGTTTGCGGCCCGGGAAGCGAAGAACGAGCCGTGACAGCAGTCGTGGAAGAAGATAAAGATACGTATCAGCAGTCCGCTCGCAACCACGATGCATGGCACAGTGAACCAGTAGGAGACTCCAGTTCGAATCATCCAGATCATTGCGATCCAGAGTGCAATGTAGGGCACGACGGTGTTCGAAAGCTGAAGTATGGCCTTTTTCGCGGAGGGTTTTTCGTACTTCGACAGCGATCGATACCAGCTTGATTTCGGCACTGGTACATCCAAATCAGGGGAATGAGCGACCATTATTATCCTTTTAGCGCGACAGCGGCGTGTCCACCCCCGGCCCTACCGTTGCGATAGGGCGTGACCGCTGCTGGCCCGAGACATGCCGGCCAGGCAAAAACAGAAACAATCGTGTAACGGGATGGGTTCGTGTGCACGCGGAAGTACAACGCGCCTATGCCGTCGCCGGGACTCGGTCGACGAAAAGACCTTCCCTTGGGGCGGTGATTCGGGCAGGCTCACAGGTTGCGCGCCCGGTTATCTTATTGTACCATGTTCGGACTTGCGGCCATTAACGTCCGTCCAATAAGTTACTCTTTTCCTTAGCTAGTATGGTGTTCATGTGGCCCATCCGATGCAGCCATGCCCGGCCGTGGCGACAGAATACCGTATTTGATGGATAACAACGGGCCGTTCCTGGTCACGACACCGTGGTCCAATCCCTATAACTTTAGTATACCATCCATGCGCCACAAGACGCCATACGAATTCGATAGACGTAATAGGAATCGCAACGGTTCCAGACATATTCCGCGGAAGTGAGAAGATTCTCATTGCGGCCTAAAATCGATCCTCGAGTTAGCGAGTGAAGCGGATTTATTCCTGGCCAAGAAGGAATGTACGCGCAACAAATTGGAATATTGAGGCTCAGGGCTGACTGAGGCGACAGCGACGGGTCAAACGTCACTCGAATAGTTGCGGGCCGGGAAGGACGCCCTGTGGAAGGAATGATAAAGTCTATGAAATTGCAGATGACTCGGAGCGCCGTTGGCATATCCGCGGCGGTGCTCACGATCGCGATATCCAGCGCAATTTGCAGCGTCAGCGCCTCGGCGCCACAAAGCCAGGGTCCGCTGGCGAGGAAACTCAGGGCGCTGCCGATGCGGATCGCGTGGGAGTGCTATGTCAACGGCAATTGGGAGATCTTCGCCATGAAGGCGGACGGGTCCAGGTCCGTCAACCTCACGCATAGCCCCGATAAGAATGAACACTATCCCCAGGTATCGCCTGACGGCAGGAGGATTGCGTACTCCGTGGATACGGGAGCGGGACGAGATACCGTCCGCAGCCTATGGGTGATGGACATCAATGGAAAGCACGCGAGAAAGATCGCCGACCATGCGCGCGAGCCATTCTGGGCTCCGGACAGCAAGACCCTCGGTTATCTCCCACAGGAGTATCCAAAGTTCGACGTGATCGACTACTACACGAACGGAATGAGTTTTTACAATCTTGAGACCGGAAAGACGGAGCCGCACCCGAACAGCGCCAAGCTGCGCCATCTCTACAATCCGAGCTTCGCTCGAAACGGCAAATGGATTGCCGCGACCGTGCACGCCGGCATGGGCTACAGCCACACCATCCTGCTGATCGAGGCGCGCGGGAACCGGATCATCGATCTTAAGATTCCAGGATGCCGACCGTGCATCAGTCCGGACTGTGGGCATATCGCGTGGGGGTCAGGCGACCACGAGCTGGACATTGCGCCGATCAACCTGGATGCGGAGACGCCCGCGGTCGGCCCGTGGAGCCTCCACATCGCCGATGCTCACAATAAGGTCTATCACATCGAATGGTCTCCGGACAACCGTTATGTCGCCTTCAGTCGCGGGCCCGAGGGCGAAGGTGATCTGAGCAAAGCGGGTACTTTTCAGGCCGCATGTGAGATCGTGGGCGTCTATGCCGGTGGCTGGAATATCTGCGCCGTATCCGCCGAGCGTACCGGCCGGATCGACCTGCAGACAGCGACCGACTCCGACTTCGTTCAGCTGACTTCGGACGGCAACAGCAACAAAGAGCCCGCGTGGTTCCGGCCCAACGCGGCAGTCAAGGAGTAGGGAGTTGCAAGCCAGACGGACTATTACCGTCCGCGTCGCTGCGCTTGTCGTGGCGGCATGTGTTGCCGGCGGACTTACTGCGTGCAGTCGCTCGTCCTCGCCCGCGGCACTCGGCGCCGCTGGCGCGGCCGCTCCCGTCGAGATCGTCACCAAGTCCGGCACGGCGATGGAGTACCTGCCGGCGGGCGAGTTTACGATGGGCAGCGCGCAGGGCAACCCGGACGAGGCTCCGCCGCACAAGGTCACCGTCAGCGCATTCCTCATGGACAGGGCGCCAGTGACGCACGAGATGTTTGTCGCGGTTCAGATGCCCGATCCATCCCACTGGTCCGACAGCCCGAAGGGGCCCGTCGAGCGTATTCGCTGGCGCGACGGGAAGCGATACTGCAACGAGCGGTCGCGCCTCGAGGGACTTACTCCCTGTTATAACGAGAAGACGGCCGAGTGGGATTGCGACTATGCCGCGAACGGATATCGTCTTCCGACGGAGGCCGAGTGGGAATATGCCGCACGGGCGGGGACAGACGGTCCATATGACTTCGGTTCCAAGGACGCACTGCGGCAGTACGCCTGGTTCGCCGAGAACTCCGATCAGAAGACGCATCCCGCTGGCGAAAAGCGGCCGAATCGGTGGGGCCTCTGCGACATGTACGGCGACGTGTCGGTCTGGTGCGAGGACGTCTACGATCCCGGCTACTACAAGGTGAGTCCGTCTGTCGATCCACACGGGCCGCCCAGTCCCGGCCGCGATGTGAAGCGCGTGCTACGAGGCGGGAACTGGAAGGCGACCGCCGACATGTGCAGCGCGACGCGCCGCCAGGGCGAAAGGACGGGTGATACGGACGCCTGTTTCGCAACGGACTACTGCGGCCTTCGATGTGTGCGGCGCATCACAGAGTGGGATTGGGATAAGATCCGGCCGCAGCTTCGGAGCTCCAGGAACAAAGGGTGAACTTTATCGCGGCCTGTTGAACAGACGCGTCGCGCCAGATCCACGTTTCCAACAAGTCAAGCTGCTGCCTCGAAGCCGCGTTGGGCATTCTCGCCCATCCATCTGCATTGTCTCCCTTCCGGGTCGAGCGAAAGCGTAATCGATGCTCTTCCACACCCGGCCGTTCGCCGTCTTTATGCTCGTTGTCGTTCCCGTATTCTATGCGCTCCGCCGAACTCCGCTCTGGATACCGTGGCTGCTGTGCGCATCGTACTTCTTCTACGGATGGTGGAACCCGGCCTATCTTCTGCTGGTAGCCTATTCGACCGCGCTTGACTATCTGCTCGTGACCCTCATGGAGCGCTGCCCCCGCCTTGCCGGCGGGGCGCGCGCTGAAGATCGCCCCCCGGCCCCCAATCCTGGGGGAGTGAATCCGGCCACCGGAGCGAGTCCCCCAAAGTTGGGGGAAAGGGGGGCGCGCGCTGTAGAGCGGAATGGATTCCTCCCCGCGGACAATGTCCTGAAATCCGCTTTTCTCGTGTCAACTATTCTGGTTGTTGCGCTGATCGCCGGAGCGCTGGCCGGTCCGGAGACGCTTCGGCCGACGCTGTTCGTCTTCTCCGGCCTGGTGCTGCTCATGGCGGTCGGCGCCCGGCAAGGCAGCCGCCGCATCTGGCTGCTGATCAGCATTGTCAACAACCTCGCGCTGCTGCTGTTCTTCAAGTACGCCAGGTTCGTCATCGAGAATCTCAACCACCTGCTAAGCTCGCTCGGCACGAGCGCCCATCTGCCGGATCCTTCGGCCCTCATGCCCTACGGTTTCGCCTATGTGCTCCCGGTCGGGATCTCGTTTTTCACGTTTCAATCGATGAGCTACACCATCGACTACTACTTCGGTAAAGTGGAGCGCGAGCCGAACTTCCTCCGCTTTGCGACGTTCGTCTGCTTCTTTCCGCAGCTCATGGCGGGGCCAATCGAACGGGCGCGGAACCTGCTTCCACAGTTCCATCGCGTCCCTGTCTTTCGGCTGCGGAACGTCACGGACGGTCTCTCTCTGTTCCTTGTCGGGCTGTTCAAGAAGCTCGCCCTGGCGAACTATCTGTCGCTCTACGTGGAGCGGATATACGATAATCCCGGTAGGTTCGGAGCTTCAGCGCTGATGCTGGCGACGTTCGCGTTCGCATGGCAGATCTTCTGCGATTTCAGCGGGTACACGGACATGGCGCGAGGCGTCGCGAAGATGATGGGCTTCGATCTGATCTTGAACTTCAACAATCCCTATCTTGCGACCGGCCTCGGCGACTTCTGGTCGCGCTGGCACATAAGCCTCTCCACCTGGTTCCGCGATTACGTCTACATTCCGCTAGGCGGCAGCAGGCACGGCGTCTGGACCACGTATCGGAACCTGCTTATCACGTTTCTTATCTCGGGCGTCTGGCACGGCGCCAACTGGACATTCGCGATCTGGGGACTGCTTCACGGGTTCGGCGTAATCCTCACACGCGGCCTGGAGCGGTCGCCGTTCTATCGCGATCGCGTTCCGAAACTGTTGAAACAGGCCTGGGTCTTTGTTTACGTCTGCTTCGCCTGGATCTTCTTTCGCGCCACGTCGGTTTCAGATGCGCTGCTCATCGTCGACCGGATCTTCCGTGCCGCCTGGACCAATCCGCAGGTCCCGGCGCTCATGCTTGCGCTGGTCGCTGTCGTCTGGCTCTACCAGTTCGCCTGCGAATCGCGGCTGCGCTCCGTTCTGCGTCTGGGATCTGTTCGCGTTGCGCTGGCAGTCGGGATGATGCTCTATCTGTGCTTCTGTTCATCGGGTGGTGGCTCATTCATCTATTTTCAGTTCTGACGGCCGCATATTCAGCTGCTGTGGTGCGACTGTTTGCACCACGACGCGGTGTCGCCGGCGGATGGCCCACAGGGCAAGGTGCGTCGGACGGGTCGGACAGGTCAGACGTGTCCGACAGAACCGACAGGTCGGATAGATCATACTCTGTGATGAGGAGTTGGCTGAATCAATAGGGAGGCGGCGACGAGCATGCCGGACGAAGATAGTAGCGAAATAGGCGCCGCGCCGCAAGCGGTTCCGTTCGGCGTCAACGAGATGCGGTTGACCGCGCGACAGTGCCTTGCCGTGTTTGCAATCTTTGTCGCCTGCGCAATCGGTATTCCACAGGCGTGGAAGCGAGCGGAGCGGTTCGATACGGGAGCCGATTATCGAATTCCGTACGCCCTCAGCAGCGACTACTGGCTCTACCAACGGCGGATCGACCGGATTGCCGACTCCGCGACCGTTCCCGTGCTCGGCGACTCCGTGGTCTGGGGTGAATACGTGCGCTCGACAGGCACCTTAACTCACTTTCTCAATCGAGAGACCGGTGTGGTCGACCGCTTCGTCAACTGCGGCGTTAACGGCGTCTTCCCGCTCGCTATAGAGGGACTGCTTGCGAACTATGGCGGCGCGCTCCGCAACCGCAAAGTCATCCTTCACTTCAACGTCTTGTGGATGAGCAGTCCGAAGGCCGATCTGAGCGCGCCGGAGGAAGAGACATTCAATCACACCGAGCTCGTCCCACAGCTGTTCACCCCGATACCGTGTTACAGGGCGGATGCCGCCACAAGACTTAACGCGGTGGTGACGCGAAGCACCGGCCTGCTATCGTGGGTGAACCATGTCGACGATGTCTATTTCGACCATCTGAGCATCCCACTCTGGACACTGGAGGAGGACGGCGGTGATCCTCCGCGCCGCTTGAACGCGTGGAGGAATCCCCTGGCTCAAATCGCGTTGGCGGTACCGGGCGAACCGGCAAACGATCCGCAGCGAGGGCCATCGAGCCCGCGACACAGGGCCTGGAACCATTCCGGACTGTCGCCCACGCACTTCGACTGGGTGAGCTTGAGGGATTCGCTGCAGTGGAAGGCCTTCCAGCGAACTGTCGCACTGCTGCGAGCTCGCGGCAACGACGTGCTGGTCATCCTGGGTCCGTTCAACGAGCACATGGTCGCGAAGGATCAGCGAGCGGAATACGGCAGACTCCGGGCGGACGTGGATGCCTGGCTGACATCGCAGCGCATACCACATGTCGTGCCTGACACATTGCCGAGCGATCTCTACGCGGACGCCAGCCATCCGCTGACGGATGGTTACGCGCTGTTGGCGAAGCGAATCATGGAGGATTCAAACTTCAAGCGCTGGATACACCTAACTCCCAACGTCAGTCACTGAAAGTGTCAGTTTTCTAATAAGGATGGGGAACAGTGGAGGATTCCAGCACAGTAACGGGGCCGGGGAGTCGTGAACCCCCGGCCCTTTACTCACGCGTTGAATCTACGCAGGCGGTGACGACGGTACCGTACGCGATCCGCACCGCCTCGCGTTTCTAGATCGTGCTACTTTACGGCGCCTTGTCCGCGGGTGCGGGTGGTGGCGCCGGCATCGGCAGGTCCTTCTGGGATGCGATGGAGAGATCCATCGCCTTCAACTGATAGAGGGTTCCGCCGCGTACGACGTAGACATAGTCTCCGCTCGCAGCGACGGAAGCGCCGCCCATAAACCCGCGTCCCGGCCCGGGACCCTGGGCCGCAGCGGGGCTGTTGTGAATCCAGCCGACGAAACTGAGTGCGAGCAGTCCGGTTGCGGCCGTTCCAATGGCCATTTCACGCTTGGTTAGCATGCGTCTGTTCTCCTTTCGGTCCGTCTAGAAACCGTAGGTTGACAAGTTTGACATGCCTGCCTGCAGCTGCAGGAGGCGAGTGTGGCGCCACGTAACTATAGACGCACGCCAACCGCGAGAATATCGGTTCAGTCAGAGTATTTTCAAAATAATATTAGCCATCGAGCAATACGACTCGCGGCGACGCAGGAGGAGCAAGTGCCCGTCGATCATCGCGGGCTGTGGCATAATATACGGTGGCCTTTGACATGTCTTTGAGCGACCCAGTTTGAACATTTGTTAGAGTGGACCGATGCCCCTAACCCTTGAACTACCTCCGCCCGTTGATGCGGAGTTAACACAGGAAGCGCTTCAAGGAGGCGTCTCCGAAGCAGAACATGCAGCGCTGCTTGTCTGCATCGCCACAGCGTTGCAGCGCGGTGCTGCGCCAACCCGCTTTCAGAAAGCCGTCAGCGTCTTCCTCTCCAATCATTCGCTAGACGCTGCTCACGTAGCATTGGTGTTCAAAGAGTTGGTGAGAGTGTGTCTTAGCATACACGATGATGGTAAGGCCGAGCACCATTCTGTTCATTCGATGAGTTCTGCTAACGTACTCTCCACGAGCCTTCACTTCACAAAGAGCCACGATCCCGGGTTTCGCCGCACCTCTCAGACCGTTTTCAAAAAGCCCGCCAATGCTGATGCCAATTTGTAACTGCGCTCCTTAGCGTAGTATGCGTAGTGCCTCTCACGCAACAGCAGGATGGACTTGCCATTAGGCGGTGAGTGTCAATAGCCGTGAAACCGGTACTCCCAGATCCGATGAGGCAAAACCGGAAGGACAATTCACGAGCAAAATTGAAACTTCCTGCGTCGGAACGGCGACTTCAGCGTCCGGCGGCGGTTGCGACACGGTTTCTCCCGTACGGGCTGCGTGTTATGTCGGGCGCGGTTTCAAGCGCCGGCTGGGTCTCAACAGTGATTTGAAGGAATTGACTTGCGCGGACGCCTCAAGCGTCAATCTGTTAAAATCTGTTCAATCTGTGGATAGACGCTGCTTCACTTTAGCCGACCGCCTGTTCCTCACTTCATCTGCGGATATCGGCGACATCTGCGGATAGGATAGAATTCCCGTCCTCGCCCTATGGAAGCTGAACACATGCCCGAGGTTCAAGAAACCTACGCGGCGGCTCTGGATAACCTTGTCGCGAAGCTCCAGACCGACAGCTATGTCGTGGCGGCGGTGCTCGTGGGCAGCCTTGCCTATGACACAGTATGGGAGCGGTCGGATATCGATCTGATTGTGGTCACGGAGGAGACGCGCCAGACGACCGAGGGTGTGTCGCTGGTCGAGCTCGGCGTCAATATTCACGCGTCGCTTGTGACTCGTAACCAGTTCCGGAAGCTGCTGGAGGGCTCGGCGCAGGGTTCGTTCATCCATTCGATGCTTGGCAAGGGTCAAATCCTCTTCTCGCGGGACGAGCCGCTGAACGAGCTGTTTGCGGCGCGCCACGAACTGGGCGACCGGGACCGGCGCGCACAGCTGCTGCGGGTTGGGACGCGTGTTCTTCCCGCGCTAACCAAGGCGGAGAAGTGGTTCCACGCCAAGAAGGACTACGACTACTGCTTTCTCTGGATCATGAAGTGCGTGGATGGTCTCGCGTCGATCGAGATGCTGCTGCACGGGGAAGTTCCGTCCCGCGAAGTCATCCAGCGCGCGCTGACTCTCAACCCCGATCTGTTTCGCTGCCTGTATACCGACCTCATTCACGGCGATCCTGACGCTGCTCAACTCGAAACAGCGCTGACGAAGATCAACACCTACTTCCGTTCGAACGCCGAAGCCATCTTCGGACTCGTGCTCGACTATCTCCGCGAGCAGGGGGAGGTCCGATCGAGCACCGATATCAATCACTACTTCGTTCGACAGATGAATATCGAGGGCGCCGACATGGCATGCGAATGGCTCGCGGACGAGGGTTATCTGGACAAGTTCGCGGCGCCGGTGCGCATCACAGCCAAGAGCCGCGTCGACCTGGAGGAAGCAGCCTACTACTTCCCTGGAGACCAAGAAACGTGCCCGTAAGATCCACTATCGAGGTGCTCGGCGCGCGCGAGCACAACCTCAAGAACGTCAACCTGGAGATTCCCCGCGACAAGCTGATCGTGTTTACTGGTGTCAGCGGATCCGGCAAGTCGTCGATGGCGTTCGACACCATCTATGCGGAGGGCCAGCGCCGCTACATGGAATCGCTCTCCTCCTTTGCCCGGAGGTTTGTAGACCAGATCACCAAGCCCGATATCGACTTCATGTTCGGGCTTTCCCCTGTCGTCTCCATCGAGCAGAAGACCGTTGCGCGCAATCCACGCTCGACCGTTGGGACGCTGACGGACATTGCCGCCTACGTGAACCTGCTGTTCGCGACCGGCGGCGTCGCGCACTGTCCCTACTGCCGTTATGAGATCCCGATTCGACCCGGAACTCAGATCGCGGAGGCGATCCTGTCGCTCCCAGAGGGAACGATCATCGAGCTGCGCGCTCCCGTATTTCCCGTCTACGGGGAAGATTGGGAGTTCGTCTTCGCCGAGATCCGGAAGGCAGGCTATCGCCGGCTCGTGGTCAACGGCTGCGTCGTGGACATTTCGCAGCCCGTCGAGGATACCGAATCGTGGCGCGGACCCGTCGACGTGATCATCGACAAGTTCGTCGTGCGGCGCGAGATAGAGAAGCAGCTCAAGGTCGCCATCGCGAATGCGCTCTCTGAAGGCGAGCGCTTCATGAGCATCGTGATCCTGGACCACCCGCCCGGCTTCGATTCCGACGCATTTCTCAAGGGGTTTGGCTGTCCGGAGCATCACCTCGTGATGGGCGACCTCTCCTCCGAGCACTTCATGTTCAACAATCCGCAGTCGGCCTGCCGAACCTGTCTTGGGCTGGGCACCTACCGGCAGGTCCATCCCAACCTGCTGGCTCCTGACCGGAAGCGGAGCATCCGCGGCGGAGCGTTTGTCAAAGAGGCGTACCGGTACAACATCGAGACCTGGGACGGGAAACTGATGTACAGCCTCGCCCAGAACTATGGCTTCTCGCTGGATACGCCTTACGAGGAGCTCTCGCCCGAAACGATCAAGCTGCTCCACTACGGCACGGAAGGCAAAAAGTTCGTGCTGCTCCAGCCGCCCGGCGCGAAGGACGGAATGAAGTATGTCGGCCGCGAGATCAGTTTTGAAGGTTTGATTGTACGAATCGAGAGACACTACCGCCGGTACCGACAGCGACAGGAGGCTCACTCCTACATGGAGGACTACCTGGAGAAGGTGACGGTCGAGCGTCCGTGCCCCGACTGCGGCGGCGCGCGGCTGCGGCCCCAGCGGCTGCTCGTCGAGATCGGCGGCAAGAATATCTATGAGTTCGGCGGCACAAACCTCGGGGAGTTCGTCAGCCTGCTCGAGGAGGATCCGCGCGTGCGTCGGAATCTGGCGGCAGGCCGGCAGGTACGCAAGGAGATCCGGTCCCGCGTGGAGCTGCTGCTTGGAATCGGCCTCGACTACCTCAACTTCAACAGGCCGTCAGGCACGCTCTCCGGAGGAGAGGCGCAGCGAATCCGCCTCTCGACGCAGATCGGCTCCGGGCTGATGGGGATGCTCTACGTCCTCGACGAGCCAAGCATCGGGCTGCATCCTAAAGACAACGTGAAGATGATCGATACGCTGCGGCGGCTGCGAGACCTCGGCAACACGGTGATCGTGGTCGAGCACGACGAGGACACGATGCGCGCGGCCGATCACATCGTCGAGATCGGCCCCGGCGCGGGAGTCCACGGCGGTACGATCGTCGCTCAGGGAACCATCGAAGAGATTCTGAACCATCCGACTTCCTTAACGGGCGCTTATCTCAGCGGCCGCCGCGGCATCCCTACGCCGGCCACGCGCCGACTTGGGAACGGCAAGTACCTGGAGATCCGCGGCGCTCGGGAGAATAACCTCAAGAGCGTAGACGTGACGCTCCCGCTCGGCTGCATGATCTGCATTACCGGCGCGTCCGGCTCCGGGAAGAGCACGCTCATCAACGACATCTTGTTCAAACAGCTCTATTCCGTCTTCACCGACAGCCGGGTGCTTGCCGGCGAGCACGACGCGATCCACGGAATTGAGAACATCAAGGACGTCATCGATATCGACCAGTCGCCAATCGGCCGAAACCCGCGATCCAATCCGGCGACCTACGTCGGCTTCTACGACGTGATACGCGATATGTTCGCCGCGCTACCGGAGTCGGTGGAGCGCGGCTACGCGAAAGGGCGCTTCAGCTTCAACGTCAAGGGCGGCCGGTGCGAGGAGTGCGCGGGCGACGGGACCGTGACCACGCACTTAGGGTTCATGCCGGACGTCGAGGTGGTCTGCGAGAGCTGCAAGGGGGCGCGGTTCAACCCGGAGACGCTGGAGATTACCTACAAGGAGAAGACGATCACCGACGTGCTGGAGATGTCGATAGAGGAGGGCGTCACCTTCTTCGCGGACCAGCCGGCCATCGCGCGGAAGCTCAACGTACTGAACGCGCTCGGCCTGGGCTATCTGACGCTCGGCCAGTCCGCCACGACCCTCTCCGGCGGCGAATCCCAGCGGATCAAACTGGCCTCCGAGCTGAGCAAGCTGAAGCGCGGCGGCCGGACGCTCTACATCTTCGACGAGCCGACGACCGGCCTGCACCTGGCCGACATCGAGCGGCTGATCCACTGCATGAACCTGCTCGTGGAGGCCGGCAACAGCGTCGTCGTGATCGAGCACCACATGGACGTGATCAAGCAGGCGGACTGGGTCGTCGATCTCGGCCCGGAGGGCGGCCACAAGGGCGGCGAGGTGCTCTACAGCGGTACGCCGGAGGGGCTGGTGAACGAGCGGCGATCTTATACGGGGCAGTTTCTGAAGGGGCATTTGGGCGGCTGAGGGGACATGCAAATTGCAAACACCGTCCTGAGGAGGCCTTAAGGCTCGGCCAGGACATCGTCGAGCATTACCGAACGCAGGCCGGGGACGCGACGGAATCCGGTATCGTTCGTGAGGAAGAGGGCGCTGTCGTTCAGCAGGGCGGTGGCGGCGTGGATGGCGTCCGGGGTCTTGAGACCGGGAATAGCGGCGCGAAGACGAGCGGCTGCGCGCAGAATGTCCTGTGTAATGGACAGTAGTCGGGAATTGGGCTGCGACCAAAGCGCCTCGCGATCGACTGCGAGAAGCGTGTCCCCGCTTCGTATCGGCTCAACCAGGGTTTCGAGGAGAATCAATTCACTGCTGATGACCGTCACCTGTCCTCTGCTTACGGCCTCCCAGAGCGGTCGGCAGACGGATGCATAGACGGGATGTTTGTCTACGGTATAGATGGCGATCTGCGCATCTACATAGATCGTGCCGGAAGCGGGCAGCGTCAGCGTTCCCACGCCTCTTTCTCCTCCCGAAGCCCGCGTTCGAGAGCGGCCCACTCCTCCGACGTTCGATTCGTTCCCTGCAGGGAGTCGATAAACTCGATCACGCTTTTGAAGCGGCGCGGAGCTTCGGGCGCAGGACTCTCCGGTAGAACGATGATGAGTTCTACCTCGCTGTCTTCTGTCAACTCGGGCGAAGAGACTTCAATGCGCTTTCCTGGAAGCACTCTGGTTTTCAGTTTCAGCGCAGCCTGCATGAATTCTAACCTCCTGACGCTAGTATACCGTAGATACTGGGATAGGGGGCCGGTCGCTCACCACCTCGACGAGCCGACGACCGGCCTAAACCTCGCCGACAACGAGCGGCTGATCCACTGCATGAACCTGCTCGTGGAGGCCGGCAACAGCGTGGTCGTCATTGCGCACCACATGGACGTGATCAAGCAGGCGGACTGGGTCGTCGATCTCGGCCCGGAGGGCGGCCACAAGGGCGGTGAGGTGCTGTACAGCGGCACGCCGGAGGGGCTGGTGGAGGAGGCGCGGTCGTATACGGGGCAGGTCTTGAAGGGGCATTTGGGCGGGTGAGGGGAGCGGGCGGCGACCGCCGCCGCTCTTCCGATACGTCCACACCAGGAATCCCTTGTGAGGGAGCCGGCGGAGTGGTCCTTGAAACCCAGACGCGCAAGAAGTTGGTTGCAGAACGCTGTTCGACCGTGCGTATCGGCTGAGTTGGACGCGACGATAGCGGTATTCATCCTGTCAATACGGTAGGCGTGAAAACGACCTGAGACCTTGCGCCAAGTCCTTACGGCCCGCCTGCCTTTAGTGGAGACGAATATGAAATCTACTGGACAGTGCCGTATGTGCGGCAAAACCGACAACGTATCGAAGAGTCATTACATGCCAAAGGCGATCTATAGGTTGTTTGCAAAAGCGGCTGAGGGTAGCCCGAACGCTGTCGTAATCACCAAGACAACATCCGTTCAGACATCGAATCAGGTGACCGCACCACTGTTATGCGGCGAGTGCGAGGCGATGTTCAGCATACGCGGTGAAGCCTGGGTGATGAAACACATGTGCCGCAGTGCAACCGAATGGCGCCTGCGCGATATATTTAGCGGATCGCTCGATCGACTGGTGAACGACCGCTTCCCAACAGCTTCGATCCAAGGGGCCAACTACAATGCGCTTGCCTACTTCGCTGCAAGCATCTTCTGGCGTGCGTCCGCGCACATCTGGGCGTTCGGACCCGAAAAGATCGGTGGGATTAATCTGGGTCCACGCTACGAGGTAGAATTCAGTGAGTTTCTGCTCGGCAACGCGGATTTTCCGCAGGACGCAACGCTAATTGTTGCCGTGTCGAACCTGAACGAGCCTGTAATGCTTGCATACCCGCCGCACGGTAATAACATGAGGCGTTACCATCAGTACGCGTTCTACGTACCCGGCATCCGGTTCCATCTGTTCCTCGGGGCAGCCGTCCCGATTAGGATTCGAGAAGCCTGCATTGTTCACTCGCCCGAACACTGGGTATTGTGCGGCGATGTTGACTCGATACCATTTGACCTCGCGCTCAATGCGGTGGCACGAACAAAAAGAGTTCTTAGCTTGGCTGATAATGTTAAAGCCCGCACCGGTCGCACGGTGTGAAGGCACCCCATTTGATGGCTCCGCACCTGAAGCAAACGGCTACAGTCATGACGCGCCTCCCAATCCCCTGTTGGTCGCCTCATTGCCCTTTGCTATTACCGCAACTTGAACCAGCCGCATAGGTGGACTTCCGGGCAATTCAGGTGGCGGATTCTCCATATCACGCGGACCGAAAAACTCCGGAACCTTGACAATGGGGGCACGGTTGCCAAACAGGTCGGCACGGTCCTCGGCCTCCAATCTCAAGACCAACGCGTCCGACTCCCCCGACACCGCTTCCCAAGCCGCACCAGTACGCGGGTATTCAAATTCGGTCTCTGCATCAGATTCGAGTACCGTAAGGGTGGCAAAGAGACCAGCTGTTGATTGCGACAACGCCCACTTCGGTATCGGCTGAACGGGAGTCAGCCAGTGCTCCTGCCGTTTTGGATCATGTAGTGAGTGTCTGCAAGGTAGAAACTGGATGTTGCTTGGCTCGCCAGAGAGAATCACTTTCGTCCGATAGGTGTACTCGCTGGAAGTGTCGCTGTCCTTCATCACGAGATAAACGGTGCTGCCATACGCATTGAGTTTCCTAACGTCACTCGCGTCCGAGGCGAACAGCGTCACTTCCTGGCCGACTAGGCTCTCTGCGTCTGGCCCAGTCAGCCGCACCAGTTTTACTGCTCGGGCGGCGCGACTCTGCTGCAACTGCTTATATTGCTCGACCTTATCTGTTTCAAACTCTATGCACTCCCGTTTGATCTTCTGCAGGTAGTTTGCTGCTTCACGGAAAATAGGCGAGGAATCGCGGAGGCGGATTATCACGGACGCCTCGATGTTGATGCCGCTAATGGCTCGCTTCGTCCAGTTGTGAGAACCTATCCACAATTCTGCTGGTCCATCCGCACTCCGGAATAACAGCATTTTCGCGTGAAGAAGGCCGGCATGATCCTTTGAAACTCCCCTGACAAATCCGCCGATGTCCTTGGCCATGAGCCTAACATGCGCTCCGTTTTCTACCAGGTCTGCAAGTGCATCGATGTCGGTGGGAAGGTGTATGTCGGTACAGAGGAATGCGTCTGAGTGTCGCAAGGCCGGGGCAATCTTACCACGTAGAAACTGGTCAGTGACTGTCCAGTACCCCACAGCGGCCTGCAGGTACCTGCATCCATGGAGCGATGCTTCAAGGCGCGCCTTGATCGAAGATGGACTCCAGTCTGGACAAAGTTCTACGCTCAACACGTCGCTATCCACGGCGTCAACTCCCGGGCAACCATGCTAGTATGGTTTCCGAACAACAGCCTGAGAAACGCTCTAAACACTCGTGCAACTTGACGATTTATGGCCGAGCGGCCGTGTCCAGTCAAGCCGCATCGCGCGGCTACAGTCAGCTACGCAGTAGACTATTGCTCCACGACTGCTCCACGACGGAGCAGTCCAAGTTTTCATCGATGTAGAAAGCTGTCAATCGCCGGAATTCAGACGCTGCTCCGGGTCTGCGCGGCTTACCTGCCGGACCATTCGCGAGCGCGACACTTTCTCCCGTCCGAGCAGCTCCTGCCAGCTCTCCACCTCCAGCAGCCGGTCGGCGAGGGCCTGCAACGAGGCGGCAGTGTCGATCGCTTCGATGGCGGCCAGCGCTTCCGGCGGCGACGCTCCGAACCGCTTTGACACGAACGCGTCCGTGGAGGCTGGAAAAGGCGTCGCCATCAAGCATCACGCTGACCTCATAAGGTAGGCCGATCCGGATCGTCAATCCTCTGATTTCGCGAGGTCCCGCAGGGCCTTCACCCGCGTCTCCATCCGCTCCCGAAGATCATCAAATGTCATGCAGACGATTTTGTTTGAGTTTATGGAGACCTTTTGCACTCGCCAATGGAGACGATCTCGCATCGCATCATCCAGATACTTGCTCCGCCCAATGAGCAGCAGACCCGAGAAATTGTGCAGCCTACCGCCAAACCGCTTGCGGAAATCAACGTTGTCGCGGTACATG
>JBBQVV010000017.1:0-33315 GCA_038211235.1 Chthonomonadales bacterium | reverse complement strand
AGTCGACGACCGTTACATTAAGGTGCTCTTGAATAGCACTGGCACGGCGCCGCGGCCACCACGGCCATGATGCATATTGCTATTCAAGAGCACCTTAATGGAAAGGTCGTCGACAGGATGGTGCACGTCAGCGACGAACAGTACCAGGTGAGCACACCGTCATGACGAAGGTCCGGCCATTCAGCGGTGGCGCGATCGGAGCCGAAGACGCTAAGTCGGCTCCTCCAACTGCAACCGTCTGAGTAATCAACACGAGCACCGCCCTGCCGCGGAGCATTCGACACTGTTGATCCTTGACTACTTCGAGCACCTGCTAAAGGATCTCTCCAAGAGGAAGTATCATGTACTCAAAGCGCTGCGTGGAGAGGAACCGGCATCATGACGAAGTCAGAACAGGCAGCACAGGACCAAGAGGACGGCGATGGCGCGATCCGCGGAGACCGCCTAATAGAAATCATAAAGCGCAACTGGGCGTTGGAGATGGACGGGGCAGCGATGTACGGGGCGCTGGCGGACCAGGACAAGATCCCGGAGCGCAAGGCGATATTCCAGAAGCTCGCGGAACTGGAGCGGAAGCACGCGGAGAAATGGGCCGGGAGGCTGCGCGGCCTGGGCGCGGATGCGCCCTCCACGCACAGTGGCAAGGCCCATTCGACCCGCATCGCCGCACCCGCGAGCGGGCGCCCGTCCGGCGGCATGCAGGAGATCATCCTCGCGATCGAAGAGGAGGAGCGCCGCGATGTCGCCACGTACCTCCGGCAGATGCACCAGATTAAGGACGAGGCGACGGCTGCGATCCTTCGCGAGGTCGTCCTGGATGAGTTCGCGCACGCGCACACCCTCAAGCGTCTCTATGCCACGAGCAGCCCGCGTCCGGCCCTGGACTATCTGACGCGTCGACAGCGCCAGGGAACGGGAAGCTGGATCGGAGACGCCGTATATGGCGTTAACGACGGCCTGGGCGCCATCTTCGGAATCGTTAGCGGCGTCTCCGGCGCGACGGTGGGTAACAGCAAATTGGTGCTGCTGGCCGGCCTGGCGGGAATGGTCGCGAGCGCCCTCTCGATGGGATCCGGCGCCTACCTGGCGGCGAAGAGCGAGCGCGAGATCTACGAAGCCGAACTGCAGCGCGAACGTGCGGAGCTGGAGGCACAGCCGCAGGAGGCCCGCGAAGAGCTGGCCATCTTCTACCAGGTCAAGGGCGTGCCGGAAGTGGATGCGGTCAAAATCGCCGACTACCTGGCCGCGAATCCGGAGCAGTTCCTGAGAACGATGGCCGCCGAAAAACTCAACCTGACGGAGGAGGCGCTGAGCAGCGCCGTCACCTCGGCCGTTTCCGGCTCCCTTCGACGGCGCTAGGCGCCTTTATCCCGATCATCCCGTTCTTCTTCCTCAGTGGCTATGCAGCCGTGGTCGCAGCGGCGCTCATATCGCTTGCGGCCCACTTCGCGGTAGGGGCCGCGAAGAGCCTGGTGACGGTTCGCTCCTGGTGGAGCAGCGGTTGGGAGATGACGATTGTGGGAGCAGTAGAGGGTGTAGTGACCTACATTATTGGCATCGGTCTGGGACACGTAGGAGCGGGAGGATAGAACAATGGGAACCTGGTCGCACATGTGGCCATCCGTGCTGGCCTCCTTTTTAGCCTCTTCGGTGGAGTTTGTGGAGGCACTGACAATCGTGCTGGCCGTCGGAACGGTACGCGGCTGGCGTCCGGCTTTGCTCGGAACATGGGCCGGAGCGGGCTTCCTGTTCATGCTGGTACTCGCGTTCGGCCCGGCATTACAGCATATTCCTCTGCCGGTTCTGCAACTGGTCGTGGGCGTCTTGCTACTACTGTTTGGGACGCGCTGGCTGCGAAAAGCAATTCTTCGGGCGGCCGGCCTTGTAAGCCTGCACGATGAAGACGCCATCTACGCCAGAGAGAAAGCGATGCTGCAAAACGAAGGGAAAGCCCGCGCTGCGTCCTTGGACTGGGTAGCAGTTACCACCACGTTCAAAGCAGTTGTACTTGAAGGGCTTGAGGTGGTATTCATCGTGATCGCCGTTGGATCTGTCGGAAATATGCTACTTCCAGCAACCGTTGGAGCCGCCGCCGCCGGGTTGGCTGTGATCCTTCTTGGCTTGGGGCTGCGTAAACCTTTATCTCGTGTGCCGGAGAATACGCTGAAGTTTGCTGTCGGTATCCTGCTAGCCTCCTTTGGCGTATTCTGGATCGGCGAGGGATTACGGTTCTCCTGGCCCGGCCAAGATTTGGCGCTATTCGGACTGGCAGCGGGCTTTCTGGCAGCAGCGATGGTCGGCGTTCTGTTGGCGAAGCGAAGCAACCACCTGGAGAGTGCGGAGAAGCCAATGGAATCTGTAGGGGGTCGACAATGAAAACTGCATGGAGCGCTGCTAAGGAGATCTTTGGGCTCTTCGTCGAAGACGGAAGCCTGGCGGTTGCAATCTTGGCATGGGTCGTTGTCGCGGCGCTCATGTTACCGCACTTGTCCATGAGCTTGGAATGGCACGGCCCGGTGCTGTTCCTGGGTGTAGCCGCGCTGCTCCTGGAAAATGTATGGCGGAGCGCTCTAAAGCATAGGCGAGCGGTCCTACAAAGCCGAGCCGACGTGGATAGCTGAGGAGAGACAGTTCAACAAGCTCAGTCGCCCGAAGGAATCGTTCGGGCCAGTCCGACGGATGGTGTCGCAGCGATCTTGTTCTGGGCGCCACCTCCTCAGCTGGAAAGCAGATCGTCGAAACGAATTGCGAGGCCGAGATCGTGGAGGCGCCATTCTTGCGCCGGACTTGAAGTTGACTTCCTTTCCCACAACAAAATAGCCGCTCACCAGACCCATATGCCACAAAATCGCGGCGCCTCCGACTGCCGTGCCCGTTGCTTCGCCTGGCCCCTGCATCGGCATTGATGCCGTCCCGCAAGGATACGGGTGACGACCAGGAATTTACAATTTAGGGGAGGTCGGAACGAGAGAGTTGTAGCTGTGCCGTTGGGCGATCGCTCGGTCGCCAGTGCGGTGCGCTCTTCTCTCAAGGAGGCTCCGGAACATCCGACGGCCACCGAATATCCCACAGAGTTCGATTATTGACTGCCTTCGCGCGAATTACGAACTCGATGTGAAATCGCTGCGTTACTTGCCCATCGGCTACGATCTTAACGCATACGTCTATGAGGCCGTTACCACGGAAGAGACGTCCTACTTCGTCAAAATCAGGGCGGGAGCCACCAATCCGCCCGGCCTGGTCGTTCTGAACACCCTCATCGACGCAGGCATTCCGAACATCCTGGCTCCGATCCGAACCATCTCGCGGACGCTCTGGTGCGCCATGGGAAAGTATTCCCTGATCGTCTTTCCCTTCATTCGCGGCGAAGACGCGGCGCGTGTGGGCCTGACCGACAGGTAGTGGCGCGAGTTCGGCGCAACGCTTCGTGCGATCCACTCCGGCGGGTTTGCCTCGCACTTCCAGGACCACGTTCAGCGCGAAACCTTCGCCATTCCTTCCGCAAAGTTGGTTCGGGATGTATCCTCCCGACTCCGCGAATCTGGCTTCGAGAGTCCCCCGGCAGTGCGGCTCGCGTCGTTTTGGGCGGAGAATGCTCTCCTGATCGAGCGGATGGTTGGTCGTGCAGAGGCGCTGGGAAGGCAGTTGCAGGGATTGCCTTTCGAGCATGTCCTGTGCCACGCGGACATACACGCGGCCAACATCCTCGTGGGCGAGGACGGCCGGATCTACCTGGTAGATTGGGATGGTCCGCTGCTTGCGCCACGGGAGCGCGATCTTCTGTTTGTAGTGGGTTCTCGGATTGCGCGTATAGTCGAACCGAGGGAAGAGGCGTGGTTCTTCGAAGGCTACGGCAACGCGGATGTCAATATGTCTGCGCTGGCGTACTACCGTTACGAGAGGGCCATTGAAGACATTGGAGAGATAGGCAGGACCGTCTTTCTGGGCGATATGCAGAACGATGAGGAGAAGGAGGAGGAGACTAGCCTCTTCATCGAGCGCTTTTCACCGAACAACATTGTGGCGGCGGCGATGGAGGCGGACCGCTTGCAAGGCGGTCCCTCCATTGCGCTCCGTTCCTAACCGCACACATGGGTGTGTTGTCACGTCGCTTGCGATCACGGTACTCGCACCCGGACGCGCGTATGCTGAGGTGTCCGAACAGTTGTCGTTATGACAGTAGTGCCGGGAGGAAGAGTGCTCCGCCTCCGGTACCGTACATGCCGTCTCCGCCTCGACCGTACGTGGTGGACAACTTTTTTCGTACGTAAGATAGGCGGCGTTGTCGTCGTGCTTGTGGTTGTCTGCGTCCGTGTGGTCGATTCCTTGGTGCGAGGCGCCTGGTCCTGATCCTGTGCTCGCGCCGGTACAAGCGCCGCGATTGCAAGCCACACGGCGAAGCACGAGGCGATGTGGGTTCGCATGATTTGCCGTCCCTTCGAATGAGTGGATTGTCCGCCGCCATTGCGACCTGGTCTACACGGCGGCGCTGGAACGTAGACGTCGGCCGGCTGTTGAATGTTTCCTCCATCTCAGCGTACCGCAGCCAGGCTGAATTCGCGGGATGGCGATGGCAAGCATCCGACCGGCGGCAGGCACGACCGCCATTCTATCCGTGGTCCGACGGCGGGCCGGCGTCCAATGTCTTTCTGGTCCCGGCGCCCATCGCGTAGAAGAGCAGCCCGGCGAACAGAAAGCCCAGGAGCGGAAGGATTTGAGTCATTTCGTAGGCGAGCCGTTGGTCCGCAAAGCCGGCGGGCAGAGAGTCGTCGGGTTTGCCGGGCGTGCCGAACCAGCCGATTCCCAATCCGGGCCAGAGGAGCATAACGGTCGCGAGCAGCGCCCAGAATGTGACGACCGTTCCACATATCCAGACGCCGGCTGTGCCGCCGGGCACGCTGTAGGGGCGGGGCGCGTCCGGCCGCGTGTACCGCAGGCGGATCAATGCGGGAAATACGCCCAGGTAGGAAAGCGTTGTCGTCGAGATGGCCAGGCCCAAGACCGCTGAAAAGTACTTCTTGGCGTCACCTTGCGTGAGCGAGAATGCCAGGATCATAACCAGAGTCGCAAGCACTCCGGACAGCACATTTGCTGCCACGGGCGTCCCGAAGCGGGCTGAGAACCTGCCCAGAACGCGCGGGCCAGCGCCATCGTAGCAAGCGACGGCGACCAGGCGGTCCGCACCCATGATCCAGGTGGCGGCGCTCGATATCAGCGCCAGCACGAAGGCCAACGCCGCCATTATCCCCAGTACCTGACCGGCTCCTGTCAACGTGGCCGCGCCGTCCGCAGCAACATGCCCGCCGTAGACCGTGAAAACGGCCTTTATGGTATCGACGAAACCTCCCAGACTGCTGACCTTGCTCTGTGGCAGCACCAGCAGGATTGCCAGCACGGGCAGGCCGTACAGCAAGAGTGTACCAACTGCGGAGCGCGCCACCATCGCGGGGATGTCGCGCTGGGGATTCGGCATCTCTTCCGCGGCGGCGCTGGGGACCTCGAAACCGACATAGTTGAAGAATACGATCGGCACGGCGGCAATGAACTTTGCATAGGTCGGGAGAAAGTCTCGCCCGATAAACCCATGCAGTCCACTCTTCCAGGCATAGATGATCGTCGAAAGCGTGAAGAAGCTCAAGACGAGGAAGCGCGCCCACGCGCCGACGTTGGAAACCCATTTTCCATATTTGAACGAGATGATTGCGGAGCCGATCGTGAACCAGATAAACACCGTGGCGATGATATACTTGGTCCAGTCCGGCACGGGAACGACGAGCGTGGTGATGGCCGTGAAGGCGGTGATCGCGAGCGTTCCGCCCAGCCAGATCGGGTTGGAGACCCAGTAGAAGATGGAAGTGATCGCGGCGGTGAGCCTGCCGAAGGCCATCCGGGTCCAGATATAGGATCCGCCCTCTTCGGGAAAGGCGGAGCCGAGTTCAGCAGTCAACAGCGCGTAAGGCACGAAAAACGTGAGGCCGAGAAATGCGAGCCAGGTGAACCCCTGAGCGCCGATATTGGCAACAGACCCGATCGTATCAAGCCCGACAAGGACACAGACGAGGAAGAACAGGAGATCTACTCGGCCAAAGTGCTTTCGGAGCTTCCTCTTCTCCTCCTGACCGGCGCTCGTGGCGCCGTTGCTCTCTCGGTTGGGCGGTGTGCTATCGTACAAGGCATCCTCTCGATGACTGGTTATGCGCTGCGCGCAGACTCGCACAGTGACCGTCCACGGAATACGGGCCGATAGTCCGAATCGGAATGAACGTCTCGGGTGGACCCGCTGCGCCATGAGTGCCACGTTCCGCTGCGCAGGGCTACCTTTCCGCGTCTGAGTTCCGCCCGTCGCCACCGTTCTCCTGCATCTGTGCGGCGTCGATTCGGCAACCGACGCGAAGGTGAAGGATGCTGACAGACTGCGTACGCCCAACCGCAGATATTTACCGTGACAGTAGCGGGGCATCCGAAGTGGTCGTGCGGGCATGACGCGGCGCAGGTGCCGGCCGCTATCTGGAGTGAGGAGAACCTAGTGGGATTCTTAAGGCGTATACTGACCAGTTGGGCCAACCTATACACTCCCAAGGTAGACCTCGATGAGTTCGGCCGCGTGTTTGATGCCAGAGATACCGCCTGCAGCAGGTCGTTGGACCGACCGGAGGTATTATCTACAGCCCCCAGCCGGGTTTCCAGTTCGGCGGCGAAGCGGCCGTCATAGAGTTTCCGAACTACATCGAGGGCGGCGTGGTCTTTATTACGGCCGACCTGACCGGACTCCCCGGAATCATTGACCAGCCGGGCGATTTCTACAGTGGCTACGAGCTTGCAATGTGCCAGCCGAGAGACGAGATTGAAAACCCGCTCGATGGTCGTTGGATTCTTTCCCAGATCGCGGAAGCCACGACGCAGATGCCGTACCGTCCCTTGCACACGATCGATATTCGCGCCAAAGACGGGCCGCCGATCGACGGATTGATCTTCACAACGCGGCACTCAGCGCCGCTCTGGCAACCGGAGCATCACCATTCCAACTTAACAGAGCGGTTCCTCGATCTTTGAGATACGGCCGGAACTCCCGGCGGGGGCTGCTGCGTGCCTGGATCACCCAGGAGGCCTATTCCCACGAGGTATGGAGGCTTGGCTGGTGGCCCGGCGGCGGCCCCACGACGGCTCCCGCCTTCTACGCCTACGCCTATCCCGAACCGCCCGGATTCAAGGACGCCCTCGTCCGGCCGGCGTTGGCGGCCTACTCCACCGCGTCGGGGGAGTTCATCCTTCCGTACGATGCCGTTCGGACCGCAGCCGATCCGGACGCAACGCTGCTGGAGTTCTACCAGACGACCTACGAAGCCGCCGCCAATCTGAGCGGCTGGGACCGCGCCGCGCTGGAGCGTTAGCATTCGCATACCTGCGCTTTTAACCAACTCCTGCGGATTAGAGCCGTTTGATGCAGGCAACCTCCGGGTCGGTAAAGATGAAGCCCAGTTTGCGATTGACCGCGATCATCGCCAGGTTGTCTCCGTGATTCTCCGTCTCCATTCTTGCAATACCACGTCGCTTCGCCTCCACGATGCATCGCAGCTTCAGCGCGGTCGCTATCCCCCGGCCGCGCCAGTCCGGATTGACTCCCGTGAAGTACCACTCCAAGCCGGTTACCACGCCGACCCAGCGGCCCGGTCCGACCACGATTGCAAGGAATGTCGCCGTCGGATCGCGCTTCTCAAGCTCCTTCTCCCACTGCGCGAACGGTTCCGGCACGTACGGCGCGACTTCGCGAAACGGCTGGGTGGCCCTGGCGGACTGCTCGAGTTGGTAAAGCCTTTGCCGATGGTCCGGAGTATCGCCGACCGTTGCAAGCGTCGTTAGCCGTATCCCTTGCTCTTCGAGACGGCCGATTGCAGACGCGAACGGCGCCGGATCGAAGCTCGCGAGATCGAGATAGGAGGGATAAAAGGTTTCGAGCGGTTCAAATCCGCGCTTCCTGAGAAATGAGGCGGCCGGCGCGCCATCGTGTGCGATATAGGCGGCATATATCAGCCGCGAACTGCGTCGCCGCGCAAACGACTCGGCATGCCGATAGAGTGCGCCGCCAACACCGTGGCGGCGATGCTCGGGCGCGACGCGCAGTGTGAACTGGCACTGGCCGGCGCGCCGGCTAGGCTCCGGAACGCCTGCGTCCATCGCCTGCAGGTGACCGGCGATCTCGCCGGTTTCTCGATGCGCGGCAACGAGATTCAGCGATACACCCGGTCCCTTGGAGTGCCACCAATCGATGACGGCGCCGCCGAGCCGAGTTACCGCCTCACGATCCGCGTCACTGTACTCACGAATGACCATTGTATTGGGCGGAAGGGCCAGAGCCGCGTTCAGTTCGTTCTCCTGGCGTTCTGTGCACATTTCGAAATCCTCCGACAATACAGGCGGTAGATTCGGCGCGACTACGGCAGCGGTCCTGGACTCATTCGCCGACATTGAAGTCGATCGCCGCTTTCCAGACGTAAACTGAAAAGGCGCTGGCGCGCCGACGCACCAAATACGCCCTCCTCATCGAATGAATCACGATCCATTTGGGCAAGTCGTGATGAGGTCGAACGACCCATGGATACAAACCACAAACTCTTAAGACCGCTCGCTTCTCTGGGTTCCGCCCTGACCGTCGGGTTGATTTCGACCGCAGTCATCGCGGCGAAGCCGCCGGCTTCAACACATCGCCCCGTCGCCTCCGACAAGAGCGGAGAGGTCGAATTTCGCCAACAGGTTCAGCCGCTCCTCAAACAGTACTGTTACACCTGTCATGGCAACGGAGCGAAGTCCGGCGGAATCGCCCTCGATGGGTCGAAATCCTACTCCGTTCTTGCCGACGATCGCAAGCTGTTCGAGAAGGTCTTGAAGAACCTGCGGAGCAGCCTGATGCCGCCGGCCGGGATGGCCCAGCCGACGGCTGCCGAAAAGAGCCGGATTGCGCACTGGATCAAAACCTCCGTCTTCGGAATCGATCCCGCAAACCTCGATCCGGGGCGAGTGACCGTGCGCCGCCTGAATCGCGTCGAATACCGGAATACGATCCGAGACCTGCTCGGCGTCGATTATGACACGCACACCGAGTTCCCGCCGGACGACGCAGGGCACGGCTTCGACAATATCGCCGATTCGCTCACGCTTTCGCCGCTCCTGATGGAAAAGTATGTGAACGCCGCGCAGGCGGTCATCGCGCAGGCTGTTCCGACGACCGGCAAGGTGGTCGCCGAGATGGAGGTTCCGGGTTCGAGCTTCCTGCCGGCGAGCGGCGTGGCGCCTGCCGGCGCCGGCGGCGCGTTCCGAACCCTCTCTTACTACGAGCCATCCACGGTTTCGCATTCCATTCAGATCGCGCATCCCGGCCGTTATCGGCTCAGCCTGGATCTCTCCGCGAACGAGCGCTATGTCGATAACGTGTTCGACTATAATCGGTGCAGACTCATCGTGAAGGCGGACGGTCAGGAGCTGTTCCGGAAGGAGTTCAACCGCGAGGGAGGCAAGCGGCTCCACTACGAATTCGATGAGAAATGGCAGTCGGGCGAACATAACCTCTCGTTTGCGGTTGAGCCCCTCACTCCGGGAGTGCAGCAGATCCGCGCGTTGACGCTGCGGATCAATAGCGTCACCGTGGCGGGACCGTTCGACGGCGGATTTCAGGTCGAGCCTCGGAACTACCGCGCCTTCTTCCCAAAACCGGTCCCGTCCACCACCCCGGCGCGCCTTGCCTATGCGCGGCAGATTCTGGGTGACTTCGCGCGAAAGGCGTTCCGCCGGCCTGTCGATGAGAAGACCGTGTTCCGATTGGCGGGTCTCGCGGAGAGTGTCTACCGTCAGCCGGGGCAGACATTCGAGGCCGGGGTGGCGCAGGCGTTGGTCGCCGTGCTGGCTTCGCCGCGATTCCTGTTCCGCGAGGAGGGAATCGCCCCCGGGCAGGCCGGCCGCCGCTTCTCCAATATCGACGAGTACTCCCTTGCGTCACGGCTGTCTTACTTCCTGTGGTCTTCCATGCCGGATGAAGCGCTGATTCGGCTTGCCGGGCAGGGGCAACTCCGAAAGAACCTGGCGGCTCAGGTGCAGCGCATGATGCGCGACCCGCGCTCCGAGGCGTTGATCGAGAACTTCAGCGGGCAGTGGCTGGAGACGCGCGATATCGTTACGGTCCCGATCAATACGTTCGCCGTGCTGCGCCGCGAAGCCGACCCTGCCGCGCCGCCGCAGTTCGGCAGACGGCGCAGCGCGGGCGGCCGATCCTTCGTTCGTTTTGACGATCCCATTCGCAGCGCCCTGGAACGAGAGACCGATCTCTATTTCGGACATATTGTCCATGATGACTGCAGTGTCCTCGAGTTGATCGACAGTAACTACACTTACCTCAACGCGCGGCTGGCGCAGTACTACGGCATGATGGACCTTGCCGTGACCGGGGATGAGTTCCGGAAGGTGACGCTCCCGCCCGACAGCCCGCGCGGCGGCGTTCTGACGATGGGAAGTGTGCTCGCGGTGACTTCCAATCCGACGCGCACCTCGCCGGTGAAGCGCGGCCTGTTCGTGCTCGACAATATACTGGGCGCCCCCGCTCCGCCGCCGCCGCCCGACATTCCGCCTCTCGAAGCGGCCGCAGTGGGCTTGAAACAGAGCAACCCTACTCTGCGGGAGATACTGTCGGCCCATCGCAGCAAACCGGAATGCCGGTCCTGCCATCAGCGGCTCGACCCGCCGGGCCTGGCTCTCGAAAACTTCAATGCGCTGGGCCTTTTCCGCGAGAAGGAGTTCGGCCGGCCGATCGATACGGGCGGAACGCTGGTCACCGGCGAATCGTTCAAGAACGTTCGCGAGATGAAACAGATCCTGGCGAGCAAGCACAGCATTGAGTTCTACCGCTGTCTGACCGAAAAGCTGCTCACCTATGCCCTCGGACGCGGGCTCGAGGATTCCGATGTGGAATCGGTCGATCGCATAGTGAACCGGCTCGAACAGAGTAACGGCCGGTTCTCCGCCCTGCTGAACGGGGTCATCGAATCGACCCCGTTTCAAGAGTGCAGAAACGCTTCGGCTGTTGCCGCGTCTACCATGGTGAATCCGCCGCAAGCCGTGCGGAAGACGCGCTAGGTCACGGCTAAGGCCGGGAACAAAAGGCATTAATTCGGGATGGTGGGAGCAACAACCATGAAAAATAGAAACGCGGCGCAACACAACGCTTCCACAGAAGACCGGGATATCCTCAGCCGGCGGAGCTTTCTGCGGGGCGCTGGAGTTTGCATCGCGCTGCCCGCCCTCGAGTCGCTGCTCCCGGTCAAGACCCTTGCCGACGTCGCAGGAAAGGCCGGCGGAATGGCGACCACAGGCTCCGGAGCTCCCCTTCGCACCGCATTCGTCTACTTCCCGAACGGCGCGATTCAGCCGAACTGGTGGCCGACCGGCGCAGGCGCGGGATTCAAGTTCAACTCTACGCTGCAGCCACTTGAACCGCTGAGAGAGCATGTCCGCGTCCTCGGCGGTCTGGATCACGCCTGCGCAGTCGGAGGCGTCGATGGCGGCGGCGATCACGCCCGCGCCAACGCCGTCTTCCTATCCGGAGTTCGCGCGAAAAAGAGCGCTACCGATATTCATCTGGGTGTCAGCATCGATCAGACGATGGCGCGCCAGGTAGGACATTTGACGCGCCTGCCCTCCCTGGAGCTCACCTGCGACGACACGAGGAGGTCGTCCGCCTGCGACTCGGACTATGCATGCGCCTACCAGTACAACATCTCCTGGAGTTCAGCCACGACGCCCGTCACAGCGGAGGGAAATCCCCGGCTGGCGTTCGAGAGGCTGTTCGGGACGGGCGCGCCGGGCGAGCGAACGCAAAAGAACCTGAGCCGCCAACTCGCGCAGAAGTCCATTCTCGATTTTGTGCTCGACGATGCTCGCGGAATGCAGCGGCGGCTTGCAGCCAACGACCAGGCAAAGCTCGATCAGTATCTGACGGGCGTGCGGGACATCGAGACACGCATTCAGAAGGCGGAGCGGTTCGGACCCATTAAAGACCCGAACGTCGAGACTCCCGATGGCGTTCCAACCGATCAGGCTGAGTACGTCGGGATCATGTTTGACCTGATGGTGATGGCATTTCAAAGCGATTCGACTCGAATTGCCTCCTTCTGCCTTGCGCACGACGGCGATAATCGCTCGTTCAGCCACATCGGCATTCCCGAGGGCCATCACGATCTGTCCCATCATCAGAACGATCCGGATCGGATCCAGAAGGTGGCGAAGATCGACGAATGGTACGTACAGCAGTTCGCGAAGTTTCTCGCGAAGCTTCGGGATGCGAAGGATGTCGACGGTAACTCCCTGCTTCACAACTCGATGATCGTCTACGGCAGCGGAGACGCCGACGGCAACCGCCATACGCATTACAACCTGCCGATCGTGCTCGCGGGCGGTGGCGGCGGAACGCTCGCGCCGGCAAGCTACGCGAACTACAAGTCCACTCCTGCCTGCAACCTGTTCTTAAGCCTTGCCGACCGGATGGGCATTCAGTCACTCGACCGGTTCGGCGATTCCACGGGAAGGATCCAGATATGAGATCGAACGAGGTGGCGAAATCGCCGCTGACTCAACTCCTTGTCGGATTGGCGCTCCTCGCTATACCGATGTGCGGAAGCGCGAAGGCACCGTCGGCGGGGACAAGAGAGGTGGTACATCTCTGGCAGAACGGCGCTCCCGGTTTCGAGTCGCGCAAGGAAATTCCCGAGCAGGCGGCGAGCTACTGGGTGAAGAACGTGAACAACCCGTCACTCACCGTCTTTCTTCCGCCGAAGGAGAAAGCGACCGGCGCCGCGGTGATCCTCTGTCCCGGCGGCGGATTTAGCGAGCTCGGCTTTGTTCCGGAAGGCATCGAGGCCGCCGAGTACTTCAACAAGATCGGCGTGGCAGCATTTGCGCTCAAATACCGTCTTCCGCGAGAACCGGGTTCCGTTTACAACATGACGCATCCCCGGCAGGATGGCCTTCGCGCCGTACGGCTCGTGCGAAGCAGAGCCGCCGAGTGGGGTATCGACCCAAATCGAATCGGGATGGTGGGCTTTTCGGCGGGAGGGGAAGTCGTCTCCATGGTCGCGTTCAGCGACAACGCAGGGGATACCGCCGCTGCGGATCCGATAGACAAGGTCAGCGCGCGCCCGGACTTCATCGCCGAGATCTACCCGGGAGGCGCCGGCATTCCGGAGGCGCTGCCGCCTAACACGCCGCCCGCGTTTCTGCTCGTAGCCGACGACGACAACCACACCGCGTCGGTAGAGCGAATATTCCGACTCTACCGTGCCGCCCGGGTTCCCGTCGAGGTTCACGTGTTCGCCAAAGGCCAGCACGCATTCAACATGGGCCGCCGTTCGAAGCTGAAAACCATCAAGAACTGGCCGCAGCGACTTGCGGACTGGATGGGCGACAACAACCTGATAGATCCCGCCGTTCCCGCCAGGAATGTCAAATGAGCTTCGACCGCTAAGAATTGGCCTTCAGTCCGGAACCTCCAGGCGCTTGACGCAGGCGATCTCCTGGTCGGTGAAGACGAAGCCCAATTTTCGATTGACCGCAATCATGGCCAGGTTGTCGCCGTGATTCTCCGTCTCCATGCGGTGTACTCCTCTCCGTTTGGCCTCTACAATGCACCGAAGCTTCAGTGCGGTCGCAATCCCCCGTCCGCGCCAATCTGAATGGACTCCGGTGAAGTACCACTCCAACCCGGTCACTATGCCGACAAAAACCTTCGGTTGGGTCGAAACGGCGAGAAACATCGTGGCCGGATCGCGTTTAGCAAAGGCCTCTTCCCACTCGGGGAATGGCTCCGGCACATAGGGAGCCACTTCGCGGAACGGCTGGGTGGCGCGGGCAGCCTGTTCCAGCTCGTAGAGCCTCCGCCGGTGGTCCGGCGTATCGCCGACCGCGGCGTATGTTGTCAGGCAGATTCCGCACCGTTCGACCCTTTCGATCACGGCGGCGAAAGGAGCCGGATCGAACCCGGCAAGGTCGAGGTAGGAGGGATGAAAGGTTTCGAGCAGCGCGAAGCCGCGGTTCGTGAGGAATGCTCTGGCCGGCGCTCCCTCACAATCAATGTAACTCGTATACAGCATGCAAAGTCGCCGACGTCGCGAGAACGCCTCGACCTGATGAGTGAGCGCGCTGCCAATGCCCTTGCGGCGATGCTCCGGCGCGACCCGCAGGGTGAACTGGCACTGGCCCGTGCGGCGGCTTGGCGCCGGATAGCCGGCGTCCATCGCCTGCAGATGGGCTACAACGGCGCCGCTGTCCCGAAGCGCCGCGACAAGGTGCAGCGAGGCCGCCTGGCCCTTCGCATGCCACCAGTCGATAACGTTCGCGTCGAGCCGCCCGAGCAATTCTCGGTCCGATGCGCAGTAGGCGCGCAGGATAGCGGCGCCCGGCGGTGTTATGGAGCTAAGGTTTGTAGCGCTCATAGTTGCTCGGCTAGTGTCCGACTCATACAGGCTGCGCAGCGCCAAACGTCAGCTTCGCGGCACGAAATCGCTGCCCCTTTGGCCCATTCAGGGGTTACGTCGAAATCCGGGAGTAGTAGTCGCGGTAGATTCGACGCGTTCGTTCCAGCAGATCCGCCGGCGGCATCGGCCGGCCGCCGAATCGGCGGATGTCCATCGATGAGAGGTCGAGACCGGGGTCGCCCGTGACGATCCATTGCGCCAGCGCCTTCCCGATTCCGCCGGAGCCTGAGACGCCGTGCGCACAGAAGCCGCAGGCGGTCCAGAACCCCGGTACCTCCTGAGCCTCGCCGAGAATGAACTCGCCGTCAGGTGTGAAAGATTCGACCCCGTTTAGCGTGCGCTGGTAAGGAACGCCTTCAAGCCGCGGGACTCGCGCGCAGGCGCCGCGAAGCAGAGAGTCGAACTGCGCGGCATCGAACGGCAATCTTGTGGGATTGTCGGTGTCGGGAATAGCATCCACCGCGAACGATCGCGGCTCCAGCTCGTAGCCGCCAAAGGACAGACCGTTGCCGTCCTGCCGGAAGTAGACCAGATTGTCCGGATCGCGCAGGTTCGCCATCGGTTTGTCGGGGTTGAGTTCCGGAAGCGGTTCCGTCCAGACCACTTGATGCTGCATCGGCTGCAGCGGGATATCGACTCCCACCATCCGGCCTATCCTCGGCGACCAGATGCCCGTCGCCGCCACAACCGCCTCCGTTTCGATCGCACCTTCGGGCGTGGTTACCGAGCGAACGCGGCCATTGCGGACCTCGATGCCGGTCACCGGCATTTGGGCATGGAACTGAACGCCTCCCGACGCGGCCGCCCGCCGCATCGCTTCGGCCAGCAGTGGCGCGCGCGCCGAGCCGTCGGTGGGGAGGAAGAGCGCGCCTTCGACGCCGTGCGTTTCCATCAGCGGAAACAGCTTCTGCGCTTCGGCGGCGGTAATCAGCTCCGTTCGCAGCCCGACGGTCGGCGCGAACGCATGTTGTCGCCGCAGCTCTTCCATGCGCGCGGGGGACGAGGCCAGCCGCAAACTGCCGACCTCGAAGAAGCCCGCCTCACCCTCGACCGACAGCGTACGGTACAGCTCGACGCTCTCGATTAGAAGCTTCACCAGACTTCGGTTGGAGCGAAGCTGACCCACCAGGCCGGGCGGATGGGAGGTCGTACCGCTGATAAGCCCGCCCTGCTCCAGCACCACGAGGTCGGTCCAGCCGAGCTTCGCCAGATGGTAGGCAATGCTCGACCCACAGATACCGCTTCCAATGATGACCGCGCGCGCTTGCGCTTGCATGAATCTCTCCTCTTCAACGCGCGTTACGCCTACATTCCCATCGCGAGCGGTGACGACGAACGCGCCGAAGTGAAACCCGGTCACTCGATACGAGGTCTCTATCTGCGAACCGCTTTCGAATCGGAGACCCCATGAAACTATCGACCTGCCTCGCTCTCGTTACCCTTCTGATCGGCGCGGCCCACGCGAACGCGGACCACGTGGACGACTATATTCGCCGGCAGATGGAAACGCAGCACATCCCCGCCGTCTCCCTCGCCGTTATGCGGCATGGCAATGTAGTGAAATCCAGAGGCTACGGTTTCGCGAACCTCGAATGGAGGGCGCCTGCGACCGCCGACACCGTGTACGAGATCGGCTCGGTCACAAAGCAGTTCACCGCAACCCTCATCATGATGCTGGTGGAAGAAGGCAAAATCGGGCTGGACGATAAGATCACCACCTATCTCACCGACTTGCCCGAAGAGCGAATCTTTAAGCCGCTGGGGATGACCGATACCTGAATCAACGACCTTCACACCGTTATCCCGAAACGCGCCGCCGGCTACACCTGGAGTGCCGGGAACCTGCACATCGCCGACGCCATCAGCATGACGTGGCCCTACGCGGCCGGCGCAATCGCTTCCACCGTTAACGATCTGGCGAAGTGGAATGCCGCGCTGGATGCCCGCCGACTCCTGAAAAGCTCCAGCTTTCAAGCGATGTGGACCCCGGTTCGACTCAATGATGGGAAAACGGCGCCGTACGGCTTCGGCTGGACCGTCGATAAGATCAAGGAGCACGCACGCATCTCCCATAGCGGCGGAATCCCGGGCTTTACCTCGCATATCGGCCGCTTTCCGGACGACGGCCTCACCGTGATCGTTCTCTGCAATCAGGGGGTGGATACGGAACGCATCGCCAACGCGGTCGCGGGCTTCTACATTCCGGAACTCGCCCCGCCGACCTACAAGCCGATCGCCGACCGCGAGCCGCAGGTGACCGAGAGGGTCAAGACCGTCGTCCGGCAGGCGGCGCAGGGGACGGTTGATAGCGGCCAGTTCACTCCCGAACTCGCGGCCACCATGTTGGCGGATCTGAAGCGCGGCGGGTCGGCGGGCATGCTCGCGCTGGGAGCGCTGCAGTCGATTGTCCTACTGGAGCGCCGGGACGAGGGTTCCAACCGTGTGTATCGCTATCGTCTCGTCTACAAGGACTCCACGCTCGCAACTGTCGTCACGATCGACAAGAACGACAAGATATCGGGGATGACCCTGCATTCGGATTAAGAAAGGGAGACGCTTCAACGCTTCATAGTCGCCTTCCGAACTTACACGGGTCAGCCCTCGATCAACTGGTCCGCCCAATCACGCCGGTCGGTGTAATCCATACCCAACTCGTCCAAAACCGCGCCGATCTGCTCGATAAAGGCTAATCGGCCGGTCTCACCTATCACCGCCATCATGTGATAGAAGAACGGTTCGGCTTCCAATACGTAGATGTTCTGGCCACTGGCAAATTCGCTTCGAGCTCGCTCGGTTACGCGGTCGTCCGCCACAACGGGAGAAGCACGAATCAGAAAAAGAAGTTCGCGAACCCTAGCCAATCGAGTCGATGCGATCTTGTCTTCCAGGAGTTGCAGCGTGAGAGTCCGGTCCTTGACCTCTACCGCGAGGACCGTTGCGCCGGCACTCCGGCAATCAATGTCTGCAGGTCTGTCGGTCGGCGCGTCGGCTGCAGTAGCAGGAGCGCTTAAAACCTCGTCATAAATGTGCCAAACGGCGCATAAAGTGCGGAATAGTGCAAACGATACCGCCTGCAAACGCCGGCCGCCGGTCCGAGGTTCGAGAAACCTGCCGACGACTCGCGAAGCGGCTTGCAGGCTGATACGCTGAGGAGTAGGATAGCGAACCGTCGTTTCCTCAAGTAGATGCCGAATCTCCAAGAGTACTTGGCAAAGCGCGGCTTCCGTTCTTGCCGGTGAATTCGCTTCTTGTATGGTCGAAAGGATCCTACAGAGCTCGTCCCAGCGCTTCTGGTCTCGTTGCTGGCCGCGATATACAGCAGTGATCTCAGGGACTCTCAGCGGATTGTTCACATAGGGATCGCCCGCGTTGCCGAGAGGGTCACCGATTTGATGGTTAAAGGGGACAATCACCTTGCTGGCCAGCGATCGTGCGTCAAACGTAGTGTCCTCATGCTCGACGCCTTTTTGAACGGATCGGGCATCGAGATTGGGGTATACGTACTTTGCAAGTAGCTGCGTTGGTAAAACGTACCGGTAAGTCGAGGAGGTACCGGCAGGAGCCCGAAGCAGATCCGCCGCCGATTCTCGTAAGTCGATATCGAACGTGCGGTCAACCGGCCCGGTAGATACGTGCAGCCATAGCTCGGTGAGCGCTGCCCGGCATTTCGCGTGAAACTCATTGTCCCGACTCTTACGCACTGTCGTTCAGCAGTCCATCCGGGACTTGATAATTGACCCAAAGGGCCTCCTGACGGAGATCTTTCGTCGAGTGACACAGCTTCTCTGGCGCGTCAATTCGCCGCCAATCACCGTAGAGTGCATCCATCAAGTTGCACTTGTAACCTGAAACCGCGACCTTGCCTCTCACGTTGTGGAGCGCAGCGGCCAACTCCTCGTGCTCCGCATTTGTCAGCTCAAATGCATATGCCTTGGAGTCTCCGCGACTTTCGTGAGGGTAGGGAGGATCGCAATAGAAAAGTGTATCGGGCGAATCGTACGCGCGAATTACTTCGATCGCCGGTCGATTGTCGATCTGAACGCGGAGCAGCCGGGCCGCGATCCAGACAAGGTCCGGGGCGCTGCCCAGCCAACGGGAGACCGCGCCGCCCATTCCTCTACGGCTCGTGTTTCTGCATGTGGCCCAGCGACCCGGAGAGGCGGTTTGTGCCAGCCCGGTCCGTGTCTGACGGGCACGGACATAGAATCGTCGCGCACGTTCTAACGGCGCGAATAGGCTATTGTCCTCTCGGCAAGCCCGAGTGAGTTCCTCGCGGCTGAAGGGAGTCAGTACGATCGCTTCCACGAGTTCCTGGCGGCGTTCACGCAGCACAGCAAAGAAATTGACGACTTCGCTGTCGACGTCATTATAGGTCTCCACCGGAGCCGGCTCGCGGTTTATCAGAACCGCGGCGGATCCTCCGAATGGTTCACAAAAGTGGTTGGATCGAGGAAGTAGCGGCAGGAGCCACTCCAGGTGGGAGTACTTCCCGCCATACCATCCGAATGCAAGCCGATTGCTCCCCCGGGACTCAGAGGGAATGCCCACCTCATCAAGTACGTCCATGCCGAACGAGAGCTGCTCGTGTGGCTCGAAGACGGTCATGTCGGCCGTAGATGCTCTGCCGTCTCCGTCGGTGCGATAGAGGAAGCGTCTCCGGCATTCGATCTCCCGGGAGACCAATTCAAGCGCCTGACCGCGCGTCGGCGCGGTGGCGACGAACTCCATGAGTGCCGGGCACGTTGCAATCCACTCACCAGTTTCCGGATTCGGCTCTACGAGCACCTGCCACGACATTGCCGCCACCTCCGCGTGTATTTTACCTAACGCACCTGGGAATTGCTCGGTGTCGACGCGGACATTCACACCAGGTCGCACGCCTCCGCCGGCATCCAGTGCGCGTCCTGGCCGTCCCACTTGACGTTGCAGCCGATGGGATTGGTCTGCGGTACGCTGATCGGCTGGCCGTCGATCTGCTCCATGAGCGCGCGCTCCAGGTCGTTGACCGCCATTTTCGAGGTCTCGCGCGGATTGTCCACGCCGCGCCCCGTATAGACCAGTTTTCGATCCTTGTCGAACACGTAGAAGTGCGGCGTACGCAGCGCTCTTGCAGTTCGGAGGGTGGCATCGGTTGGCCGCCGAAGCGGCGGATGTCCATCGATGAAAGGTCCAGGCCTGGGTCGCCCGTAACGATCCACTGCGCCAGTGCTTTACCGACGCCACCGGAACCGGAAACACCATGCGCGCAGAATCCGCATGCGGTCCAGAAGCCGCCGATCTCCAGCGCTTCACCAAGAATGAACTCGCCATCGGGAGTAAACGCTTCGATGCCGTTGAGCCGTTTAGCGATAGGCACGCCCTCCAGGCGGGGAACCCTCGTGCAGGCTCCTGAGAGGAGGGAGGAGAAGTGCGCGGCATCGAACTCGAGCCTTGTAGGGTTCTCACCGTCCGGGATAGCGTCTACCGCAAACGAGCGCGGCTCCAGCTCGTAGCCGCCCAGGACAAGGCTCTGACCCTCTTGACGAAAATAGACCAGGTGGTCCGGATCACGAAGGTTCGCCATTGGCTGGTCCGCGCATAGCTCCGTCAGCGGTTCCGTCCAGACGACCTGATGCTGCATGGGCTGCAAGGGGATATCGACGCCCACCATCCTGCCGATCCGGGGCGACCAGATTCCTGTTGCCGCAACGACGACGTCGGTTTCGATGACGCCCTCACTCGTCGTTACCGAGCGAACGTGTCCGTTTCGGACCTCGATTCCGGTAACACGTGTTTCGGAGTGTACCTGGACTCCCTCCGCCTGCGCCGCCCTCCGCATCGCTTCCGCCAGTGTGGGAGCGTGTGCCGAGCCGTCGGTCGGGAGGAAGAGCGCGCCTTCGACGCCGCACTTGTCCATCAACGGAAACAGCGCCTCGGCTTCGGAGGCGGTAATCAGTTCGGTCTGAAGGCCGACGCTCGGGGCAAACGCTTGCTGCCGCTTGAGCTCGTCCATACGCGCAGGGGAGGAGGCCAGGCGCAAGCTGCCCACCTTGAAGAAACCCGCCGACCCGTCAACTTCCAACGTCCGGTAGAGTTCAACGCTCTGGATTAAGAGCTGCACGAGGCTGCGATTGGAGCGGAGTTGGCCGACAAGGCCGGGCGGATGCGATGTTGTTCCACTGATCAGCGCGCCCTGCTCCAGCATCACTATGTCGTTCCATCCCAGTTTGGCCAGATGATAGGCGATACTCGAACCACAAATGCCGCTGCCAATAACGACAGCTCGCGCCCGGGACTGCATGGTTGGATCCCCTATTCCAGCACGCATACTTCACAAGGTATCACGCTCGACTTCATTATACACGGGTTTGCGAGGCTCTGGTTTGCTCCACTCTCGCAGCACGAATTGGGCATGTGGATCCAGGGCGTATCGCAGACTCCGACTCATTCCACCCGACAGCCATTATATGCGGCGCGTGGATCTAGCTCCGTGGAGTCCATTTGCACGACCACGAGCATGGCGGTCGTGCCGGGCTTATAGACCGGTCTTATTGCTTTCGAGCAACAATTCCAGACGCGCAGGAGGATTCTGAACCAGTCGAGCGAAACAGCCGAACTACATCGCGTTCCCGTATTGACTTGTCCTCAGCGCCTCTCTTACTGAAGGAGCTTAGTCCGATGTCAACCCGCGCCCTCTCCTCGCTACCGAGATCGACCAGCACGCCGGGCTGGCCCACGTGGATGTTGTGGCTGGCCGCTTCGGCAATCGTGTTGCTCGTGACAACCTTCGTGACCATACGGTACCTGCCAGGTGACAGCGAGCCGCCTGGACCGCAGACCCTGGCGCTGCAACAACAGATGCAGAGATACATCAAAGCCTCAGTTGACGTATTCGAGCAGAGATTTGGCTCCCCAAGTCGCCTGTACAAGGAGGTGCCCGGCTCCGAGCTCGAGGTGCACGAATACAGATGCCCGGACGGACGTCTTCGTGTATTCGTCTGGGTGGAATCACGTACGGTCGCCGCTGTCTACGCCGATGGGCCGCAGCGCCGGCTTGGAGCGGCGGAAGAGGCCGGCAACGCCATGCGTCCTATCGGGTCCTCCCGACGAACCGGCTCGCGCTGCACATCCCGGGCTATTGACGCGATGCATCGAGGCAATCGACGTGCGGTGCGGTAACGGAATCCAACTTCGATATCAGTGGTGAGATTGGGGCAGAAATGCGGGTTTCAAGTTCCACCAGACCGATTGCGGAGATATGGCCCGAGCTGCCTCTCGATGCCTGGAAGGACACTTACGAGACGCTGCACATGTGGACCCAGATCGTGGGAAAGATTCGCATGCGCCACTGCGCTCCCGTCAACCACTGGTGGCACGTGACGCTCACGGTGACCAGTCAGGGCCTCACCACGGGTCCGATGCCCGATGGAACGCGCACCTTCCAGATAGACTTCGACTTTCTTGCGCACCAACTCCATATCAGCACCGGCGAGGGCTCCCGCAGCACGTTCTCCCTGGCGCCGTGCCCGGTTGCGGAGTTTTATGACAAGACGATGTCAACGCTTCGAGCCCTGGGCATCTCTGAAGAGATCAGCACCATGCCCCAGGAGGTAACGGAGCCGATTCCCTTCGATCGCGACCACGAGCACGCCTCTTACGATCGGGAGTACGCGAAGCGCTGCTGGCGCATTCTGGCGCAAACGGATCGGGTCTGCCGGGAGTTCCGCAGCCGCTTCATCGGCAAAGTAAGCCCGGTGCAGTTCTTCTGGGGCAGCTTCGACCTCGCGGTGACCCGGTTCTCCGGACGCCGAGCGCCGGAGCATCCGGGCGGCGGCTTGCTCCCGGCGCGGATCACGCGCGAGGCCTACTCTCACGAGGTCTCAAGCTGTGGTTGGTGGCCGGGGGGTGGCGCCATCCCCTATCCTGCTTTCTACTCCTACGCCTATCCCGTGCCGCCAGGCTTCCAGGACGCCAGGGTCCAGCCGAAGAGCGCTTTCTACGCAGCCGATGTGGGAGAGTTCATCCTGCCATACGACGCCGTCCGAACGGCGCGCGATCCCGATTCGACGCTGCTGACCTTTCTCCAGACGACATATGAGGCTGCCGCGAACCTGGGCCATTGGGACCGCGCCGCGCTGGAGCGTTGACCGCTAGCGGTTGGCGCCCGCCGTCGATTGGGACGAGATCGGCTTACCATCGGCGTGAGTGGCGATTACGAAACCGGGTCCGCCCGGACCAGGCACGGTATACCGGTATGCTTGGCCCCACGGGTCGGTAGGTATGTCCGACGCGTTGTGTAGGTAAGGTCCCTTCCAGTCGGGCTCGTTTCCCACGTTCCGAATGAGTGCGGCCAGTCCCTGATTGGTGCTGGGATAGTGGCCGATGTCAGAGTAGTACATCCAGAGACCTCCAGCCAGTGCTGTAATGTCACCGCTTGCGGCGGCGCGCCGGCCTTCCGCAGGTGCGGTAGCCAGGGCCGGGCTGACCGCCTCCGCTTGAACCCCCGCGGCCACGCTAGCCTCCTCCGCTGCTTCGGCCTGCCTGGTGGCCCGTTCGTAGCCGCGGAGCAGGATTGCCGTACAGAGAATCTGCGTCAGGACGGTGGCTACGCCAAGGGCCATGAGGGTGTTCGCTTGTCGCCTTGTCATCTGCTTCTCCTGTTTGTTACGCACCGGTCTGTTCGGTACTATGCGGCGGGCGATCCGCTTGTGAATTGGCGCGACGTTCGAGCAGGCCACTCACAAGATTGACGTACCATTCCCCTTCAACAGAAGGCGTTCCTCTGCACCGGCGCTACACACGCCAATCGGGATGGATGCCGGTAAAGTACGATTCAGACGGGCCCGCCTCCCGCATCGTTTCGGCGCATTCTGCTTCATCAATCACCAAAACCAGCGGCGCGACGTAAAACGCCTGCCCACTTTGAGCAGATCCCGCTACTAACCTGGTAGAACGGCCGCAATCCCACTCTGAGGAGCCGCACTTGCCAGTTGACGACCACCAACTCATCGCGAAGTTCCAGGCCGGTGAGTATCGCGCCTTTGACACGCTCTATCAGCGTTATGCGCGGCGCGTGCTCGGCTTCGCCTATCAGCTCACCGGAGATATGGCGGAGGCGGAAGATCTTACTCAGGAGACGTTCATCGGTGCGTTCAGGGGAATGCACGCGTTCCGCGGCCGATCCCAAGTGCTCACCTGGCTACTTTCGATCGCGATCCGAAGGCGGCGCGACACTCAGCGCGCCAAGTATCCGCAGACCGTGCCGTTCCCCGTCGAGACGGACGCGACCTGGGCAGGCGGAGATCCTCGGTATACGTGGAGCCCCGACGATCGTATGGAGGCCATTTCGCTGCGGAGGGCCATGAAACGCCTGCCGGCGCCGCTGCGCGAGGTCTTTCTACTTGTGGTCGTGCAGGAGCTGACGTATCGCGAAGCGGCGCATATACTCGATTGTCCGCTGGGATCGGTCAAACGGCGTGTCGCCCAGGCGCTCCGAGAGGTCCGTGCGCATATGCTGGAGAAGGAGGAAGATCATGTGTCCACGGTGCTCCGGTGAGGAGTTGGCTGCTCTGACGCTAGGCGAAATCCGCGGTTGGCGAGCGGCCTGGCTGAGACGCCATATTCGTACGTGCGGCGATTGCGGCGCGGAACAGGTCACGCTCATGGAGACGGCGGCGGCCGCGCGAGCTGTGCAAACGGGTGACGCATCCGGGTTCCTGCAGGCTCGGATCTGGTCTAGAATAGAGTCCGCGGGTCCGACGATCTCGCGCACAGCCCCGGCTCCCGTCAGGATAAGAGAACCACGCCGCGTAAGCCTCGGTTTTCGCCTTGGACTGATGGCTGCCGGGGCGGCGATCTTCTCGGCTCTTCTGCTGCCAAGCAGGACACCATCCAGAATGAGCGCGGCCGCGGAGATTCGCCAGGCGGTATCGCGCGTGAACACGTGGCATCTGAAGGGCTGGAAGCTGCAGAATGGCAAGCAGACGATCTGGGAGGTGTGGGGCAGGCGGTCCCCGTTCTTCTATCGCGAGCAGGTGGGCGAGGATGTCGTGATCGACGACGGCAAGCGACGCGTCAGCGCCTACGCGCCGCTCGATTCACGGAGCGGCGGGCGATCCACGGGCATTTTTTTGATCGGCCCATCGCTGCAAGGGGGGGACAACGTGCGCTGGTCGTATGCCCGTCTGGTCAATCAATGGAATGGCGACCTCCGGCCTATGGAACAGACCGCCTCCGAAGCAATCTACAACTTTCCAGAGAGCGGTATCTTCAACGGCGGCGCGTTCGATAGCGCTACCGACCTGCTCTACTACGTCTCCCTGCGAACCCGTCTGCCGGTGCACTATGAAGCTCGGCTCGGAATGGCCGATCGAAAGCAGAGGATCGCCATGCTCGACGCGGAGTTCAATCGCGCAATTCCAGTCCGCGAGGATTCGTTGGACACCGACACCAGCGGCTACAGCGTACTTGACGCCACGAAGCCTTTTCCGGTCGAGCAGAATATGGCGTCGGAAAACGGCATTACTGTGCGGGCCAACCCTCTCCTGGTCGGTCCGGACGGCCAGGTGCTCCTGCGGGTAAGGGCCTGGTTCGGCAGCATACCCCTGAATGACGAGAGCCCAGTGCGAGTGAATATGAACGCAATGCGCTGGGCCGGCTCCGACGGGATGACCACTCCAGCCAACGTCGACGATCGGAACCGGGCATATACGCAGGTTGGTTGGGACAGACTTCGGACGCCGCGGGACCGATCCGGCGCGCTGATGCTGATGACACCCGTAGACCCGCTGCCGTCCGGCGCATCCGCGCCGGCCAGGCTTACCGTGCAGCTGACGGTCGCGCCTCAGATGGATACACGGCTCAACGGCACGCTCGGTATGGCCGACGGTCAGCTCTCCCGGCAGGTGCTGACGCTGACGATCCCCCTGCCGCATCCGTCCGTGTCAGTCGAACAAGGAGTATTGCGGTACGTTATGCCGCTTTCCGCACAAGCATTCTCCCCTGACCTGCCCGAAACCCTGATCTCTGCCACGGATCTCGCTCGCGGTCGCTTCTACGGGGCGTACATTGATACTCGAAATCCGGATCGCCCGCACTTGAACCGGGCAGTCGATTATTATGAAGCCTACTTCCGCGATTCGCCGTCCGCGACGAACGTCGCACTGGTGCGATATTTCACGGCCGATATCTGCAGAAGCCTCGGCGAGCCTTCGCGGGCGCGGAAGATGCTCCAGGATGTCCTGGACGATAAGCGGTTGGACGCTCTATATCGGGATGCAGGCAGGAATCTTCCGGATACTATTGAGGCGGAGCAGCGGCGCAAATACGTGGAGGAAACCCACAAGATTATGGCAAGCTATCGCCGGAACGCGGCGGAGGCCCTCGATAAGCTATCGCATAATCGTTGATTTTGCGTTGCCGTCCCAATCTGTTAAGCTCGCGCGGAGCCGTCAATCCCTCAAAGGGATTGATGGCTCAATGCAATCCTATTGTCCGTGTCCATCCGTGATTCAGACATCGAGGCGGCGTATTATCGGACACGCTGCCGCGCTGTCGCGCGTTTCGATTTGGGGTCGGTGGCCGCGAAGCGGGAAGGACTCCATAGGTAAGTCACCGAAGCAAACGCTACTCAGCAATAGGACTCACGAGGAGACGAACTCATGACTGCTCCGCTTGGAATCGGCGTTGTCGGCGCCGGCAGCATCGGCATCCGGGGCGCGCTGCAGCATCTGTGCCTGCCCGACGTCCAGGACAGAGTAGTGCTTGCGGCCGTTTGTGATCCCGTGGCTGGGCGCGCCAAGGCGGCGGCCGAGAAGTTCAGTGTTGCGCGGGCGTACGAGGTGTACGAGGATCTTCTCGCCGATTCTAAGGTGCAGGCGATCACGATCGGCTCGCCGATCGGCATGCATTACGAACAGGGCCTTCAGGCGATCCGCGCCGGCAAGCACGTCCACTTCAACAAGACCATCACGACCACAGCGGCCGAGGCAACTGACCTGATCGACGAGGCGGCCAATCGAGGCGTGAAGCTGGTGGCATCGCCCGGGCAGATGCTGCGGCCACACAACCGGCGCATTCGAAAGCTGATTCAGGAGGGCGCCCTCGGTCGGCTTGCCTGGGCGGCCACGGGAGCCGCCTTCGGTTCTTACCACGAGCGCGAAGGTCTGCGGACAGGCGACGACGTTCTGAGCAACATCAATCCCGCGTGGTACTGGCGCAAGCCGGGCGGCGGACCACTTTACGACATGACGGTCTACGGCCTTCACACGCTGACCGGTATTCTGGGACCCGCGAAGCGAATCACGGCGATGTCCGGGGTCGGGGTCAGCGAGCGCGAATATTTGGGGCAGATGTATCCCTGCGATGCCGACGACAACACGCTGATGCTGCTGGACTTCGGCGAGTCGCTGTTTGCGTTCGTCTACGGAACCTTCGCCGGATCCCTGACGCAGTTCGGCCAGCCGGATTTCTACGGCCGAACTGGCAGTATCGTCGGCATGAAGCTGAACGGAAAACCGCTGGAGTATCCGGGTCGCGAGGCAGCGGAGGCTGCATCGCAGGGCGCGAATACGCTGCTGCCGCATGTGGTCGGCGCTCACCGAGATCTTGACGAGGCGCACGTGTTCGAGGACATCATGCAGCTGGTCGACCTGGTGCGCGAAGGCGTCCCCACCGTGAGCACGGCAGAGCATGCGCGTCACGTCGTGGAGATCATCGAGGCCGGATACCGCGCGGCTGAAACAGGTCAGACACAGACGCTCACCACAACGTTTGATCCGCCGGAGGGCGAGTAGCGGCTGGCGAACCAACGGAGTTGAAGTACGCAGGTCAAGTTATAATCGGCGCGCAGACGCGTCCGTGAGCGTCGGGCGGACGATGAGCACAGTGAGCCCGGACAATGGGAAGGTGGTCGACACGATGCACTGGAATACTGGTGGTTATCTCGACGCCAGCGGTTGCGAGTAGTCGATGTCTTCGTAAAATCGACCCGACAGATAGGCTTCGCGATAGACACTTTGAAGGTCGAGAAGGACGTCCGGGTCGCCCGGCAGCAGTGGAATCAGGATTTCGGGCAGCGGATCGGAGAGGCGATTGAGCCAGAATGCGCATCGGAACCGGTCTGTGTAACGGTGTAGTGAGACGACATAGTCCCACGGATCTCGCGGTGGCAGGTTTTCGAGTGGTGCGGCTACTGTATGCGTGCCTGAGCGAAGCAGGTCGATCTCGAGCAGATGCGTATCGCTACAAAGAATCTCTCTCTGTTTCCTCTGATAGTCTCTTCGGCCCTCACTTCCCGATGCCTTGTTTGCCGGACTCAGCAGTTCAATTATTGTGACGACCCTGCGCGGTCGCGAGCGGCTGCTTCGGATCTCAATGAACCAATCGTAAACATCCTCGACCAGCGAACTCACGATGCCATCGGGCCCACCCCTCGTCGATGCTTCAAGCCCGCCAGGCGCATTTGCAGCCGTCGTAATTGGATGCTTAATCAGAGCAAGGTCGGCCCTGCGCAGTTCGTCATCGGGCAGAATGACGTGCCGCTTCTCGATGAATGCGATGTAGCCTTCGGGCAGAATTCGGTTGACGCTCTCCCGAAGATAAGTAATCAGTCCGTTGTGAAATCCCTGCCAGTAATCCGCGTTTTCAAGGTATGGGTCCATGCCCGCAAATCTTTCGGGATCGGGTCTCCGTATGTCCGGGTTCAGATCCTCAGCCATGATACACTCCTCGGTACACCGCGGCGATTCGATTTCGTATAAAATGCAATGCAATTTGTCTTAGCCCGGCAGTGCCGCAACCGATGTGCAGTGGGTCGCGTGTGTCCCGACTTCCGTGCGCTACGTGAAGTTGCCCAGTGCCGTTTCGATTGCCTGCTCAATCGTCATGGCTCGTCCCTCGTCCCGGGCCGCCGAGAGGGCCGACTCGCTCAGCGCCTGACGCACGGAGGCCATAGCGATCTCACGCTCTGTTTCACTGACGGGAGGCATCGCTGAACCGATCTCCTCGCGAATTCGGTCCGCCGCTGCCCACAGCAAAATAGCTTGCTCACTCCTGTGCTCTTCGGCATTGAGACAGGCGAACGATTCAAGAACATAAGCGATATTCTGCGTCTCCCCCAACTCCCTGAACCGTCGCATACTCTCCTCGTGCAGAATCCGAGCGGACTTGCAATCGCCTTGGCAGCGAGCCACGGCTCCCAGGTTGAGAAGAGCGGCGGCGATGCCGGTCCGGTCTCCCAACTCACGCCTTATATTTAGGCTCTGCTCGAATAACGAACCGGCGACGACGTAATCGTGTTGAACCAGGGCAAGCTCCCCAAGATTATTGAGCGAAAGTGCGACGCCCTTCCTATCCCCCAGTTCTCGCGCTATCTCCAGGCTCTCCTGACTATAAGCCTGCGCTGCGGCGTAGTTACCGAGACAGAACGCCGCGATTCCCAGATTGTTCAAAGACAAAGCAACACCATGCCTATCTCCAAACGCCCTTTTGATCTCCAGCGCCTCCCGCTGCAGCGAGTGAGCGGCGGCGTAATCACCTTGACTCTGGACCACGTTACCCAGGTTAATGAGCGAATTAGCGATTCCCTGCCTGTGTTCCAATTCACGGCATAGCGCCAGACTCTCCTCGAACAATGATCGGGCAGCGGGGTAGTTTCCCAGATCGGAGGCGACCAATCCGAGGTCGCTCAGGCTGGCGGCGACCCCCTGCCGATCGCCCAGTTCGCGTCTTATCGCAAGGCTCTCCCTATTGAGCGATTCGGCGGCCACGTAATCGCCCTGATGGCGGGCAACGACCGCCAGGTTGCCAAGCGACTCCGAGATGCCGTGGCGGTCCCTCAACTCCCGCCTTAACTCCAAGCTCTCCTCATGCAGAGAGCGAGCGGCGGCATAGTCGCTCTGCAATCGGGCAAGGACCCCCGCTCCCGTGAGAGCCCGAGCGCGCACTCCTGGATGCTGATGTGCCTCTGGGAGAGCCAGTAGTGCGGCCAGGTGTTCCCGTCCTTCATTCAGATACCCGCGAGTCCGCCAGAAGAGTGCCAATGCAGCGCCAAGCGCAAGACCTCGTTCCACGCCGTCCGCGTCCTCAAGACAGAAAGTCAGTGCCTGGCGCAGGTTGTCGTGTTCGGTCTCCAGGCTGGTCAGCCATTGAACCTGCTTCGGCCCTTCGAGTTGTTCTCGCGCTTTCACGGCGAAGTTGAGGAAGTAGTCTCTTTGGCGACTGCGGTAGGCATCGCCCATACCGCACTCAACCAGTTTATCCCTGGCATATTGACGGACCGTTTCCAGCAGCCGATAGCGCGCCTCCCCTCTCTGGTCTTCGTAGATGACCAGGCTCTTATCGACCAGAGCGGTCAGGAGGTCCAAGACATCGTTACCTTCGACTTTCGAGTTTCGATCTTCGATTACTGTGTCGGCAGTGGGCACTGCGTCCGTACACACGTGCTCTGCCGCTTCCAGTGACCATCCGCCCACAAACACCGATAGGCGCTGAAGCAGCGCCTGTTCAGCTGTGCACAGGAGGTCATACGACCAGTCGATGAGTGCACGCAAGGTCTGCTGGCGTGGCAAGGCCGTCCGGCTGCCTCCGGTAAGAAGCCGAAACCGATCGTGGAGGCGGGCCTCGATCTGTTCCGCGGGCATGGAGCGAGCGCGAGCGGCAGCGAGCTCGATCGCGAGCGGCAGCCCATCGAGGCGATGGCAGAGACGTGCGACGGATGCAGCGTTGGCGTCGGTGACGGCGAAATCGGATTTGACCAGTGCCGCGCGAGCCGCAAACAGGCGTACAGAGTCGAACTCGCATGCGAGTTCCGCGGTGAGACTATCCGTGCTGCCCGGCACGTACGGCACGCGCAGAGAGGGGACGCGATACGTCTGTTCTCCGTTGACACCAAGGCCCTCACGACTCGACGCCAATATCTTAAGATCCGGGCATCGCATCAATAGGGTGTTCGCGAGATCGGCCACCGTATCCAGGACATGCTCGCAGTTGTCGACGACTAGCAGCAATGCCTTCGACTCGAGTGCACTGACCAGGGTTTGGGTCAGCGATTTGTCCGTTTCTTCGCGAAGGCACAAAGCGGTCGCGACAGCCTGAGCAACTAGGCACGGATCTGCCAGGGGAGCCAGTTCTACCAACCACGTCCCATCCGCATAGCCCTCCGCAACATCGGCACTCGCTTGCAACGCGAGCCGCGTCTTGCCACACCCGCCAGTTCCCGTCAGGGTCAGGAGCCGGGTCTTGCCGAGCAGCGACTTGACAGTCGCCAACTCCTCGTCCCGTCCGATAAAGGAGGACAGTTGAACTGGAAAGTTGTCGAGGCGTATGCCGGGCGCCGGGTGCTGCGTGTCGTGTGCAGACGGACCGCGAGAGAGCGCCTCATCAAGCGACGCGGTCATCTCCGCGGCCGATTCGAACCGATCAGTCGCGGCCTTTTCCAGCGCTTTAGCGAGTACTTGGATCAGTGAAGTAGAAATCTCGCTGGAGAGGACAACGGGCTCGTCACTGGTGATCGCCAGAAGGAGCGCATAGAACTCCGTCTCGGGATAGGGCAGCGTTCCGGTGAGCAGTTCGTGGAGCAGCATCCCGGCAGCCCAAACATCGGACTGCTGCGAATACCGGCCGTGGAATGCCTCGGGCGCCATGTAACGGGGCGTGCCGGCAATACCTGTGGAGTCTCCACTTGGCTGCAGAACCCGTGTAAGGCCGAAATCAGTAAGGCGGGGAGTGTTGCCCTGAATGAGTATATTTCCTGGCTTGAGGTCACGGTGGACGAGACTACTCAGATGCAGGTGCTGCAGGCCCGCGAGGATACCTCGGATCATCGCTACGGCGGCATCGACCGAGGGAGCCCTGCCGCCATGTTTTTCCAGCCAATCCGCGAGCGATCCGCCCGCGACGTGCTCGCTCGCGATGACCACCTGCCCATTGTAGATCTCGGCGTCCAGAACCGGAACGATGTTGGTATGTCCGCTTGCCCTGAGCCAGATCTGTGCTTCGCGCCGTATCGCTTCGATGTCGTCGTCTTGATCGAGGGGCAGCTTTAAAGCAACCTGCGTCGTGAGCAGTGATGAGCGGCGGTCCGCCAGCCACACCTCACCGAACGCTCCACGTCCGAGCGTGCGGAGTAGAGTATAGGGGCCAATTGTATCGCCTGACTGAATCATATGTGCGTGGTACGCGCTGACGCCAGTTCGGTTGCTCCCATCCGTGCGGACAACAACAAGTGTGTCGGCGGTCGGCATCAGATGTTGTCCTGCACTTCGGCAGGAGCCGCGGTGAGTCCTCCGCCGGACAATACCTGCCAATGGAAATCGCGCAGGTCCATGCCGCCCATGTCGTGAATACCGATTCCAGGTCCGCGATTAGGCCGCCAGTCCTTAAGCCGAGCGCCAGGGTCAGTAAAAAATACAGGGCCCGAATAGAATTGAGAAAAAAGTGTCCGCTGGCGCAAAGCTCAAACGTTATCAGAACGATTGGATCACTACTGAAGGGAGATACGATTATGAGCGAGTTCGTGTTTCTGTATCGCGGTGGCGAGCGGCCTGCGTCGGCTGAGCAAGGCCAACAGATCATGCAGAAGTGGATGGCGTGGCTGCAGGAGCTAGGATCGAAGGGCCATGTAGTCAACACGGGCCAGCCGCTTGATAGCGCGGGCAAAGTCGTCCAGGGCTCCGCCAGGACGGTCACGGATGGTCCTTACGCCGAGTCCAAGGATCTTGTCGGCGGCTACACGGTTATCAAGGCCGACGATCTGGCCCAGGCAGCAGAGTTGGCCAAGGGCTGCCCGATCTTCGATGCAGGGGGCCTGGTGGAGGTTCGCCCGGTCATCAAGATGGAGATGTAGTGGAGCCGATCGACCATCTCTTCAGGCGAGAATCGGGACGCATGGTCGCAACGCTCACGCGCATCTTCGGCGTGCAAAACCTCGCGCTGGCAGAAGACGTCGTACAGGACGCCTTCTGCCGCGCGATCGAGGTCTGGAAGCTCCGAGGCGTGCCTGAGAATCCCTCCGCCTGGCTCATGGCGACAGCGAAGAATCGGGCGCTCGACGCACTTCGTCGCGAGCGAACGGCACGCACATTCGCGCCCGAGATCGGCCGGTTGCTTGATACGGACTGGTCGCAAGCACCCTGGCTTGAAGCGCTTTTTGATGCTCACACGATCAAGGACGATCAGCTGCGAATGATGTTCTCCTGCTGCCATCCCCGACTGCGCGAGGAGACACAGGTCGCGCTCGTACTTCACATTCTTTGCGGGTTCAGCGTGGATGAAATCGCAGGAGCCTTCCTGAGTTCCCACGCTGCCATCGAAAAACGGATCAGCCGGTCTAAGAAGGTCCTCGCCGGATCTAAGAAACTGTTTGACCTCAGCGATGCCGACTTCTCAGCACGCATTACGGCAGTGCATCGGGCGCTCTATCTGCTGTTTAACGAGGGATACCATGGCGCATCCGTCAGGTCCGGGATGCGCGTGGAGCTCTGTGGGGAAGCGATCCGTTTGACCGCCATGCTCCTCGATCACTCTCTCACTTCTACACCGGCGTCTTACGCGCTATCCGCGCTCATGCATCTCAACGCGGGGCGTCTCCCCGGGAGAGTCGACGCACACGGCGACTTCATTGGTTTTCTCGATCAAGATCGATCCCTGTGGAATCGAGACCTGTTGACGAGAGGTCAGAAGCTTCTCGACTGCTCCGCGACGGGACCGGAACTGACAGATTATCACGTCGAAGCCGCAATAGCGGCCGTCCACGCGAACGCACTTACTGTTGACGAGACAGACTGGCACATGATCGTCTCGCTCTACGACGCGCTGATGGAGA
>JBBQVV010000016.1:0-34067 GCA_038211235.1 Chthonomonadales bacterium | reverse complement strand
GTCGGCAGCTCGCCCGTGAGGTCTAACGTTACACGCCGGATGTACTCGAGGTCGCCGGCCTCGGCGCTCGGAAAGAGATGGAGGGCGGAAAGGCGCGCGTAGACGGCATCATCTATGTAGCTGGCGCGCGGCAGCGTGGAGTATGCCTTCGGACTAATCCTCTGCGGGAACGGCACGAGCACGTTTGCAACTGCGACGCGGTCCTGGTAGCCAAGCATTATCGACGTCTGCCCGCAACCTGTCACCGTGACTTTACCGTCCGGCGCGACGGAAGCGACGTTTTCGTCGTTGGTCGCATAGCGCGTCCAGTGGGTCACGTCGCGATGGGAGCCGTCAGAAAACAGCGCTTCCACCCTTAACTGCCTTGTGGTGCGTGGGGAAAGCGACTGGACGCCCGGCGACGCGCGAAGTGCCGTAACGTGCGGATCAGCACTTCGGGGCGGAGGGGCTCCATCGGCAAGCCACCGCGAAAGAATGCCAAACTCGGCGGTGCCGCGCTGCAGTGCCTGTCCGCCGCGGTGCGGAACCTCCATCAGGGGCTTCCGCAAGAACAGACTCTGCTCGGGAGCGCTGGTGTTGATCCGTCTGCCGCGGCCCAATCTCGCGATCGCGTCGAAATCGATTTCCGGCGCATAGCCGCGAAGGGACAGCTTGAAACCGCCCTTGCCCGCGGCTGCGCCATGGCAAGCCCCGGCATTGCACCCCGCGCGCGTCAGGACGGGCACGACATCGTTGACAAAACTGATCGGACGCGAAGAACCTGTCGCTCGCGGCGCGGACCAGGCGGCGGATGTCGATATCACCGCGGATGTCCATAACAAGTTGCGCCACGTGACGATGAGCATTCGAAGCACTCTCCAGGACCGAACTGGTCGTCTCCATTGTGACACATGCGCGGCTCGCTTGTTACCCGAATTGTTGGCTTCCAGGGTCGTGTGCCGGCGGGCGAAGGAGTTCGGCAGCCAGGCGGAGAACCTCGTTGCCATGCTGAGAAGCGCTCGCTTCCGAGCGACCGATCTCTTGAAGGGTAAAGCATGGTTTCACATCACTACGATGTCGCCGAAGTGCGCGCTCACTTTCCCGCATTGTCCAGGCACTACGGTGGTCGACCGGCGATCTTCTTTGACGGACCTGGCGGCACGCAAGTCTGCCGGAACGCGATCGAAAGGGTCACGGAAACCTTTGAATCGCGATGCGCTAACGGTGGAGGCACGTTCGAGACCAGTCGACGAACAGACGAAACAACACTGGCCGCTCGCGTAGCCACGGCAGACCTCATCAATGCCGCGTCACCGGACCAGATCGTTTTCGGCGCAAATATGACGACGCTCACGTTCCATCTCGCCAGGTCGTTCGCGGACGCTATTCGACCGGGTGACGAGATCGTGGTCACCACTCTGGATCATGATGCCAACGTGACGCCCTGGACCGATCTCGCGCGGCGGGGCGTCGTTATCCGCACGGTAGACGTTAATCCCTCGGACTGCACGCTCGATCCAGCCGCGTTTGACTCTGTGCTCAACGAACGGACCCGTCTCGTCGCGGTAACCCACGCGTCCAATGCGGTCGGCTCGATTCCAAACGTCGCGGCAATCATCCAGCGCGCTCACGCCGTCGGCGCGCTCGTCTTCGTAGACGCCGTCCAATACGTTCCGCATGGCGCCGTGGATGTCCAGGCGCTGGATTGCGATTTCCTCGTCTGCTCGGCCTACAAGTTTTTCGGCCCGCACGTCGGCGTACTGTACGGCAAGCGTGAACATCTCGAACGACTTACGCCCTATAGGTTACGCCCGGTCAAAGATGTCGTTCCTTGGCGATGGGAGACCGGCACGCCGAACTATGAGGGTATCGCCGGAGTGCTCGGCGCAGTCGAGTATTTCGCTGAGATAGGGGAGCGCTACGGCGGACCATTCCGATCGATCTATGAATCGGCGGGATTTGGGAACCGTCGACTAGAGCTCAAGTGCGCGATGCAAGCCATCCAGGAGTACGAGGCGACTCTGGCGTGGCGGCTTATCGATGGACTGGAGTCTGTGGGCGGGGCGCACATTCTTGGATTAACCGACCGCACGAGAAAGCACGAACGCGGGGCCACGGTAGCCTTCAATCTGGAGGGTCGCCGGCCGCGAGAGGTTGCCGCGGTGCTTGCGGAACAGGGAGTGTTCTGTTGGAGCGGCAACTACTACGCCCTGAGTCTCATGGAGCGTCTGGGACTGGAGCCTGAAGGAGCGGTTCGCATCGGGCTGGTGCATTACAACTCGGCCGAGGAGGTCGACGAGCTATTGACCATTCTTCATTCTCTAAACGGAAGATAGCGAGATTCTCGGTGCAAAGCCCGCGCCGCAGCGGTTATGAAATATCCGCGCTCGACTGGCTCAGGAACCCGATGCGGTGGTCTGTCCCAAAGGAACCGCGACCGGACGGGAAGTCCCGACCGGTCGCAAAATCAAATGCGGCTGAACGACGGTTGCTGTTGAGCTAACAGTCGTCTCACGATCTAGCCACGAACGAACTGATAGTAGCGGTGACCGTGCCTGGACACCGTCCGGCGCACATACCGATGGCCGTTGTGCGTGTAGTACCTTCGGTGATAGAGGGCCGCGCGCTCGTGGTCCATTCTGCTCTGGCTCTTACGATCGTGCTCGTACCGGTCGGCGGAGTACAGGGCTCCCGCAGTGCCGGCTATCGCGAGGGTGCTGTTGTGGGTAAGCAGACCCGCGACACCAAGGGCTCCTGAGCCGATCGCAACGTTGCGCCAGTTGTTTTTGGTCTGCTGGCGGTGATGGGAATTCTGAGCCGCGGCGGGCGTTGCCGGGAGAACGGATGCGCCAATTACCACGGCTGTGGCAAGTGCTGCCAGTGTAGTTTTGTAGTTCATATCTCTTCTCCTTGTCGGTGTCCGCAGCAAAACATGCCGAGTAGTTCAACGACATAGTAGGTAACGATTCTACAGCAGATTCGTGACGGAATACCGTATGTAACGATGGTGAGACGGATCGCACCGACCAAATGTTCTTTTCATTTGTGGCTGCATGTCAGCGCGATGGGCATAAGTCGTCGCCGCGCCGGACGGCCGCCCAAAACCGCGTGATTGGAGGAGTTATGACTGACAGCCCAAGAATCGATCCGGACCTCGTTCAAGAGTTTGTAGGTAAGGCGCACGGGGACATTGACCGGGTGCGCGAGCTTCTGGTTCAGGAGCCGGCGCTCATCAATGCTGCCTGGGATTGGGGCAAGGGCGACTGGGAGACGGCGCTCGGGGCGGCCGCGCATATGGGCCGCCGCGACATCGCGGTGTTTCTCACTGCACAAGGCGCGCGTATCGACGTCTTTGCTGCGGCGATGCTCGGCCAACTGGATGTTGTAAGAGCGATCGTCGAGGCCAGTCCAGCAACAGCGGGCGCCTTCGGGCCGCACGGTATTCCGCTTCTGCGCCACGCGATTGCAGGCGGCGATTTCGCGAAAACCGTCGTCGAGTACCTCCAATCACTGGTGTGATGAGCGTCTACGTCTTGAGTGGAGTAGGTCCCTGAGCGCACCTCTGCTGCAGACAACCGACAGCGGACTCTATTGCGCCGCTGGAGGTTTCCACATCGATCCGTGGGAGCCTGTCGAGCGAGCCGTAATTACGCACGGACATTCCGACCACGCCCGTTGGGGAAGCAGCTCCTACCTGACGTCGGAGCGGGGCATGGCAGTGCTCAGGGAGCGACTCGGCCCAGACGCCTCCATTCGGGGCATTCCGTGGGGCGAATCACTCCACCTGGAGGGCGTTCGCGTCAGTTTCCATCCTGCCGGGCATATTCTTGGCTCGGCGCAGGTTCGGGTCGAAAATCGAGGCGAGGTCTGGGTCGTCGCCGGCGACTACAAGACGGAGTCGGATCCCACCTGTGAGCCATTCGAACTCGTAACCTGTAATACCTTCGTTACCGAGTCGACCTTCGGTCTTCCAATCTATCATTGGCGCCCGCAACGGGACTTCGAAGGCATCCAGAAGTCGAGTCGCCACAAGTCCGGTATCGCTGTACGCTTTCCACGGATCTCCCGGTGGCGGCAGGACAAGAAACCTGCGGATGCCGACTCTCTGGACGCGCTTCAGCGACTTGCTGGAGAGGCAGACGATAGAAAGTAGACGGCAGACGGTAGATGGCGGGCCGAACTTACGGGGTGACACTGATGTGGAAGGCGGTATACTGACGTTAGCCGTCGCGTCGGGATCTGGACGGACGATATGAAAGGACACGCCCGTTGCCGAACGACCATTCCGCCATGATTCTCCTGGCCCTGGCGTTCTCCAACGCGCTTCTCCACGCTCTCATCCCATCACATTGGCTCTCGTTCGCCCTGGTCGGACGCGCGAATCGCTGGCCGACTCCGACGACGTTGGGAGTCACTGCACTGGCCGGCGCGGGTCACGTATGTTTCACGGTGGCTCTCGGGCTAGTCGTTGCTTACGCAGGCAAGGAGATCGCCAACCGCATTCCCCCCTTTGTCGAGCATGCCGCCGCCGCGTGTGCGCTCATCATTTTGGGAATTGGGTTTCTAATTCGCGGTTTTCGCCGGTCGGGCTGCCAACATCCGGGCCACCACCACATGGACCTCGAAGCCCGAGAGAGAGCTGCCGTTCCGGGCGCGCTCGCCGCACTTGTGCTTGGCATGACGCTGTCACCGTGCCTCGACCTGCTCTCAATCTACATTGCCGCCGCATCGTTTCCGTGGTCCATCATTGGAGCCGTAAGCGTTGTAATGGCCGTCACGACAATATCGTTGATGGTCGCGCTCGTCTGGCTGACGCTGATGGGGCTTCAGCACCTCAAACTGGACTGGCTGGAGCGTAACGAGGGATTCGTCGTCGCCACCGTTTTGATCGTCCTGGGCGTCTACATTCTCTTTCTGCACTGATTTCTGAACTGAAAGCGTCGCCAGTCAACGCACCGGCTGCCTATGCGTATCGAATAGTAAAATATAATGGCTGATCTACAAACCCATCTCGATGGATTTTTACTGTACCTAACCGCTGAGCGCGGCCTGTCGCCGCACACCGCAACGAACTACCGTGGCGACCTGGAGCAGTTCTTTCTTATCGCGATGCAACGCGGCGTTCGCCTGGGCGAAGAGTTGATCGAGTTGCACGTGCTGACCTTCGTCGCGCACTGCAAGGACCGCGGACTATCGGAGTCTAGTATCGCCCGCAAACTCGGTGCCATCCACTCGTTTGCAAAGTATCTCGTTGTCGACGGCGTGCGGAAAGACGACTTCGCTTCCGGCATCGCGGGACGCAAACGGCCGCGCCGTCTGCCCAGGGCCCTCTCGATCACCAAGGTCAAGCAGATGCTCAATCAAGCAGAGCCGACCGAGCCCCGATCACTGCGTGACAAGGCGATGTGCGAGCTGCTTTATGCAACCGGAATCCGAGTGTCGGAGCTTACGGCGTTGACTCTCGACGATCTCGACCTTGACGGCGGACTGCTGCACTGTTTCGGCAAAGGTCGTAAGGAGCGGTACGTGCCGATCGGCAAGGTCGCGGTGGAGTTCGTTGCGCTCTATTTAGAGCAGCGAACCGCGCTCGTGAGAGGCGGGGAAGGGGACGGTTCACACGAGCGGCGCGCCTCGCGCCCTCGGCAACGGCGCGCAATCTCGGCGCCACAGACCATGGAAGAGGCGAGGAGTCCGCTGCTTTTTCCGGATTGGGATGGCAGGCCTATGCATAGGGGCAAAGCTTCGGGAATCGTGAAGTCGTTCGCGGAACGCGCCGAGTTGGAGGAGAAGGTGACACCTCACGTGCTTCGCCACTCGTTTGCGACTCACCTGCTGGCGCAGGGCGCGGATCTCCGCACCATCCAGGAGCTGCTGGGACATGCACAGATCTCGGCGACCGAGATCTACACCCACGTTACGAACGACCGCTTAAAGGACGTCTACCGCAAGGCTCATCCTCGCGCAAAATAGCTCTCGCGTCATCATCCGGTCGTATACCCACGATGATAGATCGCACAGAACATGGGCCGCGGGACACGTCCCGCGGCCCATGTTCTGTTGCCGATCCACAATGTCCGACGCCGAAATAGCGTTCAGTAACAAGATCACGGGCAGCAGCTGAGGCCACTTATCCACAGCGCGAGTGGGCAGCAGGCATTCGCAGGTCGATCGCGGCGACCGGTCCGCGCCTTGCTACGCAACCATCAGCGTTTCCTGATAGGGGGCCAGGCGCTCGCGGAGCATGGTTCGTGCGCGGTTCAGCCGCGACTTCACCGTGCCGATCGAAAGCCCGGTTGCCTCCGCGATCTCTTCGTATGATTTGCCCTCCGAATGGTACATCCTCAGCACCTGGCGCTGGTAAGCCGGCAGATGCATGATGGCCTTCGCTAGGAGCTTGGAAACCTCCTGCTCCATGCAGATCGCTTCGGGTGACGGAGAGGGATCCATAATGTCTCTGCCCGCCGTGGGCTCCATATCGTTATTCGGTCCGGCATCGAGGCTCAGATGCCCCCGATGCGCCGGGCGAACGCATAGATCTAGGTAGGTGTTTCGGACAATGCGGAACAGCCACGAGGTAAAACTCGCTTCATTTCGAAAGGTGTGGAGATTCTGGTAGAGCCGCAGGAATACCTGTCCTGCGATGTCGCCGGCCTCCTCATGGTTGCGGCACAGCGAATAGGCGAACTTATAAACCGACTTCTCATATTTGCGTATCAGAGTGTCCCAAGCGGCGGATTCGCCGGCCTTGCAGCGTTCCAAGAGGACGATTTCGCTGGCGCATGGCGCGGACGAATAGGGTGTAAATCTGCTGGATTGTTCCGGCTGCTCGGAATGCTTAAGCGTCTGCATGGTTAGTCTCCTGACAAGTCTGATCGGAACTTGACCGATGAAGGGCGATGTCCCTGATCGTGATCGCGTTTGGTCCGAATGCGGTAAACGCGCAGACGTTGCTCGGGGCCTGCATGGAGCGACAATCTCTGCCGCAATGTGAGTAACTCTGAGCTCTGGGGGCTGCTCTGAGACCAGTCAAATCAGATACACACAGAACCGGCCCTGTCTGGCGGATGCCATGACAGGGCCGGTCAAGATCAATATAAAGCGGTTCAGCACGGCGCACGAGAGTCATGGCGGATCTCGCCACATTCCATTCTCATGGGCCATCCATCCACGACAATCGTTGCCGAAGAACGGGTTTCAATATGGACTTGCGAAGTCTGCAATCGGCAGTTCAAGGTGAAAAGCGACCTAGTTATATGCCGTTACTTGTTCAGACGAATTACACTCGACCAAAGTTCCCGCCAAGGAGACAATATCCGCGACTTTTTTATCGAGTTTAGCGGCGAGCCAGTATATCGACCGGCAGGCTCTTGAAGAGGGATTGACCATTGCGTCGCCGAACTGACTTTCAGCGCCGCCTTCCGTCCCGCCTCATCGTTTGAAGCGTGACACCGAAGGCTCTTACAGGAGACACTCGTTATGAAGATCGGTATCAACCGCTGGACCCTTCCTCCGGCGCTGTCGTTGTCGGACGCCTTTCGGATGGCGAAACGCGCGGGATTCGACAGCATCGAAATCAATATCGCTGAAGACGGTGAGCTGACCCTAGAGAGCGACGAGCCTGCCGTACGTTCCATCGTCGCCTCTGCCCGCGAAGCGGGGATCGAGCTCTCCAGCCTATCGACGGGTCTTGGCTGGCGTTATCCGCTCGGTTCGCCGGACCCGGCGATACGCGAAAAGGCTCAAGCGGTCGTTCGGAAGTCGCTGGAGGTCGCGAACTGGATGAGTGTCGATACGATCCTCGTCGTGCCCGGAGTAGTCAATGCCGATACGGCATACGACGACGTCTACCGATGGTCGCAGGAGGGACTTCACCGTGTGGCGCCGGACGCCGAGGACAGGCGCGTCGCTATCGGCGTGGAGAACGTCTGGAACAAGTTTTTGTTGAGCCCCCTGGAGTTTGCGCGGTACCTAGACGAAATCGGCAATCCGTACATCGGGGCCTACTTCGATGCGGGCAACATTCTACAATACGGTTACCCGGACCAGTGGATTCGGATCCTCGGCAGCCGAATCAAGAAGGTACACGTGAAGGACTTCAAGTCGAATGTCGGCAACGGCTCGGGCTTTTGCAATCCCCTGCAGGGCGATGTACCGTGGGCTAAGGTTCGCGCCGCCCTGGAGGCCATCGGCTACGACGAGTATGTGACCGGAGAAGTCGAGGGCTACAAGGTGCACCCCGAAGTCGGCCTCAAGCACATTGCGGAGTCGCTGAGAGCCGTCTTCCAGGGATGACGGGTGCCGAGAACGAATCGGCGTCGACGGAAGATTCCGGCCTGAGGCCGACGCCTCCGAGCCGCCTGAGCCGGACCGTGGTGGCGCTGGGATTCGTGAGCCTCTTTACCGACATCGCATCCGAGATGGTCTACACCCAGGTGCCACTGTTTCTTACCCAGGTGCTGGGAGCGCGCGCGCAGGCTGTGGGTGTCATCGAGGGCGTCGCGGAGAGTACGGCAAGCCTGTTGCGACTCGCGGCAGGCCGATACTCCGACCGATCCGGACGAAGAAAGCCCCTCACGATAGTCGGCTACAGCTTCGGCGCGATTGCAAAGCCGTTGCTGGCCCTGGCAACCGCGTGGCCGTCCGTATTGACGATTCGATTTCTGGACCGCGTCGGGAAAGGCTTGCGAACGGCGCCTCGCGATGCACTGATCGCGGAAGTAACGCCGCAGAGGCTGCGAGGCAGAGCATTCGGACTGCACCGCGCGATGGACACTACCGGTGCCGTGCTGGGACCTTTGCTCGGACTCTGGTTCCTGTCGGTGTGCGCGGGATCAAAGGAACATCAGCTGCGGTCGCTATTCCTGTTTGCCGGCATTCCCGGTATTCTAGCGGTTGCAACTCTCATCTTCTTCGTCCGGGAACGCAAGGAGCTTACTTCATGGGTGGCGTCGGATTCAGTCCCCGCTCATGCGGCGCGGAATCCGAATGTGGCGGTCGACACTGCCCGTATGAGCTGGCGTGACTTCGATCCGGGGTATCGCCGGTTCCTCGGCATTGCGTTTCTATTTAACCTTGGGAACTCAAGCGACGCCTTCCTCATCCTGCGCGCCAACAATTTCGGCTTCGACAATCGAATGTTATTGTGGCTCTATGCCGCGTTCAACGTGGTCGAGGCGGCTCTTGGCTACGCCGCGGGCGTCCTGTCGGACAGGCTTGGGCGCCGGCCCCTGATCATTGCCGGTTACGCCGTGTTCGCGATTGTCTATCTCGGCTTCGCTCTCGTGCGGGGCGAGAACCATGCGGCGATTTGGGCGCTCTTCATGTTGTACGGCGGCTACTATACCCTGACGCAGGGCTCACAGCGGGCGTTCGCGGCTGATTTCTCCGATCCCGCGCGGCGCGGCGCACAGATAGGCGCTTATCACATGGTGGTTGGACTCGCTCTGCTCCCGGCAAGCATCCTCGCCGGCCGCCTCTACGAATGGAATCCAGCCGCGCCGTTCTTCGTCGGCGCAGCGACCGCCGCCGTGAGCGCTCTCCTTCTCCTCGGTCCGCGCGCGAAACCGATGCAAGCCGGCGAGAGAGAGACAGCGGCCTAGCCGATCGTCACCTCGCGCCCCTCGTCGGAGGACTTATAGATCGCGTCCATGATCTGGGCAACCATTAACCCATGCTCACCTGTAACGAGCGGCTCACGCCTGTCCCGAATGCACTGCACAAACGCCTGCATTTCCAGGAAGTGAGTGTTCACGTTTGCATTGGGAACTTTCAGCTCCGCGGTATACAGGCTTCGGTGCTTCTCCTGTGTGATTGTTGGCGGCGTCGAGGTGGCGCCGCCTTCCGTCCCAAGCAGCGTAGTATTATGGACTTCCTGTGGAATATTGGCGACAAAGCTCGCTTCCAGACAGATCGCCGCCCCGTTTTCGAAGCGAATCAGGGCTGAGGCGAAGTCTTCGACCGTGAACTTTTTGTAGTCCCATTGCCCCATAAAGCCGACGACGTCACCCCGTTTTCCGAACTTCTGATAGGTTACTCCGCTTGCCGCCGTCGGGCGTGGATGGCCCATAAACCATAGAGTCAGGTCAAGGATATGGACGCCGATGTCGATCAGCGGTCCACCGCCCTGCTTCTCCTTGTCGATAAAGACGCCCCATCCGGGTATTCCCCGCTGCCTGAGCGACTGTGCCCTGGCGTAGTACACGTCGCCGATTTCGCCGTCCGCAATGAACTTCTGGAGCGCCTGGCTTGCCGGCGCAAACCGGCTATTGTAGCCGATCTGCAGAAACTTACCCGTCCTTCGAGAGGTATCCACCATCTCCTTGCCCTGCACGGCATTGAGCGCGATCGGTTTCTCGCAGAGGACGTTCTTGCCGGCCTTAAGCGCGTCAATAGTGATCCGGTGATGCGCGAAATTGGGCGTGCAGACAGAGATCCCATCGATCTCCGGCATCTCGAGCATCTTTTGATAATCCTCGAACTGGTGCTTTATTTCCGGATACTTCTCCGACGTCTGCTTCAGCGCCTTTGGGTCGATATCGCACATCGCGAATACTTCGCACTCATCGGGGATGCGGCTGTATCCGGGCAGGTGCGCGGCATTCGCGATGCCACCCGTTCCGATCACTCCAATGCGGACCTTATCTGCCATGAATTCCGTTCCTTTCGCGACGCCGGCGTCGCTGCCGTTGTATCGTTCCGGAGAACGCAACTGCAATGGCGCGGCCTGAAGCCGACGAGTGTTTCACCTGTATTCCACGTGAATCCTAAGACTTCCTCTGGCCGCCAAACCGGACGGCTCCGCTCATCCTCCGGACGTCCTGCTTACTTGATTGAGATACGTTCCGACAGTGGTCGCGGCGTCCGCTCGCTCATTACGGAGGATCTCGGCTATGGTCGTCAGATCGCGTATTGCAGTCTGATATGACGTTTGGGCCTGATCCAGAGTTGAATACGGCGCCAGACGCAGCCGATTTGCCGGTGTCGACGGGTTCTGGGCAACGATACGCTTACGGATCCGTGTATTGAAGAGGTCGGCCCATCTATCCGGCGTCATCGCCAGAATCCTTGCAGACCCTAGACCGAGACGGTTCAAGTTTGCGTCGTTGTTGGCCAGGATCCCGTGAGGACGAAGGAGCCGAAGAGATGCGACTAGGTACGGGGTCCACCTCAATTCGTCTGGCTCCAAATGAATCGGAAGGGAGTTGAAGATTGCAATATCACTTACGCGACTCCAGTGAGATCACAGCGCGTTTGAGTCCGGGTGCGGCAGCGCTGACTTCGATCTTGCCCGCCGTATCTGTCGCCTGAACGACTGCGAGCGCCAGACCGTGAAACGCCCGTCGCCTAGAAGCCCTGTCCGGCTCGTGGCTGCTCGGATCGCCGTTTCCCACGCCCACGACAGCGGCCGGCCCATTAACGGTGAAAACGATCTCGTTGCCCGCGTAGGGTACGATTCGACCCTTACTATCCAACACGCTGACCGTTACCATGGTAACGCTCTCTCCGTCGGCCGTAAGCCTGGTCTGGTCCGTCGTCAATCGGAGTTGCGTCGGCGCGTCGGTGGTTTCGACCACATCGGATGCCACCAGTTTGCCGCCACGATAGGCCCGGGCCACCAGTCTGCCAGGCGCATACGGCACTATCCACTCCAGGTGCCCGAACGTCGGCATCCCCTGTGAGCCAAGACTGTGTTCATTAAGGAGAAGCTCCACCGTATCGGCGTTGCTGTGGCACCAGACGTCGATGGGCTTTCCAACCATGCCGGGCCAGTTCCAGTGAGGCAGGAGATGGACGACGTCCCGATCCGTCCACCACGACTGATAGTAGTAATATGTGTCCTTTGGGAATCCGCACTCGTCCATGATTCCAAAATGGGAGTTGATACAGGGCCACGAATAGGGAGTCGGCTCGCCCTTGTAGTCGAAGCCTGTCCAGACGAAGCCTCCGGCCATAAACGGGCGCGTCGCAAGGGCTCGCCATGCCGTCTCCGCCGTCTGAGCCCAGCTGGGGGCGTTTACATCGTAGGCGCTGACATAGCCCTTGACCGGATCGTTCACATACTCTCCACGTGTTGAAACCGCGCTTGCCGTCTCGCTGCCATACATCGGCTTATCTGGAAACGCACTGTGGAAGCCGTCGTACTCCGTCGGACTGTAGTTGCAGCCCTGAAGGTCCTCGACCAGTGATATTCCGTGTCCCCAACCTCCGTTCATTGCGCAGGTAATTGGGCGGCTCGGATCGTTCGCGAGCACCTCCTGCTTCATCGCGTCAAAGATCGTCGCGCCCTCGTCTGATCCCTGCAGGCCCTCTTCGTTACACATCGACCACACGATAACCGACGGATGATTACGATCGCGGAGAACCATGTCGCGAAGGTCGGATAGGTCGGAATACCGCGTACCTGGCGGCGTGTGGTCGCGGTAGGTGTCGCCCAGGTGCCTGTTCTCGTCCATTACGAGCATGCCCAGTCTGTCACAGGCGTCCAGCAGCTCTCGCGCCGGCGGATTATGCGACATGCGGTAGGCGTTGCAACCCATCTCCTTAAGCTTCCGGATGCGCCACTCCAGCAGATTATCCGGCATGGCGATGCCGACACCCGCGAAATCCTGATGATTGCACGTGCCCTGAATCTTAACGGGCTGGCCGTTGAGGAAGAGTCCTCGCGCCGCATCAAAGCGGATCGAGCGGATGCCGAATACCGTGCTCACGGTGTCGACAACGCGCCCACTCTCCTCAATTCGTGTAACGACGCGATATAGATTCGGCTCCGCGATGCTCCAGAGCCTGGGACGCGCAACCGTCAAGCTTCCTTTGACTCGCGCCTTGCCTCCGGAGATCGACGCCGTCACCGGCTCCAGAGAAGTCGGCAGCTCGTCGGGCTCCTTGTCACCGACCGACGTGATCGTCGACACGATCTGGACGCCGTGGTTTCTATCTGGACCCGCGAGGTCGACCTGAACCGTGATATCCGCACTCGAGTCCGGTTGTAGCGACGACGTTACGAAGACGCCGTCGGGAACAATGTGCACCGGCTCGGCTTTGTTTAGCCAGACATGCCTGTAGATGCCCCCACCCTCGTACCACCAGCCCTCCTGCGCCCGTGCATCGCAACGGACCGCCAGGACGTTGGAGCCACCGTAGTTTACGGCGTCGGTGATATCATAGCGAAAACCAACGTAGCCGCTCTTATGGTTGCCAAGGAGGCGGCCGTTCAGCCAGACCAGACTGTTTCGATACACTCCATCGAACTCGAGCCACAATCGCTTTCCGCGATCGACCGCCGCAACGTCGAGCGATCTCCGGTACCAGCCGATGTCCGTCGGCAGAGAGCCATGGCCCGCGTCCGCCCTCTCCGTGAAGGCGCCCTCAACGACGAAGTCGTGGGGCAGGTGCACGTCCTGCCAGAAGCGATCGTCGTAGGCGGCAAGCGCGGGACCAGAAGCAACAACGGCGCCCTCCGTGTGGAGTTCCGCGCCGCCGAGCCCTCCCGCACCGGCCGTGTTTTCCACCAGAACGGTGAGCACGTTGGGCTGGCCGCGCTGCCACGCGGTGTCCAGCGGAACGTCGAACGCGTCGTTCCAGCCCTCGTGGTGCACGAGCTGTTTGCCGTTCAAGAACACCGTTGCATTGTCGTCGATGCTGTCGAAGTGAATCGTGCGTCCTCGCCTGGCGGTATCGGGCAATGTTGTGCGAAACCAGGCAAATCCGACCCGTCCCTTAAAGACGTCCTGTCCGGCGGTCGCCTCTCTCCATCTCAGCTCCGCGCGCGCGGGCGGAAAGACGACCTGGGTGCCCGGCGCGTCGGCCATCCAGCGCCAATTGGTGATCGCGGATCCGGCCTGTCCCGGAAAATCACCGCGATGAAACCGCCAATGGGCATCGAGGAGCACCCTTTGCCGGGGAGTCGCGGCCCGGACGGGCCCCACCAAGCCGACCAAAACAGTCAGCGCGGCGGCGAACAGTGCAATGCGCATAACCATAGCGAGAACCTACCTTTGAATGCGGATCTGGCGAGTATCCATTGTACCTGATGGCAAATCCCGGAATTGGTCCCTTCCTTGACGGTCCGCGGCGCATTGAACCATAATGGATGTTACGCGCCGGCTGGCCGCGCGGATCCGACGAGGCCAGCCGGAAATGGACGGACAGATGGAGACCACCCGAAGGCAGAGCGAAAAGCCTCATGTAGTCATTGTTGGCGGCGGATTCGGCGGCCTCGAAGTCGCCCGCATGTTGCGCCGTGCACCCGTAAGTGTCACCCTGATCGACCGCAATAACCACCATCTATTTCAGCCTCTGCTTTACCAGGTGGCCACTGCCGGCTTGTCTCCGGCCGACATCGCGGCGCCAATTCGCAATGTGCTGCGTAACCAGCCGGAAGTCGAAGTGTTCATGGCGGAAGTAACGGGAGTCGACAAAGACGAGCGGTGCGTACAGATGGGCGATCGCTCGGTTCCCTATGACTATCTGATACTCGCGACGGGCGCCCGCGACGGCTACTTCGGCCACGAGGAGTGGGCGAGATATGCCCCCGGCCTGAAGAGTATTCCGCAGGCAATCGAGATCCGCAGGCGAATCCTGCTTGCATTCGAACAGGCTGAAACCGCGGAGGACGACATTCAGCGCCAGGCGCTGTTGACGTTCGTGATCGTAGGAGGCGGCCCGACCGGAGTCGAGCTTTCGGGCGCGATTGGCGAGTTGGCGCATAAGGCCCTCGCGGCCGACTTTCGTCATATCGACCTGCGCATGACCCGGATCGTACTCGTCGAAGCAGATGCACGGATCCTTGCCACCTTTTCGGAAGTGCTCTCACACCGTTCCAGGCAGGCGCTGGAGCGTCTCGGAGTCGAGGTGCGGGAGGGGCAGCGAGTGGAGAGCATCGACTCCGAAAGCGTAATAGTTGGCGGCGAGCGGATCGCGAGCAAAACGGTGATATGGGCGGCTGGCGTTCGGGCTTCGCCCGCGGGCGAATGGCTCGGAGCGCCGGTGGATCGAGTCGGTAGAGTTCGGGTTCTGGACGACTGCCGTCTTGCCGACTACCCCGAGATTTTCGTAATTGGCGACACGATGACAATGGAACAAGACGGTAGACCGCTTCCCGGCGTGGCTCCGGTCGCAATACAGCAGGGCCACTACGTCGCCAGAACAATTCTGAACCGGCTCGAACATCAGCCCAGTCCTGGACCGTTCCGGTACTTTGACAAAGGCAACCTGGCAACGGTCGGCCGGGCATTCGCTGTCCTGGAGGCGGGAAGCATCAAGATAAGCGGATTCATCGCCTGGATCGCCTGGCTCGTCGTCCACATCTTCTTTCTGATCGGCTTCCGCAACCGCGTGGTCGTCCTCCTCCAATGGGCGTGGGCTTATATAAGCTATCAGCGGGGGGCGCGCCTCATCACTGTACCGATCCCGACGGATCACCATGCCTCGGAGCATTCGAAAGAGCCTGCCCCCTGACCGGCAGAACGGAATCATCCCTTACGCGGTACGTGATAGTAAATGCCGACGACTTCGGCTGGTCGGAACGTGTCAATGCCGCAGTACTCTTGGCTCACACATCCGGCGTCCTTACAACGGCGAGCCTGATGGTGGCGGAGCCTGCCTGGGAACAGGCGGTACTACTTGCGCGCGAGCATCCTTCGCTGGGGATCGGGCTGCATGTCGCCACAACGTTCGACCGGCCGCTGCTTTCGGCTACGGAGATCCCGCATCTGTTAGGTCGTGACGGAAAGTTCGAGGCGGATCCGGTTAAGGCCGGGCTGCGGTTCGCGATCTCAGATGCCTCCCGGCGGGAGCTTGGAATCGAGATGGAGGCGCAGTTCGCTCGGTTTGCGGACACCGGGCTGCCATGGGACCATGTCGACGGACATCAACACTTCCATATGCATCCCGTGGTATTCGGCCACCTGCTGGCTCTTTGCGATCGATACGGTGTCAACCGGATGAGGGTACCGCGCGAGAGCTTCCTCTCCCACCTCCGTGGAGGCGGAGACGGTCTCACACCGGTAGCTATTGGCGCACTGATATTGCAGCTGCTTTGCCGCATCAACCTTCGCGCACTGCGCGCCAGGAAGACGCTTGGGAGCAAACCGATATTCCTCAGCGACCGAGTCTACGGCGACTATCAGTCCAGTAACATGCACTCGATGTATACACTTCGCCTGCTCGATAGGCTCTCCGCGCAGGTCTCCGAGATCTACTTCCATCCCGGCTCGGACTATGCGCGTAAGCTGCCCGCCGCCGAACAGACGGAAGCAGTACGCGACGTCGAGCTCAAGGCGCTCATCGACCCCGCGGTAGCAGCCAGGGTGGAGGACCTGGGACTTCGCTTGGCGACCTATGCCGAAGCCGAGACGGCCACGAGCGCGGAACGCTAATCAGGCGTACTCAGCCCCACTTTGAATGAAAGACGCCCGGCCGGTCAACACGTTCGTAGGTGTGTGCCCCGAACAGATCTCGCTGAGCCTGAATCAGGTTGGCTGGAAGCCGTTCACGACGATACCCGTCGTAGTAGGATAGGGACGACGAGAACGCCGGAATGGGAACTCCGACGCGGGCTGCCTCAGCCACGACGCGACGCCAACCCTCCTGTTCTTTCGCAACGGCATCCGTGAAGTAGGGCGCAAGCAGCAGGTTTCGCAGGTCCGGCTTGTGGTCATATGCTTCCCGAATTCGGTCCAGGAATCGAGCGCGGATGATGCATCCGCCGCGCCAAATCGTTGCGATCTCGCCGGGATGGAGGTTCCATTCGTATTCCGCTGCCGCGGCGAGCATCTGGTCGAATCCCTGCGCATATGCGACGACCTTAGACGCGTAGAGCGCATCGCGTATGTCGGTAACGAGCGATGCCTTGTCGCCGGTGAATTTCGATGTCGGACCCCGGAGAATCTTCGAGGCGGCGACACGCTGGTCCTTGAGACTCGAGAGGCATCTTGCGAATACCGCCTCCGTAATCGCGGTGACGGGTATGCCCAGGTCCAGCGAGGACTGTGACGTCCATTTGCCCGTGCCCTTCTGAGCCGCCCTGTCCAGCACGGAATCGACCAGCCATCCTCCGGTCTCCGGGTCGCGGGTCCTGAAGATCTGCGCTGTAATCTCAATTAGGAAAGAGTCGAGATCTCCGTGGTTCCACTGCGAAAAGACCTCACCGATCTCGTCGTTCGGCATTCCGAGGACGTTCTTGAGCAGGTCATATGCCTCCGCGATGAGCTGCATGTCCGCGTATTCGATCCCATTGTGAACCATCTTGACGTAGTGTCCGGCGCCGCCTTCTCCGATGTAGGCGCAGCAGGGCGTCCCGTCGACCTGCGCCGCGATCTTCATGAAGATCGGCTTCACCAGGTCGAAGGCTGCCCGCGACCCGCCGGGCATGATGCTGGGCCCATTCAAGGCGCCCTCTTCGCCGCCGGACACTCCCGTGCCAAGGAAGTTGTACCCCTCCGATTCCAGCGCCTTTACGCGCCGCTCCGTGTCACTGAAAAGCGAGTTGCCTCCGTCGATAAGAAGATCGCCCCTATTGAGGAATGGTTTCAACTCCTCGATCACGGCGTCGACTGGAGGGCCGGCCTTTACCATGATCATGATAGCGCGGGGCGGCTGAAGAGCGGCGACAAAGGACGCCGTATCCGTTGAGCCATGGAAATCGCCTTCTGAGCCATGCTCCTTCATGAAGGTTGTGGTCTTCTCTAGCGTCCGATTATGCACCGCGATCGGAAAGCCCTTGTGCGCAACGTTGCGAGCAAGATTCTGTCCCATCACCGCCAGGCCCGTTAGTCCGAAGTGGGGTTTGTCCAAAACCTGTCCCTCTCTTTCTCTCTTGTGCCACGAGGTCGCAGTACGTCGGGCGGTCTACCGGTTCGTCCTCACCCACATCAAATCCTGCAGGAACGCAGGGATGAACAATCTCGTATCCAGTTCGTCTATAACGGCAACTGACTGAACCGTGACGGAGCAACCGATGGTCGCTGTGGGGAGCTTTATGGTAGCGGACACCGCGCTCGTACAGCGTGCGCAGGCCAACGATCGGACGGCGTTTAACGAGATCGTGCTCCGGTATAAGGGCAAAGTGTACAACTTCATCCACCGGATGGTTCCTTCCCCGCAGGACGCGGAGGATCTGACGCAGGAGACGTTCGTACGCGCCTACCTAAGTATCGCGAGTTTTCAGAGTCGTGCCAGCCTGAATACGTGGCTATTTCGGATAGCGACGAATCAATGTATCGACTACAGCCGGCGCTCGCGAAAGGCCCGGGGACTCGTTACGTCGCTCTCCCTTGACACGGAGGAGGACGAATCCGAAGGCCAGCGAGATGTTCCGGATGATGCGTATGATCCACAGCGCCTCCTTCTGAACAAGGAGCTTGGCGCGCAGTTGGAGAGCGCTCTGCGCGGGCTGCCGGAGAAACAGCGGGCAGTCGTACTTCTCTATGATATTGAGGGCCTGCCGTACGAAGAGATTGCAGCGATCGCGGGCTGCCCACTCGGCACGGTCAAATCGCGGTTATTCAATGCGCGGGCCACGCTCCGCGACAAACTGGCTCCGTACCTGACCGGTAATGCCTGCTAGCGTAGTTGAAGGGTCAAGTGATAACCATGACGCGCATTAACAAGGGGAGCCAGTCGCAGTGCGAAGTGGTTCTCTCACTATTGTCTCAGCACACCGATAACACGCTCTCGGCTCGCCAGACGTGGTCTGTAGAGAGGCATTTGGCCGGGTGCCAGGCGTGTAGCAGCGCTGCAAAGGAGATCCAGGCGACGGTCCAGCTGCTTCGGGCGGCGCCTCGCTTTGATACCAGCGACAGTTTCATGGCATCACTCCACACGCGGCTGGATACGCTTCCGCCTACGGTATCGCCGGCATTCTCACTCCGGCATCGACTGCGAGCCTGGCTTTCGTCCCTTGGAGATTTTGGGCATGGAGGACGGCTTCCCGCGCTGAGTCTGGGACTCGGCATGGCGGCGCTTGCGATCTTCTTCTTTGTCAACAAGCCCGAAGCTCCCGCACCCATCGCTCGGCCGATCGTGCAAACGGCCGACACGGTCCATGTATCAGTCGCGGCAGACTCCAGCAATCCGTTCTCCGACCCCGCGGCGGACAACCTTGATCTGCGAGCCGGCGTCCGCGGCTCAGGAGCGACCTCGTCCTTCTAACACGACCCTATCCTCCGGTCGATCGTACTGTGCCAATGAGGGCCAATTGGCGGCGACCGGCGCCTGAGCCGGCCGTAGGATTGCGCACGACGGATTGTCGAGGCGACCGTTGACGCGTGTTGTATGCGAGCAATCAAGCCGACACTTGAGACAGACCATGATGATACGGCGGACAGATCAACTTGAACTGGTGATAAGGAGCGCAGCCGCAGGTCGGATGTGCGGATCACGCCGCCACCTCTGTCTGTGGAACGGCTTTCCGGCGCGATCGACTGTTGCCGTGGTCCTGATCGGACTGATTTCTCCCATCTGTCTTGCGGCTAGACGTAATGCCGTCCAGGAGCCGCTCACCGATGCGCTGCAAACCACCGTACAAGCGGCGCCGATTGGGGTCCGAAGTCAGTCCACTCGCCCGTTTGCTAGAGTTGACCAGGGTGCGATCGCGCTTCTCCGGCAGATGCTGCATCCGGTTATCGAGTACTCCGCCGACGAGGAGACCTGGATTGCGCGCGGCGGAGGCATGACGTCCCGCCAAACCATCAAGGGAGACACGAACGGCAATGTCGTCCGCCACTATCTCGCCCCTCCATTATTGAATGGGGACGTTATGCTGACGGGGCCAAACCGATATGCCTACTATCGCGCCTCCGCGCGAACGCTGACCGCGGTGCCGCCGGCAGGCGGCGCTCCGGACGACCCCGATGCTCGGATCGTGATGGGATTGAAGAACCGAGTATTCACCGCACGTCGCACAGGCAACGAAACCATTGCCGGCTGCAATGCGGCGATCGTCCTGGTCTCCCCTGTCAATCCGGCCCAACAGGGCTATGCGAAGCTCTGGATAGACCCGGCGACGCACATCCGGCTCAAGATCGAAATCGCGGGCGCCGCGAACGCCAGAGTCTCGACGTCGGAGCTAAGCAACCTGGTAGTCGGCTCCGCGGCCAATGTCTCGCCCTTAGATTTTCGTCCCGCGCGGTTCGGCGCCGGAGCCTTAAGAAGTGAAGTCAAGAGGCAAAGAAGCTCCACGGTTCAGGAGGCCATGACGTCGCTGAAGTTTCATCCGTTCGAGGCTGTCAATCTGCCATCCGGATTTCATCTGGACGCCGTCCAGGTCGTCACCGGACCATTTCGCGTCGGACTACTACTCCGCTATACCGATGGCATGAACGTGTTTACGCTGACTGAGCACCGGGTAAGAACCGGAGTGCGTCCGCCTCCCGATGCGCCCGCGGCGGCTCTGAAACATTGGTACTTTCCGTTACCACAATACGACGTCGACGTCGTTTACCGTGGCCGTCTGCCTGCCGCCCAGGAGCAGTTGGTTCACGATACTCTGCAGACGGCGCGGTAGGCAGCGCCATCAGTCTCCGGATCTCCGCGCGACCTCGTCCAGGTACGCCAGGAGAAGACGAAGCAGCTCTATCGGAGCATCGCGGTGCATGATCTCATAGCCGTGAGAGTTCTCGACAGGTAGTCCGAGCGTCACGGGACGCGCGGTCAAGCCCTTTGCTGCGGCGCAAGACGCGTCGCTCCCGCCTCGTGACAGGTACTGCCAGTGCGGCTCGATGTCCAGCTCCTTGCAGCAGTCCGCAAGAATCTCGCCGTCGATCGCCTCCATTGCGGCATAGCCGTCGCGAACCCACAGCGACGGGCTGGCGTCGATTTCGAAATCGGCTTCCGGAGTCTTGGGGCCGATTTCGAGCGCTATGCAGATATCCGCCGGACGCGTTCTCAGCAGATAGAGTGCGCCCTCCGCCCCGACCTCTTCGGAAGTGGTCGCGGCGAACGTGATCGTTGGCAGCGGAAGTGATCGTGGCTCCTTGAGGGTCTCGAGAGCCATGACCCAGACGGCGAGATCGGCGCGGTCGTCCAGGAAGTACGAAGCGACAAAATCGCCGAATTCGGTGACCTGCCGACGCGAACGCGCGAGCGCCACTCGCAATCCCGGGCGTATGCCCGCATCGCTCGTCTGCTCTCGGGACATTCCAGTAAACAGGTAGCCCTGATTCCATGTGAGGGGCTGATGCCGCGCCTGCTCCGCGACGCTCTTCTCGTGGTTGGTGTGGATTCCGCCAAATGAAAGAATCGCCGTGACCGGCCCATCGCGTGCGAGGATCTCGACCGGACCCTCGCCCCACTTCCAGGTATAGGTTCCGCCTATCGGCGCAACCCTTACTTTGCCGTCGTTCTCCACGGACGTTACGATGAGCGCGATTTCATCGAGGTGCGCCGTGACCACAACGTGAGGGAGGTCCGCGTTACCCGGTACCGTGACCAGCAGGTTGCCTTTGGCGTCGATCTCCGGACGGTAACCGAGCTCTCGCACACGCCCGGCAAGCGCGGCCGTTACCGCACGCTCCTCGCCGGACGGGCCGATCAGGCCTACGAGCCAACGGATCAGTTCAGTGGAATCGGTCATGGTCGCCTTTCAGAAGTCGCGCAACGCGAATCACGAGTTTTGAGTGATAGCTCGCTTTGATTCCCATGGATTAAGCGGCGCGAATCCCTCGGTTCGGGCGCCGCGTCTGTCTTGACACTGGGTTGATCCCAGGTGTATACTTGTTCTTGGCGCCAGACGGGGCAGCACGGTTTGTGTTGGCCCTATCGGGTTTCGTGGGGGTGTAGCTCAGTGGTCAGAGTGCCTGCCTGTCACGCAGGAAGCCGCGAGTTCAAGTCTCGTCATCCCCGTTGTTAGCCTTGATCGTTTGAGTCCCGGAGAGATCCTCTCCGGGATATTTGTTTTGGATTGATCCAAACTCCTCCCGGCGGAGCCCACGTCGACGATATCTCATACTCCGGTCCGGATGGGGCGAGTGCATTCACGCATCCGCTCTGTCTCAACACGTTCCCCAACTCCGACTTCGTTGGGACCGAGAGGTCCGCCTTCGGATATTGACGCTGTGGTGCTGTGTGAATCCCCTCCGACTGAAGAAAGTTAAGCAGGAATAGCAGGTCACTGCCACAATATATGTAAACTCTACTGACGAGTAGGCTGCACGGCCATCCCATCCTCGACGCAACACGGGGGTGCGAGACACGGTGAGCGGGTATTGTTCGGGCTGGGGGATCCGGCATGAGCGGTTCGGAACGTGGACTCGATGGACGTGACACCGCTCAAAGCTCCAGTGGCTCAAGCGACTCCGAACCGGTTTCAGCCGTACAAAACGCGTTCCAACTCCTCTTTGCAAACAGCGTTGACGCCCTCGTAATGACCGACGGCGACGGTAGAATCCTCGACTCAACGCAACGGGCATCCGAAGTAACCGGATGGCCGCGGACGCGAATTTTGGCTTCTCAATTTCGCGATGTCGCTCCAGGCGCGCCGGCTGCTCTTCTCCATCCCGGCGCTCCGTCCTGTGGCTCCGATCAGAAGGATGAATTCAGGCTCGTACGCTCGATTGGCGACGAGCGTGTCATCAGTTATACGATCTGTCGCGTTGGCCCCGACCGCTATCTTACCCAACTCCGGGATGTAACCGACCAGAACCGGCTGAAGTGGGAACGACAGTTTCTGTCCGAAGCCAGCAGCCTCCTGGGGTCGTCGCTTGACTACCAGATCACGCTGCGTAGTGTTGCAGCGCTCGTAGTCCCGCGGCTGGCGGACTGGTGCCTCATTCATCTGCTTAATGACGCTGGGATGCTGGAGCTAGTAACGGTGGTGCACCTGGATCCTGCCAAGATCGACGCGGCGCGAGAGTCTGCGAGGCGATATCCGCCTCGTCCGGATGAGCCCGGTGGTCTGTCGGCTGTTGCGCGGAACGGGAAGTCTGAGTGGCTCGAGGACATCACGGAGGATGTCATACGGCAAACGGCTCAGGACGAGGAGCACTATCGTATGCTCTCGGAAGCCGGAATGACCTCGTATCTGTGCGCTCCGCTGATCGCTCACGGCGGGACCCTCGGTACCCTTACGTTCATCGCGGGCAGCCCAGGCAAGCGCTACAGCGCGCGCAGCCTTTCTTTCGCGGAAGAGCTTGCTCGCCGCGCGGCGATCGCCGTAGACAATAGCCGCCTCTACGCCGCCGCACAACAGGAGATCCAGGAGCGAGTACGTACCGAGCTGGCACTCCAGGAGAGCCGAGACTACTACCGGACTCTTACGGAGGCAATTCCGCAGCTTGCATGGACGACCGGGCCTGACGGAGTGGCGGACTATTACAATCAGAACTGGTTCGATTACACGGGACTCATATGTGATGGCACCACTTACCAGGGCCGCAATGTAGTTCATTCCGAGGATCTCGCCAACGCAGTCAAGCGTTGGCAAGTCGCCATGGATCGAAGCGAGCCGTATGAGGTGGAGTTTCGGATCCGACGCCGCGATGGCGCCTACCGCTGGTTCCTTGCACGCGGACTTCCGCTCATGGGCGCGAACGGCGATATCGTTAAGTGGTTTGGCACCTGTACCGATATCGACGAGTCGAAGCGCGCCCAGATCGAGATCGCCGCACTGAACGCCAGACTGAGGCGCGCCGTTCAGGAGACGCACCATCGAGTCAAGAATAACCTTCAGATCGTCAGCGCCCTTGTGGATATCCAGTTAGAGGACGAGCAGGACACAGTGCCGATGTCCGCTCTTGCGCGGATCGGGCAGCATGCTCGCGCCATGGCAGCAATTCACGAGCTTATGACACATGAGGCGAGATCCGACTCGGTACCCGACGGTGTTTCGACAACGGCAGTCCTGGAGAGGCTGCTGCCGCTGATAGAGTCAACCATGGGTGGACGGCGAATCCGGTTTCGATTAGACGATTTCCAACTTGGAGTAAGTGACAGTGCGTCTCTGGCGATGCTCGTGTACGAGCTAGTCAGCAATGCCATCAAACATGGCGGCAACGACATAGAGCTGAACCTGACCGCCGCCGAATCCACTGCCTGTCTAGAGGTCAATGACAACGGACCCGGCTTCGCGGCGGATTTCGATTGGCAGACCGCCGCCAATACGGGATTGGGCCTGATAGACAGCGCGGCGCGGTACGACCTTCAGGGCACGATCAGCTACGAGAATGGACCGCGCGGTGGCGGGTGCGTAATCGTCAGGTTCCCGCTGCCGTCTCAACGCAGCGCCGGAGCGAGGCAATAGCGCGGACTCTACATCGCCGTTAAATCGACTGCATCGGCCGAATTTCGGTGCCACACCGCCAGAATGGTTCGACAGACGAGCACAATATCGCCAGTGAACGTCCGGCTCTCTATGTAACGCAAATCAAGAACCAGCTTTGCAGGCATCACCGTCGCAATGTAGTAGGCCTCTGCGTCGGGCTGAGCCTCGAGCAGCTCCTCTTCACGCCGAAACTGCAACTGAGTAAGGCCGGTTATGCCCGGGCGAACTTCGAGCACCTGCTGCTGCTCGCTGGAGTAGAGATTGACGAATGGCTCTACCTCCGGCCGTGGGCCCACGATACTCATGTCGCCAACCAGCACGTTGATAAGCTGGGGCATCTCGTCCAGCTTGTACTTTCGCAACATGCGGCCGATCGCTGTAATGCGGCTATCGCCGCTCCGAGTCACCAGAATGCTCCGCCGTTCGGCATTCACTGTCATCGTCCGAAATTTGTATATCCGGAACAGCCTGCCGCGGAAGCCAACTCGGGTCTGTCGAAAGAGCGCAGGTCCCCTGGAATCCAATCTGATCAGGACGGCGATCACGAGGAGGCAAGGACTGAGAAAGAGCAGCCCTAACCCCGAAACGGCTATATCGAAAGCGCGCTTACCGATCACCCGCTCAAGACCTCCGTCATCGCATCGATAACCCGACCCTGGTCGTCCTCGGTCATCCGCGTATAGAGCGGAAGGCTGACCGCGCTTCGATATGCCTGCAGCGCACGAGGAAAGTCCGTCGGCGAAAGACGATACTTGTCGCGCCAGTAGGGGTGCAGATGCAAAGGGATGAAGTGCACGCTGGTTCCAATACCGCGCTCCGCCAGTTCTTCAATGACGTGGTCGCGCGCGCAAGGCGGCGACTCATTCAGCCGTACTACGTAGAGGTGCCATGCGTGGATCTCACCGGGGTGCGGTTTGGAAGGCAAGCGGAGAGGAAGATCGACAAGTGCCCGATCGTACCGGTTCGCCATCTCCTCTCGCTTCGCGCGCAGCCGCATGGCTTTGGCGAGTTGGTGGATTCCAAGCGAAGCCGCAAGATCCGTCATGTTGTACTTGAATCCCGGCGCAACTACCTGATAGTGCCATGAGGGCTCCCTCGACGTATACCGGTCGAACGCGTCACGATCGATTCCGTGCAGGCGCATGAGCCTGCAGCGGCTTGCCACTTCTGGGTCCCGCGTCACTACCATGCCGCCTTCGCCCGTGGCGAGAGTCTTCGTCGCATAGAAGCTGAACACCGTCGCGTCACTCTCCAGTGAGCCAATCAGCCTGCCATTCGCGGTCGCCGGCAGCGCGTGCGCCGCGTCTTCCACGACCTTCAGCCCGTGTTTGCGCGCAATACCAAGTATCCCGGTCATGTCACAGGCAAGTCCGGCGAAGTGCACTGGCACGATGGCCCTCGTTCGAGATGTGATCGCGGCCTCGATTCGCGTTGGGTCGAGGTTGAGTGTATCGGTGTCGATATCGACGAAAACGGGGTCCGCCCCCAGGTAGTGAATGACTTCGGCAGTGGCGGTAAATGTGTAAGGGGTCGTGATCACTTCGTCGCCGGCGCGCACTCCTACCGCCTCCAGCGCAAGATGCAGGCCGGATGTCGCGGAATTGACCGCGAGCGCCTCGACGTCATTGCCGATGAACGAGGAGAACTCGCGCTCGAACCGGCGCGTCTGCGGACCCGTGGTAAGCCAGCCGGAGCGCAGGCAGGCGACAACCTCCGCGATCTCTTCCTCGCCGATGTCCGGCAGCGCGAACGGCAGAAAATCAGTGGAACACGTTTGCACGGTTTTGTATCCTCGGAACTCGCTACGGGCGGGTGATCGCCACAAATCTCCCCACCGCACGGCGACAGATCACGAAATCCCAGAAACCGACCAGAAAACCAATGCCGTAACCCAGATGAAAGCAGGCAAATACCGCGGGCAGGATCGGGCAGTAGATCCATCGGCTGTCCCGAACGGTCTTCCCGGTTGCAAGCAAAACCGCAACCAGGTACATCAGTGCCAGTGCGAGTAGTCCGAGCCGCGCCGGCGTCCAGAATGGCGCGGACAGCGCGAGCAGACCCAGTGCCGTGACGAAGGCGCCGGGTACGAGATGACGCCATGACGCAGGACAATTGTGCTTCTGAATGACACGGACCTTCCAGTAGCCGTATTGCCAGTACTGACGGACCAGGTCCCGAAGTGATCCGCGCGGCGTGTACCATGAGTTGATGGCGGAGGATTGCCAGATAGTGCCTCCCGCGCGCAACAGCCTGAAATTGAACTCATCGTCCTGGTTGCGTACCAGCTCTTCATCGAACAGCCCAATATGGTCGAATATCTCTCTGTTCCAGCACCCCAGGTAGACGGAGTCGACTGCTCCTGTATAGTCGGAACGGTGGCTCCTTGCTCCGCCGACCGCGAATGGCGAGTGGAAGCAGAGCGCGATGGCCCTCTGCTTGTACGTATTGCCTCGCGCCACCCACGGACCGCCCACGTTATCGGCGCCAGTCGACTTCAGCGTTTCAACGCAGTTGACCAGGTAGTTCGGGGCATATTCAGTATGCGCGTCCATCCGAACCACAATCTGGCCTCGCGCGCTCCTAATGCCTTCGTTCAGGCCGCCCGGCGTCGCGCGTGCGGCGTTGTCCACGAGCCGAACGCGCAGGTCCCGGGCGGCAATCCGCTCCACGATTTCGCGTGTACCGTCATCCGACATCCCATCGGCAACAACGACCTCGAACCCACCGAGGGGCTCCTGCAGGTCGAGCACGCTCAAGAGGCAGGCCTCGATCGAGGCGACCTCATTGCGACAGGGAATTACGACCGTGACCTCAGGAGCGATGGCCATGAGCGGTCCTATTCGACGTGAACAGAGATTCGAGCTGAGAAACTGACGCGTCGATACTGAACTGCTCCTCGACTCGGGCTTGGCCGGCGCATCCCAGTTGACGCCTCCGCTCAGGGTTAAGCAGCAGGCACTCCAGCGCGTCCGCAACCGCTTCGCTGTTTTGGGCCGGGACCAGAATGCCGGCTCCCCTCTCGAGCAGTTCGGGTATCCCTCCGGTTCGCGTGGATACCGTCGGTATCCCGAAGCCCATCGCTTCTATTAACGCCACCGGGATTCCCTCATGAAGCCCTTTACCGAGATCAACGCTTGGCAGCACTACCATGTCCACGCTTCCGTCGGCATACATGTCGAGAAGCGCACGGTGCGAGAGCTGACCCAGCATCACGACTCGGTCTCCAATCGATAGGCCGTCGATCTGCCGCTGTATGGACTCTCGGAGCTCCCCATCACCTGCAATCAGTAGGCGCGCGTCAACCCCGCGCTCCCTAAGAATTGCAAAGGCTTCGACCAGAAAACAGTGACCCTTAACGGGAACGAGATTTGCGGCGCAGAGTACGACCGAACCGTCCGTTGAGACCATGCCGGCCCCGCGACGAGGCGGAATCTCAACACCCATGTGCACGATTTGCGCGGAATCCGCCAGTCCGTCGCTTACGGATTCGCGTGCCAGCTCTAATCCGCTGCGAGAGATGAACCGTGCGAAACTTGCGTGCTTCATCTTCCACGCTAGGAGGTTGTTCTCGACGATGTCCCATCGGTGTGCGGTGAAGCTCCACGGGATGTCCGTCATCCTGGCGGCGATCATCGCCATTGTGGACGTCGTGGCGGCCCAATGCGCGTGGATATGCGCGGCGCCCCACTCGCGCGCAATGCGCGCAAGCCAAAGCCCCTTCGGCGCGATCGCTAGATTGCGCGCGAGGACAGCTGGATTGCGACTCTGAAGTAGCCAAAGCAGAGTCGTGAGCGCGCGGACCGGTCTGCGACAGACTTCCAACATCGCCCCTATAAGGATCGTCGCGGAGAGAACCGGCTGCCGATTGGTAAGTTTCAGGAGGGGCTCCGCGTCATCATGCGCTACGGAGTCGCGCGGGGACCTGGGCACGATCATTATCTCGAATCCGCGTCGGTTCAGCTCCGAAATCTCGGGGATAATGAATGCCTCCTGGGTCGAGAATGGCAACTCGGCCGTAACGTAGACTATCCGCATCGGCTCGTCAGATCTTTTGCGCGAAACAGGACTCGTGCTTCATGGACGGCACGTACGACGCGGCGCTTCGTGATTTCGTGCCTCAACGTGCCAGCTCCAAAGTTCGGAGAAGCCCTAGCTGACCTTCCGCCATGCCACGGTATAGGTTCAACAGGTTGCCGGCCAGGGATTCGTAGCTATAGGATGCCTGGACACGCCGCCGTCCCGCCTCTCCAAAGCGGGACCGCAACTCGCGATCACCGGCCAGACGAACGAGTCTTTCAGCCATCTCCTCAGGCGCGTCAAAGGGGACGATGAACCCGGTTTCTCCGTCCTTTACCACCCGTCCCGCGTCACCCGCTGGAGTTGCAACGACGGGAAGGGACGCGGACATAGCCTCCAGAATCACGTTTGGAAACCCCTCGTGATCCGATGACAGGGCGAGGACGTCGGACTGAGAAAGCTGTGCCGGCACGTCGTCTCGCGCACCGAGCAGCTCGACGTGATCGTGCAGGCCGAGCTCGTCTCTCTGATGTTCAAGAGCAGACTGCTCCGGACCGCCTCCGACCAGGATTCCACTCAAATCTGGCACACTGCGGCGCGCGAGCGCCAACGCATCCAGGAAGCGATCGAACCGTTTAGCGCGCACGAGTCGGCCAACGGCGATCACCTTCGTTGGCCGACGACGGTCTGGCGGTGTCTCGCACTTTGAGCAACGGTCGAATTCGCACAAGTCGATGGCATTCGGCAGGTACCGGATTCGACGCGGCTCCACGCCGACCGCGATCGCGCCGTCGACCGCAAACTGCGAGTTGGCGATGAGCATGGATGGGGTGGAAAGAAGCAATCGGCCCCATCTGCCATTGTCGTCAAGCTCGTATCTTGTTTCGTTCCGTATCGCCCCGATAGAGAGTGCGCGACAGAAGCGGCCGGCCAGACCGGAGTATAGATTCGTGAAGAAGTGCGTCGACTGAACGATGTTCGGACGGAATTTTCGCAGGTCGGCGGTCAGCGCCGAGAGGCGAAGGAGTGGGTGAGACGACTGGCCGAACCAGCGCACCTCCAGACCGTCATTGCGCAGTCGAGACTCGTAGTACTCTCCCTGAGTGACGCAGTATACTCGGACGTCGGCTCCGGCGCCTCGAAGCGCTCTCGCCATGTATACCAGCTGTTTCTCAGCGCCCGCTCGCCCGAGCGTGCCCGCAATGAGTGCGATGCGCAGAGAGCTATTCGAGTTAGGCATCTATTTCAGTCCCGTGCGCCCAGAGGCACCGCCGGCAGATTTCGGCCCCTTATACGAAATGCGCGAGGCTGTTCGGGTTCGCGAACCAATTGCCGCCGGCAAGCGCGGGCAACAGCGTATGCGAGAACAAGATACATCAGCTTGTAGTAGATCCACGTGCCACCGACATTGACGACAATTAGTGTTGCCATCATGGCGAGCGGTTGGGTTTCGTGAAAGTCACGGTGGGCACGTAAGGCTCCGTAGAGGCAAAGCGCGATGAACATGAAGTACGGCGCGATGCCGAAAAGGCCGGACTCCGTCGCGACCCAGAGGAATAGATTGTGCGTATCCGGCTCCTGGTGATGATAGGTCCAAAACGTTCGACGCCCCAGCTCGAACCGATGCGCTACCGGTCCCCAGCCGATAATCGGCTTCTGCTGAAACATCTCCAGCGCCGCGGGGTAGATGTACTCGCGCTTTGCGAAGTTACCTTGCAGCACCGCCTGTTCGAACCGTGAGCGTAGATACGGGCTGCACGCCGTCGCGACGAGCATCGCGGCCAGCCCGACAAGGACGACTAGCCGAGTTCGCACCGCCGCCTGCCGATTTCCGTGGCTGAACAGATAGACGGCCAGTCCGGCCGCAAGCGCCAACAGACCTCCGCGAGAAACGGTCGACAACATGCCGCCGGCGAGGGCAGCCAAACAAGGAACGACGAGCCAACGCGTTGCGGGGCTGCACTGTACGCGGCCGAAAACCGCGCCCACCAGCGCGACGGCTCCCAATGCCAGGATTCCGCACAGTTGGTTCGCGTTGGCGCCTACCGCGGTGGATCTTGCGGCGCCCGCGACCGGGTCCGCGTCGAAGGTCGTGCCGCCAATGTGAGTTATCTGCAATAGAGATAAGACGACACAACCTGCAGCGAACGTCATCCACACGTCGCGGGAGATACGGAGCGACCGCATCATGTTGACCGAGACCCAGAATAGGCCCAGCAGCTGAATCCAGGTTCCCACTCGCGTCAGGACGTCTGCCCTGTAACTTGTGTCCGCAGTTATCCCAAGTGCCGTAAACACGACGACGTAGGTTGCCAGCGTCCAAAATGCAAGAGGCGGACGCCGGAAGCAGCTCTCTCTGCCCCAAATCAGAGCGATCGCCAGGAACAGTATGCCGACCGTCTTCGTCAGCGCGAAATCCTCGCTGGGAAAGTTCACGGTGTCGAACGGTATTACCAGGATGAAGAGAGCAAAGGCCCAGCGAACAATCGCACTCGGTTCCGACAGCTCTTGCGACGCGGGCGCTGTCGTTCGAGCGGAAACGTCACTGAATGCCTGCGCCGCGGGCCGTCCTTGACGAAACAGGCCGGCGATGGAGCTTCGGGCTGAACCCACCGATGGCGTCGTTTTCACGTCGCTCGGCGCCCTCATGCCGGCCCACTTCCTGCTCCGGGAGTGAAGCGCAGCACGAAGTGAGACGCCGCGAGGTATTGCGCGGCATAGTTCGACGTAAGTCGCCTGAACGGGTGAATGTAGGACCAGCGCAGATCATAGAGCTCGAAGCCGGCCAGTTGGGCGAGCTCGACCCAGACGGGCGGATCTTGATGCTTATTCCACTCTATGGTTCTTGCCAGCGGAGAGCGAAGACCAAGACGGTTCCAAAAGTTCGTGCGACCGCTATCCGCAATGAGCACGATGCCGCGATCCGTCACGGCGTGTCGCATTAGCTTGAACTTATCCACAAAGAGCGCCCTGGCTGCAGAATCGCCCGGCAGCCTCTGAACGGCGTCCTCCGCGAGATGATTGATGACGTTGTGGAGAATCAGGAGGTCAAACTTATGCGAGCAGCTCGAAAGGTACTCCTCCATCGTGGACGTGCAGGGTTGAACTCTGTCGGTCAATCCCGCCATACTCAGCGTGGACATAAACGACTTATAGTAGGCATCCGACGAACCGTCAGTCTGAGGCTCAAGTCCCACTACGGATGCGCCCTGGCTTGCGCACCACACGGCCCAGGCGCCCGCGCCGCAGCCGACATCGCACACACTAAGTCCGTTAAGCGATAGGCCCTCGAACAAAAAGCGCGCCCGGTTGGCGTAACGGTCCCACGATTCGTAGCCGAACTGTTTAGACAGGCGCTCGCTTTTCAGTGGCGCTATGCTCGAAACCATGTTGCGCTCAGTTCCCCTATGGTGTCGCCCAACATCACTGTGTCGAATGCAGGGCGCCCCCGCGCTGGCGCCACATGGCAGTCAGCCACTTCAATGGTTGGACAACGATGCCGTCGATTGCTTCCACCCTCGATATTCGCCTCAGCCGCAGATAGAGCGTAAGTACGACCGCCGCAGAGAGGCTGTATGCGATCGATGAGGCGATCGCAGCTCCTACAATTCCGCTTCGCGGAATCAACACAAGGTCTAATGGTATTGTCGCGAATACGCCTACAAGCGTTGTGTACGTCGCATACTCCGGTCGACCGACTCCCGCACAGGCATAGGACAGAATTCTTACGACCGTCAGGGCGGCCATTCCCGGCATGAGCCACTGAGCCGCTATAACGGCCGAACTGAACGCACGGCCGAAGATAACAGGCAGGAGCCATGGAAGTGCCGCAGTAAGCAGACACGCTCCCACGATCACGATGTACAACGACGCCCCGAGCGTGATCAATGTCGTCCTGTCGCGCGTTTCGTCCGGCGCGGCTGTGATCCTGGGATAAAAGACAAAGGCCACGGAGATCGGAACGAACAGCAGCAGTTCGGCCGCCCCTACCCCCGCGGAGTATAGTCCTACTTCCCTGCTTCCCAGCTGAGCGTTCACGATCAACGTATCGAGGCGGTAGTTAACCGCCTGTGCAAACGTAGCGCTGTAGACCTTGAGTCCATACCAACCGTAGTTCTGCAGCCAGTCCGCCGGAATCCGAACGCCCACACTGGGTCGAAAGGCGATTGCAACGTATGTGCAGCCAACCATGAATCCGAGAAGCGCAGCGGCGGTCATGACCTGCACGATCAGTACCGGCGATAGCTGCGTCTTGCTCAACCACCCTGCCGCGAGCGCGAGAGCGACCAACAGCGGCCGGATGAGAGCAGTCGCATTGCGCCATGGGAAGTCCTGCAATCCCGCCAGGATGCTAAGCACGACTCCTTCCGCCAGCAGACCTCCGCACAGAGCCAGCGACCAGAGTTGCAGCGGCACAGGCAGTCCACGCAGGACTGGAGAACGAGCCATCGCAAAATAGAAGAGCAGCGCAACAACCATCGCCACGGCCAGATACCGTATGCTGATAGCGATTGCCTCGTCCAATGAGTCTGGCGACTGATCGCGACGCGATAGGTTGTAGACCAGCGACTGAGGCAGTCCAAGCAACGACAGGACTGCGATCCATGTAGGCACCAGAACGGCTACAACAAGTATCCCTCGCAGGCCGGGGCCGAGCATTCGTGCGGAGATTACCGTATAGACCAGACCGAGTACGAAGACAAGTACGTTGTTTATGAGGACTGATAGGATCTTGCGCAGCAAACTAGTGGTCTAAACCTCTCAACGTCACTACTTAACCGTCAGAGTAGCGCTCGCGCTGCCGCCTTTCGTCGAGACGGTAATAAGTACGTGCTTCGTGCTGCTGACTTTCTTGGTCAAAATCAAGAAAGCGCCTTGAGTTTGTCCCGCGGAGATACTGATGCTATTCGGAACAGTGACCGCCGGGTCCGCGCTGGCAATGCTTACCGTGATGCTTCCCGGCGCGGCCGGCGCTTCGAGCGTTACGGTTCCAATCGAGGACGAGCCACCCTTTAGGGATGCCGGAGACAGCGAAAGCGACACGGGAGCGATCGGTCGTACCGTCACGGACGCACTTGCGGAGGTTCCGTTGAGCGTCGCAGAAATGTTTGCGGCCACTATGTTCTGCACCGCAGTGGTCGTAACTGTAAACTTTGCCGAGATCTTGCCCGCCGCTATCGAAACGCTCGCTGGAACCGAAGCGCTGCCGTTCGAACTCGCGAGCGCCACCGCAGTCTTGACTGCCACTGCGGAGTTGAGCGTTACGGTGCCGGTAGCCTTTGTGCCGCCAAGAACATTTGAGGGACTGACTGAAACCGACACGGGGATTATCGGCTGAACCGTCAGCGTACTGCTTACCGAACTTCCGCCGGCAGAGCCGGTAATTGTCGCGGTCGTGACCGCGGTAACCGACGACGTTGCGACGGAGAACGTGCCGGTAGTGCTTCCCGCAAGAATCGTGACGCTTGTCGGTACCGTCGCAGCCGATTTAGAGCTGGTGAGAGACACCGTGATGTTGCCCGGAGCCGCGGGGGCCTCGAGCGTTACGGTTCCAATCGAGCTCTGGCCGCCCACTACTGTCGCGGGGCTCAACGTGAGAGACACTGGTTGAATGGGCCTAACCGTAACTGATGTGTTCACCGTGACCGCATTCAGCTTTGCGATGATGTTGCCGGTCGTCGAGGTCGTTACCGCCTGCGTCGCTACAGTGAACGTTGCAGTGGTGTTGCCCGCGAGTACCGTGACTGATGCAGGAACGGATGCGGCGCTGTTGGCGCTCGCCAGCGAGACGACCGTGTCGGCGATCGCGGCGCTG
>JBBQVV010000015.1:0-34607 GCA_038211235.1 Chthonomonadales bacterium | reverse complement strand
GGGGAGGGATTCGATCGTTCCTATCTTCCCGAGGACAGGCCCGCGCTTAGCGAGACTTACGTTGCACGGAACCTCCAGAGCGTACGCTGGGAGAAGCGCGGCTTTCCGGATAGCGTGCTCGATCTTGAGCCTCTGTTCCGCGGCTCATCAGGCGTATGCTATGGTCAGACCGTGCTGCGCAGCCCGTACATCCGTGAGGCCCGACTTACGGCGAGCAGTAACAATGGAGTGAAGGTGTGGATCAATGGCAGCCTGGTCCTGCGCCGGCACCAGCGTGCGACGTTTCGCCCGACGCTCAATGACGAGAACTGGACCGCCGACGTGAGCCTGCGTGTGGGCGACAATACGGTGATGGTCAAGTGGGTCCGAGGCACCGAACCGTACCAGTTCAGTCTCACCGTCTGCGATCGTCACGGACGTGCGCTCCCGGACGTCGGGAATACTTGGTGGTAACGTGCCGCCAGAGGTCACAGACCTCCTCCTGTGGTCACCTCTCCACTTCGGCAATTCCGCCTGCGGTAATGGCGCCAACCGCGTACCCAGCCCGATTGCGCGGTACAATAGTGAAACGTTTGCATGGCAGACGTGTCAGAACGATCATCGGGAATTGAACTCAGCGCGCCTGAACACTACCGGTTGCCCGGCGTCGTGAACGAGAGGATCCGGATGAGGCTTTTTGCCAGTGTGGGTACAGGGCTGCTGTTATCGATCTGCGCTGCGATCTGCGGCGGCTTCCGCGGTGGCGCCACACCGGCGTACTCTCGCAGCACGGGGCCGCAGTCTCCCACCGTCATTTCTCTCGAAATTGAGCCGCGCCGCGCCAGCCTCACGGGTCCACTTTCACATCAGGACCTGCTCGTCACGGGCAGTTGTGCTGATGGCAGTGAGATCGATTTGACGCCTCGTGCTGCATGCGTACCGGTGAAGCCGGGCGTCGTCCGCATCGAACACGGCATCAGGCTGATCCCCATCGGCGATGGCACCGTCGACATCATTGTTCGCTGCGCCGGCAAATCCAGCAGGGTCACCGTAATCGTCAAGGACTTCAAGAAGCTTGCGCCGGTCAGTCTCGCGAATGATATCGAGCCGCTGATCACGTGCATCGGCTGTAATTCGGGCACGTGCCACGGACAGCAGAACGGCAAGGGCGGATTCAAGCTCAGCCTGCGCGGGTTCGACCCCGCGTTCGATTTTGAGCAGATCACCAGGGACGGCTCCGGCCACCGCGTCGATGTTAAGGTCCCTGAGAAGAGCTTGGTGCTGGCCAAACCCAGCTTGGAGACGCCGCACGGCGGCGGGCTACGCCTGGCGAAAGGGACTCCGGAATACAATCTAGTTCTGCGGTGGATCCGCGAGGGCCGCGTAGCACCTGGCGACAAGGAGCCGAGGCTTGCCGAGTTGGTTGTCTCGCCAACCGAACGGGTGGTGTCGAAACTCGGAGCCGCACAGCGGATCCTGGCGACGGCCCGATACACGGATGGAACGGAGCGCGACGTCACGCAGCTCTGCCGGTACTCCTCGCAAAACGACGCTGTTGCGAGCGTGACCGACCAGGGCGTCGTGAAGGTCCGTCAGGCTGGCGAGAGCGCCATTATGGTATCGTATGGCGGCGACGTCAAGGTTACCCGCATCCTCGTGCCACAGTCCGGTCCGCCGATCAATACCTCCCGCCTTCCGCGCGCGAACTTTATCGACGACCTGATCTATCGTAAGCTTACGCAGATGCGCATTCCTCCTTCCGGTCGATGTACGGACACCGAATTCCTGCGCAGGGTCTGCCTGGATGTGGCGGCGACTCTGCCGACCACGGCGGAGACTCGCGCTTTTCTGCGTGACACTGATCCGCTGAAGCGATCGAAACTGATCGATCGACTTCTAGAGCGGCCGGAGTACGATGACTTACGGACGCTGAGGCTGTGCGACACGTTGCGAGTGAACGGCCAGTACGTTTCGGATGAGGGCGCGGACGCCTACTATCGGTGGATACACGATCGGGTCGCCGCCAACATGCCGTACGACCGGTTCGTTCGGGAGCTGCTCACAGGCCGCGGCAGCAGCTTCCGCTCCGGCGCCGCGAACTACTTCCGGGTGGCGACGACTCCGCAGGAGCTCGCGGAGACGACGGCACAGACATTTCTGGGCGCGCGAATCCAGTGTGCGCAGTGTCATAACCATCCGTTCGAGCGCTGGAAGCAGAAGGACTACTATGGACTCGCCGGATTTTTCGCTCGCGTTGGGCGGAAGGGCGGTCCCGAGTTCGGCGAAGACCAGGTCTACGTGACTCGGAATGGCGAGGCGACTAATCCACGTACAAAGCAGGTCGTTCCTCCGAAGTTTCTTGGCGGCGCGAGTCCCTTGATCGACTCGGACACCGACAGGCGAGCCGTTCTAGCCGATTGGCTGACCGCCACATCGAATACTGAGTTCGCGCGAGTCGCGGTCAACCGGATCTGGGCGGACTACTTCGGCAAAGGTATCGTCGACGCCGTCGACGATTTTCGAACCAGTAATCCCGCCTCGAACGAGAGGCTCCTGGACGCTCTGGCGAAGCAGTTCATCGCGGATCGGTATGACGTAACTAAAATCACGCGCACGGTCCTGAACTCGGAGGCATACCAGCGGAGCAGCGTGATCCTGCCCGGTAATTCAAAGGACGAGCGCTGTTTCGCGCGCGCATATCCGCGCCGCCTGCCGGCGGAGACGCTGATGGACGCGATCGCTCAGGCGACCGGTAAGCCCGACAAGTTCGGGCGCTATCCCTCGGGATGGCGCGCCATCCAGGTTCGTGACAGTAAGGTAAACTCGTATTTCCTGGACGTATTCGGTCGCCCGAAGCGTGAGATCGTGTGCGCTTGCGAGCGCAGCCCTCAGCCTAACCTGGCCCAGTCGCTCCACCTGATCAACAGCGATACCATCAACGCGAAGCTCTCCGCCGGCGATGGCAGGGTTACGGAGATTCTGCGCCGGTATCGTACGACACCGCTTTTCCAGCCCGCGGCCGACCGGCTGATGCTCCAGGAGATGTACTTGAGTACGCTCTGCCGGTATCCCACGGAGGCGGAGACTCGCGAGTTTCTGATCTACTTCGCGGCGGCGCCCGATCATCGCAAAGCGTCCGAGGATGCGCTGTGGGCAGTTCTCAACTCGGAAGAGTTTCTATTCAACAAATAAGGATCGATCGAAATGAACCCATCCAGAAGCCCGCTGTTTGATATCGACGACCATCGGGGCAGGCCGTCTCGGCGCAGTTTCGTCAAGATCGGATCAGTCGGTTTCCTGGGCTTATCGCTATCACTTTCCGAGCTGTTCCGCCTGCAGGCGGCGTCGGCGGAGGGAGCCAGTGGCGCGAAGGCGAAGTCGATCATACTTCTCTGGATGGACGGTGGCCCGTCTCAATTCGACACGTTCGACCCGAAGCTGGACGCGCCCGCCGGCATCAAGAGTGAGTTTGGCGCCATCAAGACGAACGTTCCAGGCCTGAGCATTTGCGAACTGCTGCCCGAGATGGCGAAGGTGATGGACCGCGTGACTCTCGTGCGAACGCTCTCGCACAATGAGGGCGCTCATGAGCGAGCCTGCCATACGCTGCTGACCGGATGGCATCCAAATCCGTCGCTGATCTATCCTTCGATCGGCTCGGTGGTCGCTAAGGAGATGGGCAGCACGGGAACGCTGCCCCCATACGTCTCTATTCCCGGCAACAGTTTCGCATTCGGATATGGGCAGTCCGGGTATCTTGAGGCCGCGTTCAATCCCTTTTCGGTAGGGGGCGATCCCAACCGGCCGAACTTCAGCGTCCGAGACGTGAGCCTGCCAAACGGGCTCACGATGGAGCGTCTGGGCGGACGGCGCACGCTCCTTCAGGCGGTGGACGCGGCATTCAAGCGGTTCGACAATACGCCGGAATCCAGGAGCCGCGACGACTTCTATCAGCGCGCCTACGACATGATCTCCTCGCCCGCCGCGAAGAAGGCGTTCAACATCCAGGACGAGCCGGCAAGCCTTCGCGATCGTTACGGGCGCAACAGCTTCGGTCAGGGCTGTCTGTTGGCGCGCCGGCTCGTCGAGGCGGGCGTCCGGTTCATCACCGTAACGCACGGAGGCTGGGACACGCACGCAGACAACGCAAAGTCGAGTAAAGACCATCTGGTGCCGCCGGTCGATCGCGGGATGGCGGCGCTGATCCTCGATCTGGAGCAGCGAGGCCTGCTCAAGGACACTCTCGTGGTCTGGATGGGCGAGTTCGGACGCACGCCGGAAATCAATCCTCTGGCCGGGCGCGACCACTGGCCGAACACAGGCGTCGCACTCTTCGCCGGAGGAGGAGTTCCGGGCGGACAGGTAGTCGGACAGACCGATGTCAAGGGCGCAGAGCCGAAGGATCGCAAGATCAGCCCAGAGGATATTGCGACAACGCTCTATGCGAAGCTTGGCGTCGAAGCGGACAAGGTCGTCATGACGCCCCAGGGGCGGCCGTCCAAAATCGTCGATAACGGGACAGCTATCAAAGAGCTGGGGTAAAGTCTTGCGCCGACTGCTCTTCGTCGTTGTTGGCATATTCATCTCGAGAGCGACCGGAGCCACTCCCGTCGCCAGCTTCATCTTTCCGCCCGGCGGTCAGCGCGGCACGACGGTAAAGCTCATCGTAACCGGGAGCGGGCTCGGCACGCTCACCGGAATGTTCACAACGGGTGCCGGTCTGACGGCCACCATCGAACCCGGCGGCGACGCGTCCACGCGCACATTCGACGTCGCCATCGCGCGTAATGCTCCGCTCGGCATTCAGCAAGTTCGATTCTATGGGCCCAGCGGCCTGAGCAACGTCCGGTACTTCGATGTGGGTCAATGGCCAGAGCAGGACCAGCCGGTGGTCGGCGCTCCACCGATCAGGGTGACGCCGCCATGCACCGTAAATGGCAGACTGACCGGCTCATCCACGCGCAATGGGGTCGCGTTTACGGCCAGGGCGGGACAGACCGTTGTGTGCGAAGTTCAGGCACTGCGAATTCTGGGCCAGATCGATGATTCCTGGGTCAAAGGCTACCTCGAGATCACCGATGGCGCGGGACGCGTGCTGGAGAGCAGCGACGGCACGCCCGACGACTACTATCGGTGGGACCCCGTGATCGCCTTCACGCCGCCAAGGGATGGAGAGTACACGGCGTGGTTTCGTGACCTGAACTGGCGAGGAGGACCGACGGCCGTATATCGGCTCACCATCGCCATCATGCCGCACGCCTTTGGGATATTCCCGCTCGGAGGTCGGCGCGGGACGACCGTCAATGTCCACTTTCTCGGGCCAAACCTGCGAGATGCCGTACGCCAGGTCGCGATACCGGCCGCCGCCGCCGAAACTCTGCAGGTGGAGTACGCCGGCCCGGACGGCACGACAAACCCGCGCCCGTTTCAGGTGAGCGATCTGCCGGACGCGCTTCAGAATCCAACCAACCACAGTCTCGAATCGGCGCAGTCCGTCTCGTTCCCCTGCGTCGTGTCCGGAAAAATCGAGCATGACGGAGTCCACGACTACTACCGATTTCACCTCGCTAAGCCGCAGCACGTTGCGCTCGAAATCTGGTCGCGACGGCTGGGCACGCCCATGGATTCCGAGATCCTGCTTTACGACTCGACGGGCAAGGTGATCGCGGACAATGACGACGCAAGAGACCGTGACAGCCGGCTCGAACGCGACCTTGCGGCGGGGGACTTTACGGTCCGCGTGCGCGACATCGACAACCGTGGTGGTCCTGCTTATCCGTATCGACTCTTTATCGCTCCGCCGCAGCCGCGCTTCGAGCTAGTTGCGACGCCGGATGCGCCCACGGTCCCGATCGGCGGCTCCACGACACTGACCGTTCGCGTTAAACGTACGGATGGCTTCGATGGCGACGTCTCCGTCTCCGTCTCTGATCTTCCGCCCGGCGTTACGGCGAGCGCGCTCAACATCCCGAAGGGAAAGACCGAAGGAACCGTTTCTCTAAGCGCTGCTGTCGGTGCGCCGAGTGGGCCTCTCAGGATACGGGTCTTCGGTGTCGGAAAGGCAGGCGAAAGGGAGCTTGACTCAACTGCCCGTACAGCGGAAACCTACAACATTCAGGGCACGGCATATCAGCGCGATCTCATCGGTCCGATCGCCTGGATCGGGCAGAAGTAGGCGCGCCATGGATCGATTAAGCGTTCCGCGCCGCAGAATCTTTCTGTCGGCGCTGCTGCTGGGGGTGCTGGCCGGCGTTGTGATCACGGTGGCGCACGTGCGACAGTCTCGTCTGGATGACGCACTGATCTCCGCCGTTCGCCTCGACGACACCGCGTCGGTGGTCGAACTCCTGAATCAGGGCGCAAACCCCAATGCCACGATGTGGATCGGGTGGCGCGGCTCACCAGGCGCACTTTTGGAGGACCTCGCACTCCGTCTGAGCGGCAATCCCGTCCCGCGGAGAGGCGTTCAGCTGTCCGCGCTCAGCCTCTTCTACTTCGCTCCGCTTCAGCCTCGTGCCAGCCGGCCAGGCCGCGATGGTAACGTGCAGCGATTTGGAGGCGGACCGCGATTTCTCTTGCGCGCCGCCGACCGACCAGAGAACGCGGCGATGGTCAAGGCGCTCCTCGACCATGGAGCCGACCCGAACGCCCATCGCGGTACGACGAGTCCTCTTCACATGGCGGTACGTCTCGACCACCACGAAACGTTGCGGCTGCTGCTCGATCACCGAGCGGATCCAGACGTCAGGGACGAGCGAAACTCCGTCCCGCTGGTCGACGGCGACCTGGAGAGTGCTCGAATGCTGGTCGAGCACGGCGCCTCGGTCGATGGCCTGGGGCGAAGCGGATTGACGCCACTCATGCTTGCCGCGGCCGAACGCGGCAGCGAGGCTGCGAAGCGCCTGGCGTTTCTGTTATCCAACGCCGCGGACGCGAACGGGCGTGATTTCCATGCACAGACGACGCTGATGCATGCCGTGAGCGTTGAGAATGCGCGACTCCTCCTAAAATACGGCGCCGAGATCAACGCGAAGGCGGCCAGCGGCATGACGGCGCTCATGATGGACTGCGGTAACTATGCCGATCGGGACCTACCGCGATTTCTAGTCGAGCACGGCGCAAGGGTGATGGAAACCGACCAGTCGGGCCATTCGGCGCTGGACTACGCGAAAATGGCGCATAGGAAGGACCTCTGCGCGTACCTCGTGGAAGCCGGGAACCGGGAACTAAAGGCCGACGTCACGTCGCATGCGAGCCGGGCGGCTCGCCCGTTGGTCCGTAAAGTACGTTGAACCATACTATGGACGATAGAAGACATCCAGGTAACGTTACACGGGCCTGGTTGTTGACCACCCGGTCGTCGTAGGGACAATCCCTCGGGGTTGCCATCGGTACATGAATAAGTTGCGCTAGGGGAGATCAAGACCATGAGGAATCGGCTGAAAGAGATTGCCTGCGTGGGCGCGCTGCTCGCGATCGGCGGGGCAGCCGGTATCGGCTTGGCAGCTCGGGCGCAGCAGCAACATCTGGGCTATCAGGACACGCCCATGCTGCCTGGGGGCAAGTGGCATGTTCACGACGGAGAGAGACCGCAGCCAAAGATCATCGACCCAGGATCCTGCAGCACCCAGGAGACGACCGGAAAGCCGCCTTCCGATGCGATCGTCCTATTTGATGGCGCCGACCTATCAAAATGGGAAGGGGATGGCGGCAGGCCGGCAGGATGGAAAGTCGTGAACGGTTACATGGAGATCGATCCACGGGCCGGCTCCATTCAGACCAAGGAGGCGATCGGAGACTGTCAGCTCCACGTCGAATGGGCAGCGCCCAATCCGCCCAACCTGAAGGCGCACGGCCAGGAGCGCGGCAATAGTGGCATCATGTTCTTCAGCGGAAAGTACGAGATCCAGGTGCTCGACAGTTATGAGAACCCGACCTATCCGGACGGCCAGGCGGCCGGGATCTACGGCTCGTATCCGCCCTTGGTCAATGCATCGCGCAAGCCCGGCGAGTGGCAGATGTATGATATCGTGTTCACGGTGCCGAGATTTGAGGACGGCAAGCTGACAAAACCGGGGTACTTTACGGTGTTTCACAACGGCGTGGTCGTGCACAATCACGCTGAGATATGGGGCGAGACTCTGCACAAGACGTTCCCTAAGTACACACCGCATCCGCCGGAGGGCCGCCTCCTGCTGCAGGACCACGGCAACCGGGTTCGATATCGAAACATCTGGTACCGCAAGCTGAAGAACTACGACGAGCCGTAAGCGCGGCATGGCGTACCGCTTCTAGCTAAGCATCGCGGATCGGTTACTCCGCCAGGAACGTCCAATTTGAGCGATCAACAGTGCTTGTCGCCTGCCCGTTGCGGCGTAGGTCAGCTAAACAACGTTGCCCGTCTGTCCGCCAGGACGCTACTAAGCGGGGCCGGATGTTGAAAACATCCGGCCCGCAAGAATCGCCCGGCGTCGGGATCAAGAAGTTCGATTTCGCCGGCACGTTCGTTTAATGTTTGAGATGTCGTCTATGGAGCGACTTCGATGTCGCTGGAGCTATGTCCAACGACGGCCTCACCGACTCCGGGAACGATCAGGTGTATCGCGTTCACTTCCCCGAATACGTGAGTGCCCTGGATGTAACTGTTTTGCTGATTGAGGATCAGCGTGATTCCCCCAGGAAGCAACACGGTCTGATTTACCGCCCCTGTAACCGTTATCGTATGCCCACCGACCTTCAACGTTCCGATCTGGCTCGACAACAGCGTGAGCCCGGAAATGCCTACGTGGCTGGAGGAGGAGACAAGGGTAGCCGTCAGCGTGTAGGGAAATCCTCCACGAAATACTTCTACTCTCTCAATGGAAACCGAGCTGTATTCATCGTGCAAGAGGCCGTAGGTCGTCGCGGAAGTCGTCTTCAATACGAGCAGTCCGGAGATCGACTGGGAGACGACGCTTGCGTTCTGCTGGGTGCCGTCCGCGGGAACATTGCCGGTGTCCCCAAACGACTGCGGCGACCCGTTGGCCGGCGCAATTGTCACTGCAAACGCGCGGCCACTATAAACAACGTCCGAACTTGCGATTGAGCGCACGGCGGTAGCAGCCAGTAGGAGACACGTCAACGCCAAACAGTTGATGGCACGAAATTGAACCATAGTCCTGATTTCTCCTTTGCGCGGCACAGAGGCCACGCGGTCCTTGGGTCAGAATGTGCCGTTCATGATACGTCGGGAGGATTGGTCACGACGATGAACGATCGCTTTGTGGGGAACCGAGATAGGGCTCGGACTTGCTGCTTTACACCTCCTTCCACAATTCGCTGTGCAGGAATAAATACCTGCATGCAACGTGCCAAAGCCGGTATAAATACATGCAAGAATCGTGCCAGATCGACGTGCACGGCTGACTGCACCGCTATTCACAGGGTCGGAACGACATAGTGCAATGTCGGAATGAGTCCGTCACGGAGATTGTATGACCTCATACCGAAGTGAATACGGATATCCAACAGTTTCCTCGGCGCTGATGACGCGTCCGCCCAGTGTGCTGAAAAGGTGAGGCGCTCGATGACGTCGGCACGCTGCTGCGCATGGTCGCGATGGGAAAGCTGATTGTTAGCGATAAAACTCGCTGCCCTGGAAGCGCCGCGATGGTCGCGATCGAGGAGATACTTGATGGCGGGGATTTCTACACGATCGAGCAGCGGCTGACCGAAGGCCGGAACGGTCAGTCCGTCGGTGAAATCAAGCCGTTTGCCTGGCCTCTGTTGCTGCAGGGCGGAAGACTTGCGGAGCTTTCCGGCAAGAAACTCACGCTGACGCGGGTAGGGGAGAAGGCGATGAACTCCGCGCCATCGGAAGCCATCCGTTCGATCTGGAAGGGCTGGCAGAAAAACACGCTGTTCGACGAGTTGCGCCGCGTCAATCTAATACGCGGCCAGACCGGCGCAGGTAAACGCGCTTTTACCGCCCCAAGTACGCGTCGCCCCACAATCGTGCGCGTTCTAGAACAGTGTCCGGTCGGCAAATGGGTATCGGTCGACTCCTTGTTCCGGTACATGCAGGCTGAGGCGTACGACTTCAACGTGACACGCGACCCGGATGAGATCGTCTTCGGCGATTCGGGAGGATCTAACCTGCCGCTCTATTGCCTCGATCCGCGGGTCGCCCTCCAGGGCCGGTATACTCTTGCTTTCCTGTTTGAGGTCGCGGCCACTTTAGGTTTGATCGACGTGGCCTACGCTTTGCCGCAGAACATGCGCCAAAACGACTACACAGAATATTACTATGCCGGCTATTTCGACTTTCTTAGCCGATACGATGGCCTGGTTTGCTTTCGGCTGAACGGACTCGGAGCCTACTGCCTCGACCTCACACAGAGCTATGCGCCCGCGCCTCGGCAGCAAACCGCCAGTGCGGCGATTCGAGTGCTGGCCAATCGCGAGATCCTGATAACGGCGGGCAAACTTAGCGGGAGTGAGACAATGCTTCTCGAGACGTACACTGAAAAGGTGTCCGACCTCGTCTGGCGGCTGCACGAGGGCAAGATGCTCACGGCCATTGAGAACGGCCACGACATCCGTGAACTGAGCTGGCTGCTCGCATCCGGCAGCGCATCTCCCCTTCCGGAAATCGTTACGCGATTTTTACACGAGTTCGAGGCTAAGGCGTCCAAACTGACCCGCCGCGGATTGGCAGTATTGATCGAATGCAGCGACCCCAATCTCCTGATGCTGATCACCCACGATCCTCGGACTCGGAACCTCTGTCACTCGGCGGGAGATCGCTTTGTCGTTGTCCCCGTCGAATCCGAAACCGCATTTCGAAAAGCGCTGCGCCAGATGGGCCACACGCTGAAGGGTTAACAAATCGAAATGCCCGATGCCGAGTTCTCCAGGGCAGCGCACGTTAAATCCCGCCAGGCGGCGAGCCGAGGTCGATTCCGAGCTGCTCCTTGTCGAACGTGAAGCCCAGCACGCAGACACACATCTCATCGGTCGTCTGCTCGCCCCAGCGCACCACCTGCGCCGGGTGATGCGCTTGTCGTGGATTTGACTCAGAGTTGTCGTAGACTGCCTCGATCGTTATGCGTGTGCCTTTCGGCAGCGCGACGGGATCCTTGTACGCGTAAGTCTCCTGCCAGTTGAAGTCCCAGTCGTTCACCGTGATGAGCGGCAGCGTCTTCTTGTCTCCATCCGGCAGGTTCGCGGTAACACGCATTTCGCGGCCGAGAAGATGCATGTGCGGGAAGATCGTATGGAGGTGGGCGTCCATCGTCAGCGCAAACTCTATTTTCAGCCGCTGCGCGCTGTCTCCGGGCTGAAGCTCGATTGCGGCGTTTGTGACCGGCACCGTGCGCATGACCTGCTGAACGCGACCTCGGGAGTAGAAGAGCGCCACCTGGCTTGTATCGACCTGTGGCGCGCCATTCTTATGGTAGTGCACCTGCATTACGAGCTTGGCGCCCTTTGGAATCTTGACGGCCACGCCCGGCGGCAGGAGCCGTGGAGTTCTGCCCGGCACCCAGACCTCGCCCCAATCCACGAGGAGCAACCCGACTCCCGTGCCGGGCACAGTGTAACCAGGTTCCGATTCCTTGCCGTCGAGCCGGACCGACTGTGCGGTCAGGTCGATGTAGAGTACGATGTGGTGAACGACAGCCCGGTTACCCGGTTTGAACTCCATGGCGGATACGAACCGATCCAGCTGGAAATCCACCGGCAGTACGAAGTTCCTGTACACATCGGGGCCCTCTGCGGCGAGATGGTACGGACGCGCGGGTTGGAGGACCAGATCGGGCTTTCCGAGCGACCACGCCGCCGGATCGGGAAAGACCGGCGCGGGCGGCAGGTCCTTCGGATTGCCTTCCGGCGCGCCGACGTCTACCCAGTGAGCGATCCTGTCGATCTCGAACTCGCTCAGCGCGCGAGCGTCATGGAAATCGCCGGCGCCGGGAACGGCTTTCCATGGCGGCATGATGCGGCGGACAGTGTAGTCCCTGACGGCGGCCGCCCACGTGCGAGCCTGCCGGTAGGTTTGAAGCGCAAACGGCGCCGCCTCTCCGGTACGGTGGCACACAACGCAGTTCTTATTGAGGATTGGCGCGATATCGCGCGCATAGGTAATCTTCGGCTGGCCCGCGTGCGCTGTTGGCACCGTATCGCGGAAGATCGTGCAGCCGACGGAAAGCGTGCGCGGCCGGTCGATCTTCGTGCCGTTCAATACGGCGTCGATCGCGTCGCGCAGGTCGTGATGGACCACTTTGACGCGGTCCGGGTTATCGTCGATTCGCCCCCGGTAACAGATATCGCCTTTCGAGTCGACGACGATCCCCTCCGGAGTGCGGTTCGCCGCCAGCCAGTCCGTGAGTGCGAGCCCTGTGTCCCTGACGATTGGGCAGGATAGGCCGCGATCCTTCCCGTATCTGCGCAGAGCGGCAGGGGTGTCCTCCTGGCTAGGATCGACGAGGAAGAAGCGAACTCCACGCGCAACAGCGTCGCGCGCAAGCTCGGAGACGCGCGGCATGTAGATGTTCGAGATCGGGCACTGTGTGGATGCGAATACGAAAACCGTCGCCTTGCGCATTGTAATCTCCGCGGCGGTAAACGACTGACCCTCGATGTCCTTCCACTCTTGAGGCGCGTGTGTGGCCGCTGGCGCGGCCTTCACAGTCTCCGTGGCCGGCAGGCGAGCCGCTGCGCAAACGGTCGATACGACAATCGCTAACGGGATAATGGCGCTCGGACGCAGGTCAAACTTCATGAAACAGTCCCCTCATGGATATTGCGGCGCACATATTCACCGGCAAACGAGTAGAACCGATCGATTGAGTTCATTGTACCTGAACGGACTGGGCGAGTTCCTCGGACATCCCTTTATGAGCATCGTTTGTTTAAGCTGCGAATCGAGCGGGAACCGCGGCCATGCCATGGCGTACACTAACCAGGTGAGTAGGAGTCCACGTTCCAGGGAGTGATCGCTCGCCATGCTCCCTAATGCGGCGCCAGGAGATCGTTCCATGTCGATACGGGCTTACCTTTACGATGCCTCCGGTATTGATACCGAGGTTGAGCTCACGCAACGGATCATTGAGGAGTTGAATGAGAAGCGCTTGCTCTGGGTAGACGTGCACGACTATGACGAGGCCGAGGTGCGCAGGCTGGCGGGTCTAATGTGCTTGAGCCGCGACTCGATCTTTGCGTTGCTTCAGACTGGCAGTCGTCCCCGCGTCGACCACTACGGCAGCTACTCTCAGTTTAACATCAATACACTCGAAGAGGTCAGTGGAAAGTACAGCGTCGTTGAGGTCAACTTCGTTGTTGGCGTGAACCGCGTCATTACAGTCCACGACAAGCCGGTCCGCTTCCTGGAGGGCTTCGACGAGCGCATCCGGGGCGACAGCGCTCTCGGTCAGCTGGACGCCGCCGCGTTTCTCGCCACGCTGCTGGATTCGCATGTGACCGGCTATTTTCGGCTGTTGGAGGACCTTGGCAAGGAGATCGATCGAATCGATGCGCACGCCATGCGGCCCCGGCATACCAGGGATCTGCTCGGAGAGTTGGCGCGATTGCGGCAGAAGGTGGCCTTCGTGCGCAGACTGATTTCGCCGCATCGCGAGGTCTATGCGGCGCTCGCCCTGCCCGATTTCCAGGCGGTCACGGGTCCGGATTCTGCACACCACTTCCGCATCCTGTCTGACCGCCTTGACCGCGCTATCGAGGCGGTTGAGAACTCACGCGAGCTGCTGGTCGGCTCGTTTGACATGTTCACCACGAAGATGACCTTGCGGACAAATGACGTGATGAAGGCCCTTACCCTCGCGTCGTTTATCTGGTTTCCGGCGAGCGTGATCGTCGGAATTGCCTCCATGATTCTTCCGGCTCCGGTCCGGCCCGCAAGCTCTCCGGGCTTCTGGATCATGCTTGGGTCCATCGGTCTGGTTGCTCTGATAACAATGGGTGTGGCCCGGCTGAAGCGATGGATTTAGCCGCGCCGAGCTCGACGAACTCGATCAGGGCGTCTTCGGCTTTACCGGCTTCTTCGCGGCGTCCGGCTTCTTTCCACCCGTCGCCGTGTCAGAGGCGGCGGTCACGCCTTTACCGGCTTTGCGTCTGGCCGCGACTTCAATGGCGCTGGCCTTTGCCTGGGTGATGATCGCATCCACGGTAGGCGCGAGCACGACGAATGCCTGAAGCATTCCCCCTCCGCTCATCATTCGCATCGCCATCGCCATTCCCATCGTATCTGAATTCTGGAGGTCTTCCTTGATGGTGGACGGGATGGCAGTCGCAACTCCGACGAGCTCGCCGGCTGTCGTAAAGATGGGTAGGCCGAACCCGGATACACCGCCGTCGAGCAGCCAGGCCCGGCGGGGACGGACGATCTCGCCGCTGATGCGCCCGGTCTGGATGAATGCGGAGTAGTCATAGCCCCGCGAAAGGCGCGATACGCTGATGAGCCGCTGCCCGAGCACGGGACTGACGCTCATCGCAAAATCGACAGGACGGATCGACTTACCCGCCAGGTCTTCTACTTTGATAAACGCCAGGTTGAGCTTTGTATCCGTCGCGGCAAGAAAGGCACTGTACTCCTTGTCATCCTCCGCGAACAGAACCTTGATCGACGTGGGCGTCATCTTAATTCCTGCCTGCCCCGCCTGATCGTACATCCCCAGGCTATATGGATTCAGGAAGACATTAGACACCATGATAAGCCCGTCCTTATCGACGACGACTCCCTGCATCTCGGTGCGCATCTCGTGGCTCATTCCCTGGCCACCCATGTTCATGTCGAGTTTTGATACGACTCGCAGAGTTACGATACTGCCCGCACGGTCCTGCAGAATCTTTTGAAAGGCCGATTCGTCCTGAGCGCTACAGCGACTAATGGTGGAAATACCCAGGCAATGACCGATACAAATCAACAATAATAGAGATCTCTTCACAATAAAACGTCCTTTCGTTCGATCAAGCCGATACACTGTCGCTCGATCAGCCGACATATCTGACGAAACATGCGCGCATCCGGACCATGCTCGAACACATCTCCGTAGGGGCAATCCCTTGTGGTAGCCCTCACTCCCTTGTGGTTGCCCTCGGTTCATGGATAATGCAGGCTACTTGTCTGGAGATTGATCCCAATCCGGCTCGGCGAATACGAAGTGGGTACGGTTTGACCGCAGCACAAATATCGAGATGGTCCTGGGCTTGCGCGTGACGATGTCACGCATCGCCTTTTCCAGCGCGCTGACATCCGGCGTTGGCCTGTGGTCGACGGCTAGGACGATATCGTCGACGTGCAATCCGGCGACACTGGCCCAGCCGCCCTGAGTCACGTCGATGACGAGGGCGCCCTTCTGGTCGGACGCGAGATCGCGATCGTCTATATCGATCGGAACAAGGTCACGGACCGAGAACTCGAACTCCTTTTGAACCGCTTTCTTTGCCGCGGAGACTTGAACCGGAGCGGCCTCCATCTGCACGGTGAACGTTACAGTCTTGTTGTCTCGAAGCGCCGCGATCTCGGCCTTCTGCCCCACGATGAGATTCTCGATCGCCTGCTCCAGCTCTTTTTCGTCCTGGAGCCGCGATGCCGTCAGAGGCTGTTTCTCCACGGATAAAAGTATATCCCCTGGCCGGATTCCAGCGGCGGCGGCCTTTGACCACGGGTAGACCCTGGTGACCCTGAATCCCCTCGGTTTAGAGAGCCCCAGCGCTTTGCCCACCTCGGCGGTAACGACCTGGGTCTTCAGTCCGAGCCATGCTTTCGGCAGCTCTATCCCTTCGTCTTGCGAGATCTCCGGCTTGGGCTTAACAACCGTCAGCATCATCTCACGATTGCGACGAAATGCGATCACCAGGTCCGAACCGCTGTGGGCGACAACGGCGTGCTGAAAACCCTCAAGACCCTTAACCGATTCGCTGTCGACCTTGAAGATCACGTCGCCCTCGGCGAGCGTTGGCTGCGCGGCCTCCATGGGATATCCGGGGCGTACGCCCGTTATGACCACGCCATCGCGATTCGGGTATCGACGCTCCAGCGCCATCGGCCCGGTGATCTCCTCGATCGTTACACCTAAGTCGCGGTACTCTTCCTGGCGACCAATAGACTCTTCCATTACCGTCGGAACCACGTTCGATTGGTGAACGGCGCCATCACGCAGATACGAAATCGGAACGGCGCTGCCTGGCCTCAGCTCCGCCACCCTCTGGTACAGGAGCGGCAGCTCCTCAAAGAAGCGCGCCGTTATAGGAGTACCGTCGATCGACAGCAGGATATCGCCTGCTTTTAGTCCGCTCTTTTCGGCGGGCGAGCCGGCCAGAACCGCGGACACCAGAGCGCCATCTTTTCGGCCCAGTTTGGAGGCCGGTAGGGCCGCAAAGCCAAGCCAGCCGCGAAGAAACGGCTTCTTCGTGATCGCCTGCTTCAGCACCGTTGCAGCAATATCCGATGGAATGGCGAACCCAAACCCGTTGCCTCCAAGCTCGTTGATTCCGATCACTTCGCCCTTTAAGTTGACGAGCGGGCCGCCGGAGTTTCCGGGCAAGATGAGCGCGTCGTGCTGAATCCACCGCGTCATCGATCCCGTCGTTTCGCCCTCGTCGAGGGTCTGATCCTGCATCTCGGTGCCGCTGAAATCCGTAAAGACGCGGTGCGTGTTGGAGATGATGCCCAGCGTGATGGAAGACGAGAGCGTAAGGGGGTTGCCCATTGCCAACACGTAGTCGCCGACGCGCATGGCCTCCGATTCGCCGAGATGGGCGAACGGTACGGGCTGTGCGCCAGGCTCGCGTCTGCTTGTATCGAGCTTTAGCACGCTGAGGTCGGTAAGCGCGTCGTGCAGGACGACCTTCGCGTCCAATGACTCTCCGTTCGGCAGCGTACAGGTTATGCGCGTCGTATGCCCGGCCACGTGATAGTTCGTCAGCACATAACCGTCCTGGGAAACCACTACGCCGCTGCCGCCTGCCGGCGCCCGTATCGCGCGCCCTCCGTTATACATGCGCATGATGACCGCAATATTTACGATCGCGGGATAGACCCTCTGTTTCGCGATCTCAATGTCCTGCCGCAGACTGTCTGCGGCAGGCTGTGCCGCGCAGACGAGTGAGGCAAACACGAGGGTCACCGGCGACAGGAAACACCAAACACGACTGCGGAACATAGCCGATCTTCTCCCGATGCCCGTGAAGCTGGTAATCGATCTCTATTCATCAATAGAGTTACAGGCTCCTCTTGGCGCTCGATATTATCGGCTATCCACGCGGCGATGCGCAGGCGACCGGTGTCGGAAGCGGGTAGGAGCGACGAGGTTCCCTGGGCCCGCGACCGGCATTCCATGAGGGAGGACCCACCTGGAATTCGCGTTGACAACCGACCACGTCTATGGTAGAATACGCTTGCTTTTTCGGCAGCGTAGCTCAGTTGGTTAGAGCACGCGGTTCATACCCGCGTTGTCCCCCGTTCGAGCCGGGGCGCTGCTATCGTTGTTATTTAATCACAGTTATTTTGCTCAAATCCTCCCTAAAGATGCTCATAGCTCCCTCACCGCGAGGGGACTATGAGCATTTTGCGTACCTCATCGCGCGTTCGTCGGTAAGCAACGCGTGGGAACTTCACCCGGTTTGTGGACAGTACGGTGTGCTCTGGGGGGAATGAACGAGCATGCTTCCTTCATCAGGAATATCTCTCCTCAATTGGGCGTGTTCCTGGGCGTCTTCGCTGGTCGGCGAGCAACTTGGCTCCTATACGCCAGTCAGGAGTAACGAAATCAATGAAGTCTTCCGGTTAGAGTTCGCAAGAGAGACCCTATACCTGAAGATCGGTCCCCATCTCCAGCGTGAATATGAAAGACTCCAGTGGCTCGAAGGGCGATTGCCGTGCCCACGGCCTGTTGGATTTATGAAGCGCGAGGGGACAGACCATCTTCTCATGGCCGCGCTTGAGGGCAACGATCTGGCGGAACTGTCCGCCTCGCTGCCCCCGCGCGTCATCGTCGAGCGGTTGGCGACAGCGCTGAACAGGCTCCACGCTGCCGGCATCGCCGGCTGGCCCTTTGGAGATGTCGCGCCCAATAACGTTCTGATTCATGGCGATGCCTGCCTCCCCAACTTCATCTATCGCGACGGCGAGTTGAGAGGTTACATCGATGTAGGCGACTTGGCAGTCGATGAGCCAGAAGTCGATCTCGCCGCGGCGGTCTGGAGCCTCCAATACAATCTCGGCCCAGGACACGGCCTGGCGTTCTTACGAGAATATGGTCAGATGGATGCGAATGAGGAGCGAGTCGAGGCGTTGCGTCGAAAGTATGAACTCGGACCCGGCCCGGTCTGCCCATGACGGGCCTATCCGTTGCCAGCGGCACAACCACTATCTATACTCATTGCACGTCAACTGCTCACTAACGACGTTCTGATTGATTGAGCAGGTGCTCCAAGCCGACTAGCTTTACTGTGCCCGACAGAATGAAGTCGCGTAATTCACGAATAGGTGTCCGTAGGGGCAATCCTTCGTGGTTGCCCTCGGTTCATGAAGTATCCGGGTGAATTCCGTCGCTGTATGGCCTTTGGCCGAGCGTCCTTCGGCAATGCCCCCTACGGGAGAGCAATTCTAGCCGCACAAAAGTTCGGAACGAGCTGAAAGCAGGCAGTTGAGGTCATGCCTGCCTGATGGCCGATCACCGACCTGTCCACACCGTCCACACCGTCCACTAACATATCGAAGTCAGGGCAGCAACTCCATTGCGGACGGTGCCCTGATGGCGGTATCGCCCTTCAAACTGGAATTCGAGATATCGACCACAAGTAGGACATCCCCAGACACCGCCGCGTCCGCCTGAACTCAGATTTTTCGGATAAAGGGATTTACTATGATGGAGAGAGAGCACGGGCTGGGCGCAATGGTTCGGCGACCCGCCGAATAAACCGGCAGTGGCTCCCGGCCAAGATATACGGCGTGAGCAAATGGGTTCCGCCGCATCCGTGAAATCTGTCCATCCGATAAATCCGAGTTCAGACAGGCGCCTGCGCTGGTGTCGCACGCGATCCACTTCTAACCTGCATCAGGGTTTCAATAGGTGAGCGCTATTCAGGTCCAGACGAGATATGGGGATGACCATCACATCTGAGAACTTCTGCCTGAGTGCGGGCAGGAACTGGCGCCCGTCGCCGACGATGACGATGCTGGACTGCGCGGAATTCAGCCGCTTTTCGGCGATTGCCCTCACCTGAGATGCGTTGACTCCCTGAACTTCCTTCAGATAGGTAGCCAGGGTGGATAGCGGAAGTTCGTTGGCCTCCAGATCGGCGATAGCGTATGCCAGCCCTGCACCCGTTTCCAGCCGGCGCGTGTAGTTGCCGGCAAGGTTGGCCTTTCGAGCGGTCAGTTCGTCGGAGGGTACGGTCGCCGCCGACATCCCTGCGACCTCCTGCTTCAATAGAGCGGCAACCTCTGCAGCGGCGTCGTTGCGAGTCTGGGCAGATGCCGTAAAGACGCCTCCATCTCTGCGCGCATCGAAACGGCTGCTCGCACCATACGATAGACCTCGCTTGATCCGGATCTCCTGGTTGATTCGACTCGAATAGCCGTCTCCCAGGACGCTATTCATAACGCGGACCACGGCGTAATCCGGGTCTGAGCGCCTGATACCAGGCTGTGTCAGAACTACGGCCGCCTGCCCGGCGTCGGGCTTGTCGATGACAATAACACGAGGACTGGCTGGCAGCCCTGCTAAGCGCAGCGGAGTTGGTGTCGCGATCTCGTCTCCCTTCCAATCGCCAAAGTCTCGCTCCGCCGCCGCGGCCGCTTCGGATGGCGTGATGTCACCCGCGATCACGAGGACGGTGCGCCTGGGGAGATAGTGTGATCGGTAGAATTGGCTAACATCCTGACCGGTAATGGCGCGGATCGATTCTGGGGTTCCGCTAAGCGAATGCCCATAAGGACCGTCCCCGAATATAATGCGTTCCGTCGCTCGCTGCGCCAGGTAACCGGGCGAGCGGACGCTTACGGAGAGACCGTCAAGGGTCTCGGTCCGCAGTCGCGTCACCTCTTCCGCATTGAACGCCGGATGGCGAATGACATCGGCCAGTACGGGCAGCGCGGCGTCGAGCCGAGACGACATGACCGACAGCGCAACGGTCGAGCTGTCCCAACCGGCGCCCGCATTGATGGTCCCACCCAGATCCTCGACCGCCTCGGAAACCTGGGTCGCCGTTCGTGTACTCGTGCCTCGTGTCAACAGGGACGTTGTGACCTCCGCGAGACCTGCCCCGCTGACTGGATCGTCGCTGCCGCCGGCCCTGACAATCGCCACGACGCTGACAAGACCCGTCCCGGGCCTCGAAATCGTCACGACGCGAAGCCCGTTAGGCAGCATCTTCTCCACTGGCCTGGGAAGGGCGAGCCGCCGTGGGGCGCCGGGTAACGGCGGCGTCTCAGTGGGAATTCGGATCGGGGCTTCCGTGATCGCGGACGATGGCGCCTTGCTCGCACCGCCCTGGTCCTGGCTGCCGGCCGAGTAGCGCACTACGACGCGGTTCTCAGGGGTAAAGTAGGTCCTGGCGAGCCGCTGAATGTCCGCCGCTGTCACCGCCCGCAATCGGGCAATCTCAGTGTTGACGCCCTCGGGATCACCCAGACTGAAGATGGCCTCTCCGAGGGCCGACGCCTGTCCTGCCACCGTTTCACGCCGCCTGAGAGCTCCCGCGATCAGTTGGTTGCGAGCCTTCTCGATCTCCGCTTCGGATGCGGGATCCGATTTCATGCGATCGATCTCCGCGAGAGTGGCTTTCTCAGCGTCGGCTATCGATTTTCCGCCCGCCGCGATTGTCGTAAAGGCGAACAGGCCTGCGTCGGCTCGCAGGTCGGCGCCCGCGTCCGCGCTGGACGCAATCTGCTGTCGATAGACCAGCGACTGGTAGAGACGCGAGGACGATCCCGATGAGAGAATAACGTCGGCGACTCGCATGGCGGGGGCATCCTCGCTGGAGGCCGCCGGCACAAGATAGTTGATGACTACAGCCGGAAGCGGCACGTTAGGACCTGTCTCGTTGAAGTCGTGGCTTTCCGTGCGGGCCGGTTCGCGCACCTTGACTTGCGGAAGCGCGCCCTCGGGTTTGGGGATCCGTCCGAAATAGCGATCGACCCAGGCGTCGAGCGTCCTGGGATCGAAGTCGCCGGATACGATCAGAGTGGCGTTGTCCGGCCGGTAGAACTCTCGATGGAACTGCCGGACATCGTCAAGCGATGCCGCGTCCAGGTTCGCGATACTCCCGATGACGCCGCGCCGGTAGGGGTGAACGAGAAACGAGCGCGCGTTAACGAACTCGTTCAGCCGTCCGTAGGGCGGCGCGAGTACGCTCTGGCGGAACTCCTCTTCGACCACGGCGCGCTCGGAGACGAAATCCGGCCCGTCGACGTTGAGATTTGCCATGCGATCGGCTTCGGCCCAGAGCAGCGTCTCCAGGTGGTTGGACGGTACGGTCTCGTGGTACACCGTTCTGTCCTCAGTCGTATAGGCGTTATTCTCCCCGCCGACGTACTCCGTAAGGCGATCCATCATCTCCGACTTCATGTTCTTTGTCGCTTTGAACATGAGGTGCTCGAATAGGTGGGCGAAGCCGGACTTGTTCTCCGGGTCGTTCTTGCCGCCCACACGGTACCAAACCTGTATGGCGACCGTCGGTGTCCGGTGATTCTCGATGCTGTATACCGTGAGGCCGTTCGATAGTGTGCGATGTCGATAGGCGATGCGCGGGACCGCCGGCGGTTGGCCGTTAGCGCGCCCGGCAGGCGAAGAAACGTGCGGCCGGCTCGCGGCCGCCGCCTGCCCGTGCGTGCCGGCGAGTATTCCGCACATCAGCATCGGAAGTGCCACCGACTCGATCCATTTTCCGTTATTCATCTTTTCCCATTCGTGAAGGGTGAGGTGGAATCTATAGTGAGACGTAGAAAGAAGTGGGTCCTCTTCATAGTCATACGCCTGCCTTGCTGCCGGCGTTTCCACGTGGGCGGCCCGCGAATTCGCCGGTACGCATAAACATTGACCTCGGAACCTGTTTCGCCTATACTGTAGGGGTCGATTGAGGAAGAACGTACCGAACACTGTCACGGATTACTCTTGTTAGAATCGGGAGCGCGGCAAATGAAAGCTCTAAGAATGAAGACCTGGTCCAACGCGGCGGTTACGATTTGGCTTCTGGTGTTTGCCGTCGGCGGTGTTCGCGCCGAGGACCAGTTCTTCGACTCTAATAACGTCAAGATTCGCTATACCGTTGAGGGCAAGGGCGAGCCAGTCGTGCTGATTCACGGATTCACCCAGAACATTGAGAGCGGCTGGAGCAAGATTAGCAAGCCGCTATCCGAGTCTTATCAGGTAGTCGCCATGGACTGCCGGGGTCATGGCAAGAGCGATAAACCGCTCGACGCGAAGATGTATGGGAGCGAGATGGGTGAGGATGTTATCCGACTGCTCGACCACCTTCACGTCGTAAAGGCGCACCTTGTCGGCTATTCGATGGGCGCCTATATCGCGTTTGGCGTTATGCTGACGCACCCGGATCGAGTGCTCACCGTGACGCTGGGAGCCGGGGGTGGCATTCCGGAGCCAGGAACGGTTGATACCATGAAGGCGACCGCGGACGCGCTTGAGAAGGACAAGAGCTGCGAGCCGCTGATACGGGCACTGTGGCCGCTGACGCTGCCCGCTCCTACTCCGGATCAGATCAAACAGTTCAACGCGCTGCTTCTTTTCGGCCGCGGCAGCAACGAAATTCAGGCGCTTGCGGCCGTCATGCGCGGCGGCCTGGGACCGTGCTCCGAGTTAACGCGAGACGCACTGACGGAGAAACTGAAAGCCTGTGCCAATCCGATCCTGGGCATTGCCGGAAGCAACGATCCCGTCCGAAAGAACCTGTTAAACCTACAGGCTCGCCTGCAGGAACTAAAGGGAGATAAGACCGGCATGACTCTTGTGACGGTGCAGGGCGGTAACCACGTGGATACTCCCTCGCGCCCCGAGTTCGAGAAAGGCATAATGGACTTTCTCAGCGCACACAAACAGTAAGAGACTGACGGCAGAGGGTAGAAGGCTGGAGTCGACTGCCCGCGTCCTACCGTCTGCCTTCTACCGTCTAGCACTCACGCGGCTATCGACGCGCGTACCTCCGTGCGGAGCCCCTGGACCACGTATGCGTGAAGCGTCCTGTCATTGCCCGTGGGCTTTTCGCCAAGGTCGAAGACGTGGACGTCCGACATGACGCACCGGTACGTCGCTTCACTAATAAGGATGGAGTCCTCCTCCGGCACGCTCTTCGTCGCATTCTCCAGATTCGAGGCCTCTCCAACCACCTCTCCAAGCACCGTATATTCCAGGTGCTCCGATGAGCCGAAGGAGCCGATGATCGGCTCGCCCGTACTGATGCCGATCCCCACTCCCAGCTCCCAACCAAACTTTTCGTCCAGTCGAACATAGAGATCCTGTAGCGCCGCCGGGATGCTCAGCGCCGCCGTCACTGCGTGGAGCGCGTGGTTCTCCCCGCTTACCGGCATGCCGAACAGGGCGACGACACTATCGCCCATGTACTTGCTGACGAGACCCTTGTTGGCGACGATGATCTTGTTTACCGCGCTGAAGTACTCGTTGAGAGTCGCGACCGTCTGGTCGGGAGGCAGATGGTCCATCAGGAGCCGGAAGTTGCGAATATTGATAACCATGACCGTTACGGAGTGGCGCGTGCCGGCGAGCACTTCGGCGGCGTTCCTGCCCAATGCGGTCGCCGCGACCGACGCAGGTATGAACTGTTGGAATAGCGCGCGAAGCTTCTCCTCCTGGATAATCTTGCTCCGGAGATGCATCGTGGTGGTCTGAAACGATTCAGAAAGCATCGCGAGCTCGTCTGGGAGCGGACCTCCGGGCCACTGCCTCCACTCTCCTTGGCGGATCGCCTCGCTGGTGGCGAGCATTCGAGCGACCGGACGCGTTACGAGATAGTAGGATCGCAGGAAGAGTAGGACGGCGCATAGGAGCGTAAGTACCCCGACCGACTTTGCAACTTTCCAGAACGCCGCGGCGGAGCGGCTGGTGGCGAAGTCGCTCGGAGTATAGACGATGTCGAGACCGACGACCTGGCCGCGCTTCCACCCAAAACCTGCCGTGCGGCCATAGCGCTTTAGCCTCCATGGAGGGGCAACGGAAGTCAAGCCGTGACACTGCAAGCAGCGATCCTGCGAGACAGTTATTGGAACAGCAAGCGCATGGAAACCGGTGCCGTCCCGATCGATGTGCTCCTCCGCCTGAGAAAGCCGATTGTTGGACGCAAACGCGCGTATCAGTTCGGACTCATATTTGTCAGGCCGGTTATGCGGATCGGTGGCGTTAAGGGCAACTCTGCGATAGCGGTACGTGTTTTCGTGGAGGCCCGCATCGTAGCGGCGCATCACCTCCTGGGTCGCCGTATCGCCTCTGTGCGCCGCCGTCCCGCCGCGTGGTCCATCGTCCGAGCGGTCAACGTCGTCGGAGCAGCTGCGGACTGCCGAAAGCAGCTGCAGCGTCGTCAGCGCCTTTTCGTGCGAATCACGCTCCGCGTCGTGCTTCAGGAGCTGATAGGCAAGGATTCCAGGAATCAAGAGGCCCAGCACAAAGGCGACCACTGGAACAAGGACGATTTTCGTCGACACGCTCCGGAAATATGTGATTGGGGACATCCTGTTCCTCATCGACTTTCACGGGGTCGTCGATCCGACGTCCGGTGACTATCCGATCTAGCCTCTGGCTCCGCATCGACTCGAACGTAAACGGGCGATGTCGCTGTGCACAGGATCGCTCTTCCGATTAGAGGTCGAGAAGGTAGGCTGCCAGCAGGCCGCGGCAGAGTGACGGGCGAGCGGCAAGCGCCTCTAGGATGCCCTTGCCGATCTCGTCCACTTCAGCGTTGATTCCATGCTTCCGCAGCGTGTGACGCAGATCGTTGAGGACGGCGCGCTGCGCATCGGACAGAGCGAACGATTGTGCCGGCCGGGCTCCGGACGGCGGAGCGGACGTGACAACCGCACTGGCGGAACTCGGTCCGGCTTCAGGCCGCGAGGGCGAAGGAAGAAAGCTGTTCAGTGCCTGCCGAATCTCGCGCTGTCGTTCCATGGTTTCCGTCCTCCCGAAGAATCTCTTGTGCCAGCATGCCATAGGCATAGGCGCCGTTTGATTCCGGCGCATATTCGAAAATCGTCTTGCCGGTTGAAGGAGCCTCCGCCAGCCGGACCGTGCGCGGAATTACGGTCTGATACACCAGCCCTGGCAGGTCCAAGTGCGCCTCCTGGAGCACGCTGTTGGCATGGAGTGTCCGCTTATCGAACATCGTGCCCAGCACGCGCAGCCTTATGCCCGGATTTGTGGTATCGCGGATGATCGCGGTAATGTCCTTCATGTCGTGCAGGCCGCGCATCGAGAGGTACTCGCACTGCAGCGGGACCAACACCACGTTCGATGCCGTTAGCGCGTTCGCCGTCGCGTGGCCAAGCGCCGGCGGACAGTCTATCAGAGCGTAATCATAGCAGTCGTGCACGGTGCGCAGTGCCATGGTAAGCCGGAATGCGGGCGACGGCATATCGGCAAGAGTCTGAAACACGCTGGCGAGCGTTGGAGACGCCCAGACGACGTGCATGCTGCCGGTGCATGGCGCGATCGCATTGATCGTGTTATCCGGTTGCTCCAATACATCGCCCATGGATAGACCATAGGTGCTGGCCCCAACCGCGGCGGTCAGGCTGCCCTGGGGATCCATGTCGAGCAAGAGAACGCGCTTTCCCGACCGCGCCAGAGCGGCGCCGAGATTTACGGTTGTTGTCGTCTTTCCGACCCCGCCCTTTTGGCTGGAAATCGCGTACGTGAACATTATTGAGCCTTTCAAGGTCAGGGAATACTTCACGAGCGGATGCGTCGACTTCGGGTGCAACAATCGGTCTTGCGGCAACCGACCCCAACACCTATCTCCTAACACCCAACACCTATCACCTATTCAGTCTCACGGCGATCGACCTTCTTTACCCATCCGGTCAGCACCTGAGACCGAAACTGTGCAAGCGTGTCCGACTCCGACCCGGAGACGGCTCCTGAACCTCGGTACGCAAGGCGTCTTCTCGCTTCGGTGAGAGTCAGACCCATGCCGGCAGCCGTCGTCCGCTCAAAGGCAGGCTCGCCAGAGAGCCCTGTTACGAACGGCGCCTCCGGGAGCGACTGCCTCCCGCCGGCCCGGTCTCTGGTGTTGAGATCGAGAACGGGCGCTTCGTAGAGCCTCTCATGGATTCGGCGAGCCTTCATCGTTGGAGACAGGTATGGCTCGTCCGCAAAAAGCGCCTCTAGATGCCGCTTCCGACCGGCCTCGTCCAATGCTTGCTGGCCGCTCACCATTACGATATCCTCGTCCCTTTTCCACTTCGCGGTTGTTAGGATGCAAGTGCTCCACGCCCGCCATCGGCGCGCAGGTGCAGGTAGCAGCTCAGGGCTCGCCATTCGGCTGGTTGAATGTCGTCGAACCGCACCCCGACCTCCAGGTGCGCCTCGTTGCCTCGAATATGGATCACGGTGCACGGCACCGTCAGTGTATTGCGGCCGTGAAGAAGCGCCGAGAGTGTAAGCGTGTCTCCCGCCATGAGGCATGGCGGCGCGTTCCAGATCCTCGCTCCGCTCAAGCTCAAGTCGGAAACTGTCACCACAACTCGATCTTGCTCGGTTTGTAAGATGGCCGAAAGCACGCGCGGATAGTGTCTGCGCTCGCCCCGCTGCTCGGAACATCGAGCCGGCGCTTCAACCGAGCGCAGTCCCACATCCCCAATAGTGTCGTCTGTATTTTTCACGCCGGAACATCCTCCCTGCGTCAGCATTATGGCGATGCTTCGACTCAAGACCACTGCAACAGATGCCGGTTTCGCGCAGGAACTTACTGCCGTCTCTCGTCCATCGTCCATCGTCTACCGTCTACCGTCTACCGTCTGCCTTCGGCCTTCTGTCGTCTTGTCTACCGGTCGATTTGTCCCGTAGTGTTGATAGTCGCATTTAATCTCAACTATGGAAAGATGCAATCGGTGGCGCCTTAGCCACAGGGAGGAGGATGGCGAGGATGACAAACTACCTGACCCACTTTGGTCTGAATGAGCCGCCGTTCGCGCGTAACCAGCACCCGAAGTGGATCTATCTGTCCCCACAGAATAAGGAGGATCTGCTGAAGATCCGCTGGACGCTTGGGGAATTTGGCGGTCTGGCGCTGCTTCGCGCCGGAGTGGGGCACGGAAAGTCGTCGCTTATCGAGTATATGATGAGCGGCTGGACACAGTATCTGGGTTGGAGGTGCGCGAAGCTACAAAACACGGGCAGCATCGGCAGTCCGAGGGCACTCCTGGCGGAGATCGTATCCGCATTCGGGCTTCCTGCGGCAGCGACGACGCGCAAGATGGTGGCGGATCTGGAGAATTGGCTCCTGGAACAGTCCATCACCAATCAGCCGATCGTTCTATTTATCGACGAAGCTCAATCCCTGGGGGCAAGAACACTTCCTATACTGCGAGACATCCTCAATCTCCAGACTCGGGAGCGAATCCTACTTCAGATCGTGCTTGCGGGCCAGTTGGAGATGGATGCCAAGCTGAAGGGCTTTCCGGCGCTTCGGAGTCGCATCGCGGCGTCGATGACGCTGGAGCCGTTGAGCCTGAAAGAGGCGGACGCAATGCTTCTGCACCGATTTACCGTGGCGGGCGCGGCCGAGCCGTATCGCATCTGCTCCGGATCGGCGTCGCGTCTGCTTTACGAGCTGAGCCAGGGAATTCCACGCGACTTCATTACTATAGCCGATGCGGCGATGAAGGAGGCGTTCCTTCGCGGGGCGTCCCAGATAGTCGACTCTCATGTCCATGCGGCGGTCCAGAGCCTGGCCGGACGGCAGGACCTTTTGCCCGCACGCCTTGCGGAGGCGACGAGGCCACCTGCCGCCGTGCCCGTGGATGGCCGCGTGTTCGACGCGCCGTTTCCCGCTCGCGCTACGGCCGGACGTGCAGCTTAGAACGTCCACAAGGAGATACTTAGCCGGAAAATTTATGACTGTGCGCCCGCTCGGAGGCGGTTGAAGGGCCGCTTCCGAAGACGAGCGTCTCATCACCGTCCACTCGGCCCTCCTCGACCGATCGTAGAGCAAACCGTCTCAAATCACCTGGGAAGATGTGGAACGGTCTATAGTGAGTCCACTCGCCGCGTCCGTTATGGAACTCCTGACGGATCGGCAAAGTTTCACGACAGCCCACACGCCGAATCGACGGAAGAGCAAGATCTCCATGCGCCAGGTAATCCTCTGTTCTATCGGTGTTTTGTGGCTCGCCGCCGTCGTTTTCGGTATGCGCAAGCTGTCCGACTACGACAACACCGCGGGCGCGGCTGCGTCAGCGCTGGCCGCCTGGCCCGCGAATGCGGCGGTACGGCGCAGCGCTGATAAACCGACGCTAATCCTGTTCGCCCATCCGCGCTGCCCGTGCACGCGTGCGACCTTATCTGAACTGGATCAACTGATGGCACGCGTGCATAACCGGCTCAACGTCACCGTGCTGTTCTACAGGCCCGCCGACTCCCGGCCTGGATGGGAGAAGACCGATCTGTGGGATCACGCCGTCGCAATTCCAGAAGTTACCGTTTTGTCGGACCCGGACGGCGTGGTCGCGCGAACATTTGGCGCCACGACCTCGGGGCAGGCGCTTCTCTATGACGGCATGGGACGAATACGGTTCCGCGGTGGAATTACCGGCGCGCGAGGAAAGTCGGGAGACAATGCCGGCAGCAGAACCGTGCTGGCTCTCGTGAATGGACAGCGTGCCGACGCGATCACGACGCCGGTGTTCGGCTGCTCACTGATTGGCCCGGCAAAGAGGAACTGATGAACGCCACGATGGTTAGCGAGCCGAAGGCGTTACTAGACGATACGGCTGAGCGCAGGTCGGAAGAACTCTTCGAACAGCAAGTATATCACGCCGGACCTGGTTCGCTTGCTTTGGCGTACGCGGAGATGGATCGGTCGAGTCTGGAGCCGCTGTCCCGCGCCGCGTAGGGCACGGGTCCCGGACGGATCCGCCCATATCCATACGGGCCGCCAGGGCGTCCGTATGGACGTAGGGCCATCCGTATGGACGTGGCATACGCCCCGTATGGGCCATCCGTACGGACGTGGCATACGCCCCGTATGGGCCAGACGGCACGTACGTGACTAAGTTTACCCGTACGGGTCGCTTGCCGATCCGCCCGGCCGTCGTCCGCCGACCCACCCGACCACCTCTAGTCGGTGGCGATCGCTCTATTTTGCCCGGGCCGGCGAGAAGATAAGCAGCAGTCCTTGCTCGCGGTAGCCAAGATGGGGGTAGAGCAGGGCGCCTGTCAGGCTGGCGAGAAGAACGCTCCATCGAATGCCGTAGCGAGCATCATCGTCCAACATTGCGCTAAGCAGCGACCGCCCAATTCCCCTGCGACGATACTCTGGCTTCACGTACATGTTCGAGACCCAGGCGCACTCCGGATGCGTACGAATGCTGCGGACCCATCCGATTGGCGCGCCGCCGTCGAACGCGGCGAAGAGCCGGCAAACGCGGTCGCCGTCGCCGAGGTGCTCGTCGAGAATCTGGCGCGATCGAGCTGCCCTTGCGATGGCCGCGGCACCTTCTGGCAGCACTACTCTGCGTACTGGATACGTTGTTACCGATACCCGCTGCCCAGTATCCAGCGCGAACATCGGCTCTCGGCCCGCATAGCGGTATCCTCGGGCTTTATAGGTCGCGACGGTCTCCTGAAGGTCCGCGGGGCTATCGATCAGGACACACAGCGTGTGGCGCTCCGTCGGCTGTCGCTCGACCGCCTCCAGAACCCGCTTCGAATCGACGCCATACGTGACGAACTCTGACGTCCGCGCCGGAATCCGACCCCCTGGGGGATCCGCCAGCATCCAGACCGCCTCTGATACCGCGTGGATCAGGTAGGGCTTGATAAAGCTTCGCGTCGAACTGAATCCGCGCATGAAGACTTCAAGCGCCAGCTGATTAGACAGCGTCCCATTAGCCCGGACATCCAGTGTCATTCTCCTTCACCCGGTCGCATAATATGGCGATCGCCCGGCCGGCGCGACGCATGAGAATCATCTCCAGCGCGCGCTCGCCGCAGGGTTTGAGTCCCTTCTGGACCCCTGCCGGATCGATCGGAATCCCTCGTTTCTTCACCGCGCAGACGTGCGCTCCGAGCGCTCGGAGCCTCCGCTGGATCTCCTTTTGATTGAAGCTCACCTGCTCGATAACGCGGAATGCCGACGCAAACGTGGTGTCACACATCCGATCTCCGGTAAGGTAGGCAACGCCAGGTTCGATCCAGGACCCCTGTATGGACGCGGCGAGCTGAGGAATGAGGTGCGCTCGAATGACGGCCGGATTCGGCTCAAAGATATACTCCGCGACCTCTCGGACCGCGACTTCCGGGCAAGAGAACGGAGTGAGCGTTGCCGGCGGCTCGTCTGGACGAAGCACCGTGGCAAAATAGGGCTCTACCGCCCGCGGAGGCAGGTCAAGCGGCTCAGCCGAAGAGCCGAACCAGAGCACCGCCTCCTTACACTCCCCGCGGTCCGAGATGAACTCGACTCGTACGCCGGGATAGCGGAGGGCCGCATCGTCTATCGCGGGGGAAGCCTTTACAGCAACCGATTCAAAGTGCGACCGGAGTTCGTCTACCCACTGAAGCGGCGGAGCATAGTCCTCGTGGCTCCGAAGCCGCCGCCGCCCTCCGCCGGAGCTGTCCGCGCGGCGCGAGGGATCGAAGAACGCGGCGCGGACGCCTCGGTCGGCCAGGCGCCGGAGCGGCAGCGTGGTCACGTCGGCGCACAGCGCGCGGACGGGCACCGCTCCTGGCACGTTCGAGCGAAACACCGAGCTATTCAAAGCCGTGCACATTGCGGCAGCAGCACTGACGTCGACGGCCAGTACCGGTCCTCGCCCCGCGAGGCTGCAGGCGTCCCCGCCAATACCGCAGCAGGCATCAAGGACGATCTCGCCCGGCCGGAAGCGGGCGGCGCGATAGGATGCAATCGCGTCCGCGGTCGACTGTTCCAGCCCTTCTCGCGTGAAGAACATCCGATCCGCGTCGGCAAACTTGCGGTGTCCCCGCTGCCGAAGCTCGGCCTGTTCCACCGCGGCTGCGACTAACGCCGAGTTAGCTTGTCGGCGGAGCCTGCTCAACCGCGTCAGCCGGTCGTCCGGAAGTGATTGTGCCGCCGCAATGAGGGCTTCGCCTTCACCGGTTGCAAGCCACGCTAGGGCTTGGGCGCGCTCTGCGTCCGAATTCAGCTCGCCAACTCGATTCATGAAGAAACCAGGGCTGCCGCGAGAGTGGGGTCGAATGCCGGCGTATGCATACGCTCCGATCGCCCGCCGATATGATTTCTCAGTCTACCTCAGGATGATCGGATGGCGCGTAGGACCCGAACGGGGCTGACGATTCCGCCGCGGGCCAGGTGGAACTGTCGAGCTCGAAAGCGGCCTTACAATTTCACACCTGTAATGATTGCGGATGAAGATACCTCGGTGTACAATGATAGAAGTTTTCACGATTGAACCCGATTTCAGCCAGCGACGCGGGCGGGTCGCGATGACCTTCGGCGTATCCCAGACGAAGGAACGCCCTCCGTCTGGTCGACGGAGGGCGCTCGATCCTCACAATTCAGTCGGGTAAGTTACTCGCCGTGAATAGCAGTTGGCGAGGTGTCAGCTGCGCCGGTTGTAACGCCCCAGATCGCCCGATCACTAAAGACGCTGGTGCCCCAGATGGCCCGGCTTGCATCCAAAATGTTGGTGCTGGTGCCCCAGATGGCGCGAGTTCCCCAGATCGCCCGCAAATCGCTCACTCCGGTGACGCCCCAGATGGCGCGCTGACCGTTGATATCGGTTCCCCAGATGGCCCGATCCAGATTAATGAATACGTTGCCGGCTCCGTCCTGAACCAGGTTGGGGCTCATGGCCGCCTGGTTCGGCACGATCGTAGATGCCAGTGCCGCCGGGATATTCAGGTATCCTGCACCGAACGAACAGGGATCGGTCGATCCATCGGGCTGCACCCACTTGTCGGCCGACGCCATCAAGCGTGCCTTGATCGTGTCTGGCGAGAGCGTAGGGTACTTCTGTAGGATGAGCGCCACTGCACCGGAGACCACCGGAGTGGCCATCGAAGTGCCTGAGAAGACGAAGTACTTGTTCGATCCGGCTGTCGAGCTAGTAGAGAATGCCGTGCTGAGCATCGTATTCGTCGGGCCGGCCTGGCTCGCGAGCGTCGAGCCCGACGTGAAGAGCGATATTACTTTGTTGCCTGGAGCGATCAAGTCCGGCTTCAGCACCAGGTCGAGGCGAGTGGGACCGCGGCTGCTGTACGTTGCGATCTTATCATCGGCGCGGACGCCGTCGATTGCCTTCGCCGCGCCGACCGTGATCGCATAGGGATCATTTCCGGGTGACTGGATGGAGCCGTACGCGGTACCGTACCCTTCGTTCGACAGTGAGGCGTCAACCGTGTTCTGCGTCCGGCCAGTGTTGCCGGCGGCGCAAACCACGACGATGCCGGCTTTCCAGGCGTTCTCGACAGCCTGACACAGCGGATCGGTGACATAACTTTCGCCAACGGGATGACCTAACGACATATTGACGACGCGGATATTGTATTTTGTCTTATTCGTAACGATCCACTGGAGCCCGGAGATTACCTGGCTCACCGTGCCCTGTCCCTTCGCATCGAGGACTCGTACGTTGACGATACCGGCACGGCGCGCAATGCCGTAAAAGGTGCGGAAGTAGGACGCCCCGGTTGAACCGATGCCGTTTCCGGCAATGATCCCGGCTACGTGCGTGCCGTGCCCGCAACTGTCCGCGGTGGTGCCGCCCGGCACAAAGTTGATGCCGGTAACGATACGTGACCCGGAGTTGTTAGGAAGGTCCGTCAAATCGGAGAGCGCCTTTACGCCGCTGTCGACCACCGCGATGTTTACACCGAGTCCGGTCAACGCGTTCTGCGTAAACACGGTGTCCGCGCCGGTATGGCCGACAGTAAACTCGTCGAATTTCTTGACCGGCACATCGGCGGAAACGTGCTCGACGAACGGTAGCGCGGCCAGCCGGTCGAGGTTCCTGACAGGCAATCGAATCGCAACGGACTGTATGAGGGGCAGCCGCCGGTAGATATCCGCGCCAAGCGCGTTAAGAACGGTTTCGCGCTCCGGTGAAAGCTTGCCCCGAACCCGGACGATGACCGAACTCTGGCCGCGGCCGTGACGGTTAAATGCCTGATTGCGTACAAACTGGTCGGATTTGCCGGTGAGCGAGTCGGCCGAGGCCGGGCTCCCGACCAATGCGAACCCTGCCGCAATCGGCAAGAGAACGCCCGCGGCTTGCGGCAGGCGCTTCAGCAGCGTACGCGGCATGGCGCGGCGTGCGCTCTTTTCTGTATATATCAAACCCATGGATCTGTAGCTCCCTCGTGTCCCGCTTATGTGGAGGATAACGCCTCCGAGTGGCCGATGGACAATTTGCAAAATGCAAAAACGTGGTGATCTCCGGGACCGACGAATCGTTTGCGGCGCGGGCGGCAGGAGAACGGTATAGTCATTGTTCCGGGTTGGTGGACGTCTCATTGCTGTGGAGATTGCGGGATTGTCCAGTTCACCTGGTACGGACCGCCCATCGCACGCCGCGATGCGTGGAGCCAGTAGTACGGCAAATGTGCGGCGGCGTAATCAGCCGCGGACAACTTCGCCGTGTTCGGCACAGTTGTTTGAAGAGGTCTATCTCGCTTCGCAAGGCCGTCGGAGCGGTTGATATTGTGGCAACACACGGCCGTTGGATCGATTAAGGAGAATCTGTAATGCGTAAGCTCTCTGCATTGTGTCTGCTCTCACTGTTCGCGACTGCCGCCGTCGGCCAGGCGAACGCGAAAACACTCAACGTGCCCTCCGCGAAGTATCCGACTATTAGCGCCGCCGTCGCGGCCGCTCATTCTCACGACTCGATCCACGTAAATGGCGGCACCTACCACGAAGGGGTAGAAGTCAATATCCCGTATCTGGAGATAATCGGTTTTAGCGGCGCCACTCTCGATGGAACGGGCGTCGATCCTACGCTGTTCCCATATGCATTCGTTGTAGATGACCTAGTTCCGGGAGTCGTTATCCGGGGTCTGTCGATCCACAACTATACCTATGGGGTCTTCCTTCGAGCGGGCGGCGGCTCTACGGTGCGTTCGAATACGGTCAGCAATTGCGCATTTGGCGTCGTTAGCAGTACGCAAACGGAAGTCGATACCGGAGGTCCGCCGCCAGCGTTTACCTCGATCGATCACAATACCGTCTCGGGCAGCGGAGTCGGAATCGAGGTTACCGATTCGGAAAACGTCTCCGTGTCGGCGAATGCACTATCCGGGAATGGGACGGATCCCACGGGTTTCGGGGCGAGCTCTGGTTTTGGCATTCAGGTCGACAGCGCGTCTATCGCATGCTCGATAGTCCAGAACATCATTACGACGAGTGTAACGGACGGAATCAACGTTGCGCTATGCGACCATATCGCGATTTCTCAGAACGTCATC
>JBBQVV010000014.1:0-34735 GCA_038211235.1 Chthonomonadales bacterium | reverse complement strand
ATCGATTGGCCGTTCAACACCACGGTGCCGCCGGAGCCGATGGTCGTTCCGTTGACGGTGGAGATGCTGGCGTTAACGCTGGCATAAGTGGCCGTTCCGACGTTTGTGGCTCGGGTCGCCGCACTGTTGACGGTGATCGTCACCGGACCGCTCTGTGTGGAAACTCCGCCGAACGTTCCGCCGATGGATGCGCCCGCCACGTTCTTGGTATCGACCACCGATGCGGTCGTTCCGGAGGTCCCGTCGAGCAGTTTCTTGTTTCCAAACTGCGTCTGTTCGGCAATACGCTGGATGCTCGATATGGCGGAAGCGATCTGTGTCTGGTCGGCTTGCACAGCGACCTGGTCGTTGACGCCGGTGTTGGCGGCGTGCACCGCCAGGGTGCGGATGTTGCGGAGCAGGTCGTTGACCGTGCTCAATCCACCCTCAGCCGTCTTGATGACGTTGCCGGCATCCTGGCTGTTGGAGATGGCCTGGTTGAGACCGTCGACTTGTGCGCGCAGACCTTCCGAGATAATGAGGCCGGCCGGGTCGTCCGCCGCACTATTGATACGAAGTCCGCTCGACAGTTTTTCGATGCTGCTGGCGACCGCCGTATTGACATTCTGTAAGTTGCGAAGTGAGTTAAGCGCGGAGAGATTCGTGTTGATCTGCAGTCCCATGTTGTTCCTATATTCCTCCTTGAAGTTTCCGCTGGCCCTTTTTGGGCGACAATGACCGCCCCTGGCGGCTCGGAACCCAAGACTGTTTCGTATTTTTGCGCCGAAACGCGGTTATGCGAAAGCCGCTTGCGCTTCATCATGCCAGTAGTGCACACAGCAAGACAGTAAGACTTTTCCACGTAGACTATCGTTCTTACCATACTTTTTGCAGACCGTCTGATCTCGGGCACGCTCACGCGTCGCGACCATGCACGCCCATGCACTGCGAGCGATCCCGGGCACCGTGCTCCTGCTCACTCTCGCCGTATCGGGTACAATCACGGACATGGATGATTCGCAGCCGAATTCAGCGATCGAGCTGCCTATGCTGCGCGCGGGGACCCGTCGAAGAAAGAAGGAGAGCACTCAATGGCGAAACGTGTCTACCTGTTCGAGGAGGGCGACAAGAGCATGCGCGACCTCCTCGGAGGCAAAGGCGCGAACCTGGCCGAGATGACGAATATCGGCCTTCCCGTTCCACCTGGTTTTACCATAACAACCGCTACTTGCAATGAGTACTATGAAAACGGCAAGAAGCTGCCGGACTCGCTGATGGACGACGTCCGCAAGGCGATCGGAACCGTCGAGAAGAAGATGGATAGAACTTTCGGCGGCTCCGCGCGCCCGCTGCTCGTTTCGGTGCGGTCCGGGGCGAAATTCTCGATGCCTGGAATGATGGATACGGTTCTGAACCTGGGACTAAACGAGACCACGATCGCCGCACTGATTTCCGAGACCGGCAATCCCAGGTTCGTCTATGATGCCTACCGCCGACTGATCATGATGCTTTCGGATGTCGCCTTCGGTCTCAGCAAGCATCACTTCGATAACGAGATATTCAAGCGACATAAGGAGAAGGTGGGAGCGAAGACGGACCTGGACCTCACCGCCGACGATCTCAGGGAGATCTGCATTCAGTTTCTTACTTATGTTAGCCTGAACGCCGGCAGGGACTTTCCTTCCGATCCGATCGATCAGCTCACGCTCGCCATCCAGGCGGTGTTCCAGTCGTGGAACACCGATCGGGCGATCGTCTATCGCCGGACGGAGAAGATCCCGGATGACATCGGCACCGCGGTCAACGTTCAGAGCATGGTCTACGGAAACGCGGGTGACGATTGCGGAACCGGAGTCGCGTTCACACGCGATCCGTCTACCGGCGAGCGCGCCATCTTCGGGGAATACCTGATGAACGCACAGGGCGAGGATGTTGTTGCCGGAGTGCGAACTCCCGTGCCGATCTCCCACCTCGCCGACCAGAGCCCAGCCATTTACCGCGAGTTCATCGAAATCTGCGATCGCCTGGAAGACCACTATAAGGATATGCAAGACATCGAGTTTACCATCGAGCACAACAGGCTGTTTATGCTGCAGTGCCGCAGTGGCAAGCGCACCGGGCCCTCCGCGGTGAACATCGCGGTGCAGATGGTTAACGAGGACTTGATCTCCAGGAAGGAGGCGATCAACCGTGTGACAGGGTCGCACGTCGACCAGCTGCTGCATCCCCGGATTGATCCTTCCGCGCTGATCGGTTTGACTCCGCTGGCGACAGGTCTGGCCGCGTCACCGGGAGCGGCGGTTGGGACGGTAGTATTCGATGCCGATACGGCGGCCGAGCGCGGAGTGCATGGCGGCGCGGGCGGCAAGGTGCTGTTGGTGCGAGATGAGACGAATCCGGACGACGTCCATGGCATGCTTGCCTCTCAAGGAGTTCTGACTGCTCGAGGCGGGAAGACTTCGCATGCGGCGGTAGTGGCACGCGGCTTCGGAATTCCGTGCGTGGCGGGCGCTGAGGCGATCAAGGTTCACTCGGAACACAAGACGGCAACGGTCGGCGACGTCGTAATCCGAGAGGGCGATACGATCACGATGGATGGATCGACCGGCGCAGTCTACCTGGGGGCCTTGAAGCTGATTGCGCCCGAGGTAAGTGGCGCCTTCAGCGAGCTGATGGTCTGGGCAGATGAGTTCCGAACGCTTAAAGTACGCACGAACGCGGACAACCCCCGCGATGCGCGGCAGGCGATCGACCTGGGAGCGGAAGGGATCGGCCTCTGCCGTACCGAGCACATGTTCTTCGAGCAGGAACGGCTGCCGATCGTTCAGGAGATGATACTCGCCAAGGACGAGGTTACGCGCCAGAATGCACTGGATCGCCTCCTGCCCATCCAGCAGAAGGACTTCGAGGGCATCTTCGAGGTGATGGCGGGCAAGCCTGTCACCGTACGCCTGATCGATCCGCCGCTGCATGAGTTCCTGCCATCACACGACGAGCTGCTGACAGAGGTGACGGAGCTGAGAGTCCGCGGGAACGACCCGGACGCCCTGAGCAAGAAAGAGGATCTGCTGCACGCCGTCGAGGGGATGCGTGAAGCGAATCCCATGATGGGACTGCGCGGCTGCCGGCTCTCGATCGTATTTCCGGGTATCGTTCGGATGCAGACGCGTGCGATCCTTCAGGCGGCAGCCGCGGTGAAGAAGCGTGGAATTGAGGTCAATCCGGAGATCATGATCCCGCTTGTCGGCCACGTCAACGAGTTGAAGACGGTGCAGAACGATCTCGAGGCCGAAGCCCGGAAGGTTGTGGCGGAAGCAGGCGTGGAGATTCCCTACGTGTTCGGGACGATGATCGAAATTCCGCGGGCCTGTCTGGTCGCGGACAAACTGGCGGAGTACGCTCAGTTCTTCTCGTTCGGAACCAACGACCTTACCCAGATGACGTTCGGCTACAGCCGCGACGACTCCGGTAAGTTTCTTCTCCCCTACATCGAGCAGAAAATCCTTCCGATCGACCCGTTCGAATCGATAGATCAGGAGGGCGTGGGACAGCTCATGCGAATGGCGGTCGAGAGCGCACAGAAGGTTCGAAAGGACATCAAGCTGGGTATCTGCGGCGAGCACGGGGGTGAGTCGGAGAGCGTCAAGTTCTGCCATAGAATCGGCCTGAACTACGTCTCCTGTTCACCGTTCCGGGTGCCGATCGCTCGCCTCGCCGCGGCTCAGGCCGCCATTGGCGATGGCAAAGAGCGGGACAAGTAGGGGTGGTGCAACTATGTCCGTCCGATGCAACGCTGCGACCTTAACCGGATACATATCATTGCGACGGACAGAAGATACAACGTTTCAGGTTGCGACTGCAACCGGAGGAGATCGGCATGATACGGCGGACAGCCTTCAAATGCGCTGCCTTGCTGCTGCTGGCGCTCGCGTGTTCGAACGGTAGTGCCCAGGATAAGACGCTTACCGTCCGTTCCATCGCCGACGCTCCCTCCTTCGCCAAGCGCGCCCTCGTGATTGGCGTCGGGCAGTACGAACACGCTGGGTCACTTGCGCCGGTCACCTACAACGATGCCGTCAACTTCGCGCAGCTGTTAAAGGCTCAGTTCAAATTTCCCGATGAAGCCATCACGCTGCTCACCGATGCGCCGGGCACAGCCGCGAAGGACCAGCCGACCTACATCCACCTGCGGAATGCGTTCAATACCCTCTTGGCCAGCGTCAACGAAAAGAGCGAGGTGATCGTCTACTTTTCGGGTCATGGCACGCGGGCAGAGAATCACGACTGGCTGGTGCCGATGGACGGCCTCCCTTCGGACGTCAACGCGACCTGCATCAACTACGACGAGTTCCGGGGCGAACTGAGCACGAAAACGCCCGCCCGCGCGCTCTTAATTGTTGACGCCTGCCGCAACCTCTCCGGCGGCAAGGACGCCGGATCGAGCGGCTTTGGAGCGAGCAAGGGTCCATCCGGCCCGCAATTTGCCGAACTCCTCTCCTGCCGCCCAAAAGAAGAGAGCAAAGTCGGCAAGCCTGAGGACTTCGCCGAGAGTGTCTTCACGCACTTTCTGCTGCGTGGCCTGCGAGGAGACAAGGATGCGCAGGCCAACGGCGTCGTGACGTTCGACAGCCTGGCGGAATACCTGCAGGGGACCGTGAGCCAGTATGTTTCGAACAAGTATGGAGAGCCGCAGAACCCGATCGGGCTTGCCTCCCAGGGCAGGATGGTTCTGGCGAGGCCGCCTCGAGATGTCGTGGCAGGGCAGAGCGACACTGTGCGCCCCCAGCTAAATCCTCGCCCATCGGCGCAGGTTGTCGCTATAACTAGGGTCAACCCCAGGGACGGTGCGAAGATGGTCTTCATCCCGGGCGGCACGTTCTCAATGGGCGGCAATCAGGCGCGGATCGATACGATTCTCAAGGACCACCCGAACTTCCCGCGCGAGTCGTTTACGAGTCAATTGCCTCAACACACCGTCTCAGTCACCGGCTTCTGGATCTACGACTCTCCGGTGACGGTTGCGATGTTCCGCAAGTTCACCGTCGTGCAGCACCTCGCGTACGACTGGCGAGCGAACGAGCCGGCGTTTGGATGGCACGACGATCGTCCAATGGTGAAGGTGAGTTGGGCCGATGCGAAGGCCTACTGCACCTGGGCAGGCGTATCGCTCCCAACGGAGGCTCAGTTCGAGAGAGCCGCGCGCGGTCCGGAGGGCTTCGACTACCCATGGGGCAACACGTTCGACGGCTCCATGTGCGCTAACTCCGTGGCCCCAAAGGTTCTCGCCGGCACTGCGTCGGTACGATCGTTCCCCGCGAACGGTTTCGGCCTGTACGACATGACGGGAAACGTGGCTCAATGGTGCGAGGACTGGTACGATGGGAACTACTACCGTCATTCCCAGGTTCAGGATCCGGTGAATCTCACCGTCGGCAAACTCCGTGCCTTACGCGCCGCCCCCTGGGGAGGCGAATTCCCGGACATGTTTTGCGCGTCCGTGCGGTTCGGCATTGAACCGACATACAAGGACAAGGACATTGGATTCCGGTGCGCGTCCCGGGAGTAATCGCGATATTCCAAGTTCCCATCGCAAGATGACCGTTTCCCAGTATTGTTTCCACGGAGCGGTACATCAATGTCGGGTTTTCCGAACGCCGATGCCAGACTACTCGGAACATTCCACAACGCACCTTCCGTCTTACTGCTGCCGTGGAGGTGACTGCCGTGAACGGCCGGTGTGACCCGATTGCCGCGAACAACGGTGCGGCGATGTGCCGGCCCGAACCGAGTCGACCGGACGACCGGGCTATTGCATCAGGGTTTCACCTCTCCGGCGAGAGGAGTTTTACCATGAGAAGAAAGACAGTCGCGCGACTTACTTCGGCCGGAACCACTTCTACCGGGATGGGATAAGGTACGACCGTCACCTCGTTCGCCGCAATGGCGAGCGCTACTATCAGTTTGTCGAGCATCGCTGACGGCGGCTAGCCATCGCGGCTCGCGTTGAAGCGGGCTGAAATCAAAGGGGGGAACGGACCGATACAAACGGCCCGTTCCCCTTTTGATTGCGAGCCGAGGCGGCGCGCTGATGCAGGAAGTCGCCGCGAGGCTGTGGAACGGACAGCCATCAAACTCGGAGGGACTCCATGCAATTCCGCCGCTCGTGGACAATTCTTCTCGCCGCGATCATTCTGATTGGCGCGCCAGTTATCGCACAGGAGCCCGACCACATCAAGGATGTCGTCTATGCGCACAAACTCGGCGTCGCGCTGACGATGGACGTCTTCAAGCCGGCCAAGCCGAACGGTATCGGCGTGCTCTGGATGGTGAGCGGAGGGTGGGTGTCCAACCACGACTCGATCAACGCGGGCCTTGCCAAGGCCTTTACCGATCGAGGCCAGACCGTATTTGAGGTCGTACACGGCAGCCAGCCGCGTTTCTTCCTTCCGGAGATCATCCTGGATATCCATCGCGCGGTTCGTTTCGTCCGGACGCATGCAAAGGATTATGGCGTGGATCCTAACAGGCTTGGTATTTCGGGCGGAAGTGCTGGCGGACATTTATCCCTTATGATGGGATCCTACGGCGTCCCGGGGGATAAGAACGCGAAGGATCCCGTGGATCGCGCGTCGAGCGCCGTGGAGGCGGTTGCCTGTCTCTTCCCGGCAACCGATTTTCTGAACTGGGGCACAGAGGGAAAGCTCTGCCTGGATGAGCCGATGCTGAAACCCTTCTATCACGTCTTCGCGGTTTCAGAAACGGCATCGAGGGAGGAGAAGGAGAAAGCTCTCAAGCCGCTCTCACCAATCTACGGAATCTCCAGCGCGACTCCGCCGACCCTGATCATCCACGGGGAGGCCGACACGCTGGTTCCCATTCAGCAGTCGGAGCGCTACCTGGCGAAGTTGAAGGAAGCAGGAGTTGAAACCAAACTGGAACGACGGCCGGGCAAAGGGCATGGATGGCCGGGGATGGAGAGCGAGCTCACATTAATGGCGGACTGGTATCAGGCACACCTGAAGTGAGCGGGATAAGAACCTAGAAACTGGGAGTCAAGCTATAGCTTCCCACCGGAAGGATCTGCCTCCATTGTTGGATCAGTTTTCGGTAGGCTTCACCCACCGGGCGAATGTTGCGATCGAGGTCGTAGAGTCCAAGCGGGTTCACGTGCCCGGCATCGTCACGGAGGGCAGAGTCCCAATCGATCTGGTCCGTGATGCTGAACCAGGTAAATCCCACGATCGGCACGCCGTCTAGCCGCAGCCGAAACAGGTTGGCCCACTCCTTCCAGAGCCAGCGCACGGACTCCGGCTCGTTGATATTCGTCTCCGTGTGCATGACCGGCAGTCGATAACGCGAATAGTACTGGTGGGTGATCACGTAGTAGCCGAAAATCTCTCCCGCGGCCACAGTCGTTCCATCTTGCCGCACGAGGTGTTCGTTCGTCACATAGTAGTCGTTCCCCATAACGCATCGCGCTTTCACCTGGTTATCTCCGAACCAGTGGTACTCTGCTCGCGTCATGCCGCTATCAAGCAGATATTCGTACATGGTCACGTTTAGCGGCTGGCCGTATGTAAGGTCGAGCGACAGAAAACGCCTTTCGTTCAGGACCTGGGCATAGTGCAGGCAGTCAGGGCTTTCGGCGTGAAAATACTCCGATGACTCACTCTGTATGAAGGTCGTATTCGGCTGAACTTCGAGGATCGCTTTCATTGCCATTACGTTGGCCATGCAGAGATGCTTCAGAGCGGTGACGAAGGTCTGGTCACTCGACAGCCGCTCGTTCCACCAGCCATATTGTGCCGAAAAGGTCGCGGCGATGTAGATCTCATTGACCGGAGTGTACAGGCGGATCCAGGGATATCTTTGGGCGAACGCGCGGGCAAACTCGGCAAAGTGGTGCGGAAAATCGGGATTTTGAAAATTCCCCAGCCAGTCTGGGACGCCGAAGTGGCACAGGTCCGCGATGGGATGGATTCCCATCGCCCGCAGCGCGGGAAACGTTTCGTCGGTGAAGCTCCAATCATACTGTTCGGGGCCGAGATGGACTCGGTGATAGGGTGGTCCGTACCGAAGGTGCTTGATTCCCAGGGCCTGTACGCATTCAAAGTCCTCGCGCCACCTTGTGTAGTGTCCGCATTTTTCCATTTCGTCGACGCGTCTGGATTTGCCGTCGGGTCCCAAAGTCGTAGGATAACTGTTTTCGACGCCAGTCGCGAACATGAACATGGACATTCCGGTCGGTGCTCCTATAGAGACATAAGGACGGTTTGGACGCCCGGTTTGTTCTCCAAGTCGACCATGTTGTTATGCCCCGAGATCGATCTTCTCGTCGGCAGGCCAACAAGGGCCTCAATCGCGATGTCAGGGCGTTTGTGGCGAAGACGCTCCCCGTGATCGAGGAGCACTACGTGATGATCTCAAATATGGGCCGGTCCATAAGGATACGCCATATGACGTCTCGCACGATGTAGCGCTCATTAGCGGACCAGTGTGGGAACGCAATAGTTCAGCCTCCAGCCGACTGTGACTGGAGGCTGAACTGTGTGTCGCTTTCGGTCCCGTCGGCTTCAACGAACAAAGCGGATCTTTTCTCGAACCCAGACCGGTCCTACATGCTCTTCGCGGCGCGCGGCCGGTGTTCCGACATGGTTCCGCGATGCGTGGGAAAATCCTCGTCGGCGGCACCACTGTAGTCGGAGGGAAGCGAAGGCGCTGCTTCGATTCCATGGCGCAGCTCGTGGGCGGAAATACTGTTCGTGATGATGCCGACGCTTAGCGCCCCCAGCGCCGTGCCGAGCATGTCACCCCTGCGCTTGCCATAGAGCGCCAATATACCGGCTGCCGCGGTTACGAGCAGCCGTGTCTGTGGTGACCAGGTTGCCGGCATCCATCCTGGCATCGAGACCATCGACGCGCCGCTCCGTCTGATGCGGTCGGGCGATACGATCGTTGCCGCGTTATGAATTGCACCCTGAGCGCGGTTTGCAATATCGCGACTCTTTGACTCGATCGTGTCGCCGGCCTCATTCCACGCGTGGACCGCCTTGTCACGGATAAGCGCGCGTCGACGGCGACCTTGCGATGGATCGAACAGGTACATGAAGCCTGCGCCGATTGCCGCGCCCTTCAGAATTCCTAAAAGTTGCATGGTCATTATCCTCGGTCGAGTTTTATCCAGATGACGGTCCGCACACGAACAAGGTTCCGGTAATCGGTACCGCAATCGCTCGGTTTGGAGCGGCAGTCAGGTGAGGCGCTTCTGGTAGCCGTCGTCACGAAGGATGAACCCGGCGGTAATGAGGGCGGAGTGGAGCGGCTCGGCGGCCCGTTTCGAGTCATCGATCGATTCGATCAGGAACGCGCGGCGCTTGAGCGTCTCCACTTCGGCTGCAAGCGCCTCCGCGACGGCGGTGGCCAAGCGCTCTCGCCGCGCGAGAGGCTCGACACCCATAAACGTGATGAGCTGCTGCTCGTCGGGACTGAGCCAGGCAGCGGGGTACCCATCGACGAGGACCACTCGCGCGCCGACCGAGCGGGTAGGGCGTTTCGCGCCCGATCTTGGCGGCCAGGCGAGGGCCATGCCATAGGGGTTGGCCGGGTCGCATGCGGCTAGAATGACCGCACGAGGCTCATCGGGCGCGTCCCGCAGCGCGCGGAGCCTGTCCAGCGCTCCGGGCAGCGCGAATTGGAGCGCGCCAAGTCCTTCGATAAAGAAGCCCCGGCGGATACGTCCGGCCTCCTCCATGGCGCGGAGGACCGGGTACGCCGCGCTAAAACCGCCCGGCATCGCCTCGCTTTGAACGACCTCACGCGTCACCAGCCCGCATCGCGCCAACATCTGCCGTATCCGCACCGTGGCCTGCTCGGTGGGGCTACGCGGTTGCTGGAGCATATCCCGTACCAGCGACCAACGGCCGGCCGCCTCGGGCGGAGTAACTCTCCGGCCGGAGAGCGATGCGCGGCCGAATGCGCCTCGCGCCGTCGCGATCCGGCGCTCCCGAGCGGGATCGGGCGGTCGAACCAGCGCGCGTAGGGGCAGAAGCGTGTCATTTGTCACCTCGCCCGCCCAGACCAGGTCCCACAGCGCCTCAAGAGCGGCGGCAGGGAATCCGCCGACCGCCGTCAGTATCTGCGGAAAGAAGGATGCGCCTCGCGTCGTCAGGAGTTCACGGATCGCGTCATGCAGTTCGTCGTGATCGCTCTCCTCTGGTATCTCTGACAGCAGCGGAAGACTCTCCGCAAGATATAGTCGAATCCAGCCATCGTGGGCGCCTCGCTGCCGGCGAGCGATCCAGACCAGTTCACCCGAGGCGAACAGGGCATCCAGCTCCTCCGGCTCATACTCTGGGAGGCGCGCGGCCAGGATCTGACTCTCAAGCACCGACGCGGGAAGTTCCACTCCCTGGAGCTGTTCGATGACCTGGACGATATCTCGCGCACGGTCGACGCCCACGCCCTGCCAATCTACGAATAGCCGCGCCAGCGCGGTCTCCTCGACCGGCTCGACCTCGCGGCGCAGATGAGACAGCGACATCTGTCGTACGGCTCTGAGTACTCCGGCGTCGCACCACTCCTTCTCGACACCTTCTGGGCGGAACTCGCCTTCGATCACTCTTCCTCGCGCCGCCATTGCGCGAAGTGACGTCAGGACCGGCCCAACTCCCATTCCGAGCCGCCTCGCCGCCTCCGCGACGGTAAAGGGGCCGTGGGTCCGCGCGTATCGTCCGACCAGGTCGCCAACAGGTTCCCGCGCGGGCTCCAGGAGCGCGGAGGGTACGGTTGAGGGTGGAGAAATGCCAACCGCGTCGCGGTAGCGACCGGCGTCCTCCACAGCGATAAGCCGCGTCTCTCCGGCGATCGCAATCGGCGCAATGCGACTCTCGTCGACGAGCAGGTCGATCCACGCGCCGGCCTGGTCCGGATAGGCGATACGGTCGCGGATCTCGCTCTCCGATAGATCGCCAAGGTCTAGCAGCAGATCGTGGAGACCGTCGGGGTGGCGTGCAGCCCGCTCCGGCGAGAGGTGCTGAAGCTGCCGCTCCCACTCCGCAATCGAATTCGGATTGAGCAGGGCGCGCAGCTCCGCGGTTCCGAGCAGCGCTCGAAGCTGGATCGGGTCGACCTGCAGGGCCTGTGCGCGGCGTTCGGCAACCGGCGCGTCTCCTTCGTACATGAAGTTCGCAATGTAGTGGAAAAACAGAGATGCTGCGAAGGGCGAAGGCGTGCGATTGGCTACGTGGACGACGCGGATCTCCTTCCGGCGGATCTCGTGCAGCAGACCGGTAAGCGCTGGCAGATCGAAATCATCTTGAAGGATCTCGCGGAACGCCTCCAGCACCATCGGAAACGAGCCATAGTCCGCCGTGACCCGGAGCAGATCCGCAGCGCGCTTGCGCTGCTGCCAGAGCGGCGACCGCTTGCCTGGAGCGCGGCGCGGCAGCAGGAGCGCCCTGGCGGCTGCTTCACGGAACCTCGAAGCGAAGATGGCGTTCACTGGAGCACCAAGGTTCACCGCGCGCGCGCCTCCTCCGCCGACTCCAAGCTGGCGCACGATCAGCTCCTCCACTTCCTCCGGATCGGGAAAGAACAGATTTGGATCCGGCGGCAGATCGGTGTCCGGCATCCGCATGACGATGCCGTCGTCCATCCAGAGAAGGTCCGCCTCCTTGCCGGTCAGGTCGTAAACTCGAGATGCCACTGCCATTGCAAGCGGCGAGTGCACGCGTGAGCCGAACGGGCTGAGGAGACACATCCGCCACTCATTGTTCTCGTCGCGGTAGGTCTCGACGACGAGAGTACGGTCGTCGGGAAGCGCACCCGCCTTCTCCTGCTCCTTAAGGTACTGCACCAGGGTCTGGGCCGCCTCCTCGTCCAGGTGGTAGTCTCCCATCAGAAGCGCTATTGCGTGCGCTGGCGCCAGTGCCATGACCTGACGGGTCAGCGCGCCGATCGCTCTGCCGAACTCCGGCGGCCTGCCGGCGGTATCGCCATGCCAGAACGGCATCTTGCCGCTCTGTCCAGGCGCAGGTGTGACATTCACGCGGTCCTGCGTGATCTCGTCCACGCGCCAGCTCGTAGCGCCAAGGAGAATAATGTCTCCTACTTTGGTCTCGAACACCATCTCCTCGTCCAGTTCGCCAATGCGGCCCTTCGTGCTGGGAGAGCCGGTGAGGTATACGCTGTAGTGGCCGCGATCGGGGATCGTTCCGGCGTTCGCGATTGCGACACGCTTCGCGCCCTGCCGGGCAGAGAGGCGTCCTGTCGTCCGGTCCCAGGTGATTCTTGGACGAAGCTGCGCGAACTCATCGGAGGGATACCGGCCGGACAGCATGTCCAGCAGCTCCACGAACAGCGCGTTCGGCAGCTCGTGGAAGGGTGCGGCACGGTGGACAGTCTCCTCCAGCATTGAGACCGTCCAATCCTCGACCGAGACCATTGCCACGATCTGCTGAGACAGAACGTCGAGCGGATTCCGTGGGTAGTGCATTGGCTCGACTTCACCACGGATCATGCTTGCGGAGAGCGCCGCGCAGGCGAGCAGATCGCCCCGGAACTTTGGCAAAAGCAGGCCGCTGCTGCTCTCCCCGACCTGGTGTCCCGCGCGCCCAATGCGCTGCAGCGCGCTTGAGACGCTCGGCGGCGCCTCCACCTGGATCACCAGGTCGATGGCGCCCATGTCGATGCCAAGCTCCAGCGAGGACGTGGCGACCAGCGCGGGCAGCCGTCCGCTCTTGAGCGCCTCCTCCACGAGAAGCCGCTGCTCCCTCGCCAATGAGCCGTGGTGCGCATGGACGATTTCCGAGCCGGCAAGCTCATTCAGCGCCAGCGCCATCCGCTCGGCCAGGCGACGGCTATTGACGAAGATCAGGGTCGTCCGGTGGCTGTTGATCTGCTCAAGGATCAGCGGATGAATTCCTGCCCAGATGCTGGGCGGCGACCTCGGGTCGTCTCCAGGCTGAGGGTCCGACGCGAGCTCACTGGCTGGCATCATCACTCGAATCTCAAGCCGCTTGCCCGTCCCGGCGTCCACAATCACCACCGGACGAGGAGAAGAGGAATCCACAGATTTCGCAGATTTCCGCAGATGGGAAGCACCAGGAGAATTCGCAGAAGGTACTGGCGAACGCGGATGTGGAGAAGAGCGAATGGTTAACGGATCCTCTTCAGCTTGACTTGACGGATGCATCGGGAGCGATCGTATCTGTGTGCCATCTCCTTCTTTGCCAATCTGTGTAATCTGTGGAGAATACTCTTCCTGGTCCGCGTTGATCTGCGACATCTGCGGATAAGATTCGTAGCCGCCCAGGAACCGGGCGACCTCGTCGAGGGGACGCTGGGTGGCGGATAGGCCGATCCGCTGGAAGGGTTTGTCTACGATCCGTTCGAGGCGCTCAAGCGAGAGGGCGAGGTGAGATCCGCGCTTGGCGCCGACCATGGAGTGAATCTCGTCGACGATGACGCACTCGACGCTTCGAAGGCGGTCGCGCACTTGCGAGGTAAGCATGAGAAAGAGCGACTCGGGAGTGGTGATGAGGAAGTCCGTAGGCCGGCGCTGGAAGGCCGCTCGTTCGCGAGACGGCGTATCCCCGGTCCGAAGCGCGATCTCCGGACCGTGGAAGGGAATCTCCAGGCGCTCGGCGGCGAGGGCGATGCCTCTCAGCGGCTCGCGCAGGTTCTTCTCTATATCGACGGCCAGGGCTTTTAACGGCGAAAGATACAGCACGCGGCAGCGGCGTTCTCTATCCGGGACGGGATCGAACATCGCGCGGTCTATCGCTGCGAGGAAGGCCGCCAGCGTCTTACCAGAGCCGGTGGGCGACAGGAGGAGCGTGTGTTGGCCGCTCTGGATGACCGGCCAGCCCATCTGCTGGGGCTTCGTCGGCAGCTCGAAGTTCGAGCCGAACCATGCCCGCACGGGAGCATGAAAGCCGGCAAGCGCCGGGTGCGAGGCGTCATCTGGCGGCGGGGTTTCCATGGCAGACTATTGTGGCGCATGCGACCGAATTACTGCAAATACCGATAGGCGGTAATCGAGTAGAACGCGCGGCGCTCCATTGCTATTGGGATCACGATGTCGGTCTCCGTTATCTCCACGCCAGATCTCGGTTATGGATTGCCGGCGTAGAAAAGGCAACGCGGCGGAATGCGGCGGATTCTCTGTTTTTGTCGACAGTCGTCTTAGGTGACCTGATCGCATGACACATCGGCCAGAATCGGCGCCAGGAGGCGGTACAGGTACGCGCCGCCAAGTGTTCGGATCGTCACCGCGACCGTACGCGATATCGTCCATGAATATCAGGGCGTCGGCAACGTAGTATCCCCTGCAGGCGTGCGGTTCGCGTCGAAAGTGACGTGCCGAGTGCTCTATCTTCAGGCTCGGGAGGGCGAGTTGGTCCACCGAGGCGACGTTCTGGCTCGGATCGATCCCTTCGAGGTACAGGCATCCTTCAGGCAACGGCACGCCAACGGTGCAAGCTCACAAGTCAGCCTGACGAACGCTCAGATCCGCTATAACCGTAGCCACTATGTATGCAAGCAAGGTGAGCATGGTCCATCAGTGAACCGTGTGTCTCTCGTCAGGGTTTCGCCTCGAAGACTCGGTTGAACACCGTTTCCGTGGCTCGACGGAAGTGAGTGAGGCCGCCGGCGGATACCATCTCCCGCAGTGCTTCGTCCGTCGCGATCGTGCCCAGGGCGTGGCCACCGTAGGCCAGGGCGTTCGGAGTGCAGCAGAGGACGGAGGCGCCCGAATAGACCCTGCCGACCGGATTCAGGTTCTCCTCCACGGAGTTTCCCGCCATCGGTTCGACGATCATCACCGTGCCGCCACCGGCGAGTGTCTCCTTCGCACGTTTCGCGGAGGCAGCCGGATCTCCAAGGTCGTGAAAACAATCGAAGAACGCCACAAGGTCGTATTCGTGGTTGGGAAAGTCTTCGGAACTCGCCACGTGGAACTCGACTCGGTCGGCCACTCCACCCTCCTCCGCGGCGTGACGAGCACGCTCGACGGACGGCGCATGGTTATCGAAGCCGTAGAAATGGGAGCATGGATATGCCTGCGCCATGATAACGGTGGAGGCGCCGTGTCCGCAGCCGACGTCCGCAACCTTCGCGCCGGCTTTCAGCTTTGCCTCGACGCCGTGCAGGGAAGGAATCCAGGTTGCGACAAGATGGGCGATATAACCCGGCTTGAAGAAGCGCTCGGTACCTTCGAATAGATTGTGATCGTGATCGCCCCAGAACATGCCTTCGCCCGTTCGAAACGCCTCTGTGATACGTGGTTCCGATTTGCATAGAGCCATCATGGCCTGAAATCCGCCGCAGACAAAGAACGGACTCCGGTCGTCTGCCAGTGCCGCGGCTTGTTCAGGCTGTAGGCGGTAAGTTTCGGAACCGGCGTCGTAATCGACGTAGCCTCCGGCCGCCTGGTTGATGAGCCACTCTCGCACGTATCGTTCCGTTGTTCCCGTGCGCTGTGCGAGTTCGACGGACGTGATCGGTTGGCCATCTTTCATCGCCTTGTATAGACCAAGTTTGTCGCCAAGCAGGACGAGCGGAGCGCTAATGAGCGCGCCCAACTCTCCGACAACCTTCCCCATGAACGCGCCCAGTTTCTGTTCGTCGATCGTCGCTGCTTCGGTTGATTCGGGCATCAGTGGCTCCTTAATTTGTGTGTAGATCGGGGATTTCCGTGGACAAGACGGTCCGATTTCACGAGGCGGGCTTGCGCATGGTGAGCGCGTAGGTGTGCGGCAGGCGGTCCGCGGTAGCCTTCGGTAGATTGGGGAACTGATCCCAGAACAGGTCGGGATACTCGTCGAAGTGGACCAGCTGCATTCCGGTGCGGACAAGGTGGCTCATGATCACCCCGGGTCGCCAATGGCGTTCATGCATTCTGGGCCGGTCTACGCCTTCGCCGGTCTCGCGAGTGACGACACTGCCGGGGAAGCCGGTGCTCGCCAGCGGACGTACACTGAAATACCCCGCGTTCTGAGGTCCGAACTGGAGCGTGTCCGCCTCCAGGTCCCAGAGACCGTCGAGTGGGTGGCCCTCGAAGACGAACACCCTTCCTTCTGGTCGCAGGAGCCGATGGACCAGGTCGGCCCACTGCGCGATGTCCATTATCCAGGGCAGCGCTCCGCGTCCGGTGTAGACCAGATCGACGGTGCCGTCAAGATGATGCGGCGTGTCCAGGATATCACAGCAGTACCACGTTGCCGGCGCGCGGAGCGCGTCGGACTTACGCTTGGCGTATTCGATCAGAGGCTCGCTAATATCGACGCCGATGATCTCGTGAGCGCCCAGGTTCCAGAGGGAGAGCGCATCGCGACCGCCGGAGCATTGAAGGTGGAGCGCCCGCTTGCACCAGCTTTCCAGGTCGGTGAGAAGTGCGAGTTCCGGCGCCATTAGGCTGCAGCCGCCATTGCGAATGAACTCGATATCGCTTTCAACGTCGCCCATGTATCCGGTCCCGGCGACGATATCCCACCCCGCGCCGGTCTCCCGGTGAACTGCTCTTATTCTTTCCTGCGCTAACTCACCGTCTTCGTCTTCGTTCATACGGCCGCTGCCTTCTGACTCTCTATGTGGCCAGACAAGTTTGGGTCACGATACCCGAACGTGTACCCGGTTCTGGAGTTCTCTGTCCCAGCACTTTCCGATTTCATCGGCGTCATCTGCGGATCGAGTGCTTTCTTTCTGCTTATCCTCTGTGTGAATCCCATACGGGCCGTAGGGCTCTGAAATCCCATGCGGGCCGTAGGGTTGTGGAGAACCAGGCGAGGAACTCCTCGAAGGTCATTGGCGGCAGAGATATTGCTTGGTCCAGTGAGGCCATTTGAGGTTAGACTTTCCGATATTTCGGTTCGTGGTACGATTGCCGTGCGCCCGGGTCGCTATCCAGGACAGGCGTTTCGGTTTGAGGCTGTCGAACTCCTGCCGGCTGAACAATTATACATTTCCGACCGCGGCGGTACAACTGTGCGGCGGAGTGCGCGGGTCGCCTGGGATCCCAACTTGCCGATTGGAAAGTGAAGACTGCGACAGTCACCAGTAGAACGGCGCCGATCGAAGGAGATATCATAGCGAAATGGGACAGGACGAGGTACGAGAAAATCAAGCGGAACGGGACCGGGCGCGCGATTTGATGGAGCGTGCCGCGCAGCCACGCCGTGACGGCCTCGATCAGCCGGTATACGATTCCTATGCGGAGGCTCTTGATGCGATTGCTGGACAGCCTGTCCAACACGATGGCGCTGCAGCGAAACGGGAAGCGCGCCCGGTCGCTCAATGAGCAGGCACTGCGAATCTACCGAAAGATCGGGGATTCATCTGGCGAAGCCGGGGTCCTCGTATCGATGGCGATCCGGGCGAGGAAGCCGAGGAAATGTGCCCTGCTTGAGCGAGCGCTCGATCTGCAGCGTCAGGTAGGTGGTAAGAAGCAGATCGAGCATATCCTCACGCTATTGGACTGGACCTGCGGGCCGGATGAACTGGAACTGCGTGAGACGTATCTTCGTGAGCGGCTTGGCCTCTGCATGCACGGGGGGTCTGCCATATTGGTCGCAGCCTGCCTGGACGGCCTGGCGGAGATCGCCTCGCAACGGAGCGACGAGGCCGGGGCGGCATCGTTGAAGGCGAAGAGTCTTCGTATCTACCTGCCGCCACTAGAGGATCCGATTGCGGCCGAGGCGTTCGGCGATGCCCTGACAAGCTGCGACATGGATGGGGCGGTCGATGCGCTGAAGAAGAAGTGGTCGTGAGGCGATCTAGCCAGAGTATCGATTTATGGATATGAGGAGGCAACCAGGTTGGACACATTCCAATACTGCGTGATACCCGCACTCCTATGTGCAGGCTGGAGCCTGATGTGCTGCCTCACGGTGAGGGCCGGCTGCGACCGAAAGTGGCGTATTCTCGCCGCGTGCCTGCTGTCGAGTGGGATGTGCGCTGCGCTTTTCTGGCGAGTGATGGAGGTGAATCCTTACATACCCCTGGTGATGTTGGCTGCCGCAGCGGGGCCCTCCATTTTGCTGGCATTTACTCGCCGTAATCAGACGTGGTATCGGACGGTGGTCGTCGGTCCGACGGCATCCGTCCTGCTTGTCTCACTTGGTATACTCAGAGTTACAATGGGGTTTAGAATGTACGATGAGGTACACGAGTGAACATTGCGCAAGTGGAGGGGATGACCATCGATGAAGTTGCGGCCGGCAGTTCACCTCCGCTCCATGGCCGCGACTCGGATCCGCTCCAAGACACCGCCGATGTTGGACTCAATCTCAGCGTTTCCAAACCGAATTACGCCATATCCATAGCTCTCCAGGATCGCGATTCGCTCGGCATCTCGTTCTGCACGCTCGTCATGTGACCCGCCGTCCAACTCGGCGGCATGTTTGCAAGACGCGCAGTAGAAGTCCAATATGAAGAAACCAACAGGATGCTGCCGTCGAAAGCGCAATCCATCCAGCTGTTAGTCCTTAATCGCCTACCAAAGCAACACCTCGGCAGGCGTCATCTGCGAGCGCAATTCCTTGGCCAGCCGCTCTATTACGGGCGTCGTACCCCGGATAGGTCGTGTCGATTTCGCTGAAGTCATCGATAGCTCCCAGTCAGCCAAAGGATGAAACCTTAGTTTGAGAACCGGATTCTGTTACTCAACATATCCTTTACCAATTGGTTTGTCGCTGGAGACTTGCCCTTGCGCCTCTTAAACCAAAGCCTCCACGAGCGCCACGAACGGCAAGCACGGCGTGGGTGATTAACCGTTGCGCCCCACTAACCCCCCAACTTTGGGGGGACCATACGTTTCCGCCGGCCACGTCCTCTCCCCCAAACTTGGGGGTCGGGGGGCGAGGCGGCGAAAACCCAGATGCTCCGGCCACGTCCGCTCCCCAAGGTTGGGGGTCGGGGGCCGCGTGGCAATGAAGATTGCATTTGTTCACGAATATTGGGAGCCTGAGGCGCATCGGGCAGGCATTCCCAAGTCTGCCGGCCAGGCATCGGTTCAAGCGTATGAGCGCTCTCCTCCATCAGGAGCTCGGCCCGATTGTCCGGACCAAGACGCACGATCATCTCCTCGCCGTGAAGACCAGCGAAAATGTTTCCGCTTACGAAGCAGTGGGGATAGCCGAACAGAACGCGGCACATCCCACCTGTCGATCGGGTTGCAGCCGAGCGGTCGTCAGCCCATACTGTTTCAGTTTGTCCGGGAACCGCCGGTCAATATCCGTCGTCTCAACAATAGTGTCTACAATAGTAGTCCACGCAACGGGCGGATTCGGACCCGACCGGAGAACGGTCCGCGGATATCCCGACCAAGGATAGAATTGTCACTCGATCGGACAACAGAAGAAAGGTTAGCCGGAAATGGTTCTACGACGAATCGCTATCTTGATCACTGCACTCCTGTCGGTCTGCCTCTGTACTGCCGGCGGCGCGCAAGTACGATACCGGATCATCGACCTGGGCGAACTTCCGACCATGTTCGAATTCTTCCCGGTACGGATCACGGAGAGTTCTGAGATAATCGGAATGGCCAATGGCAACACGTCGCCGTTCCAAGTGCCGTTCCTGTGGCGGCCATCAACCGGAATGGTCCCCATTTCGACGCCGCCAGGCGCCGTCCCTGGATCACCGGTGGTGAGAGGAATATCGAAAAAAGGGATCGCCGGCACGTCGGATACGTCCGGCCCGACCGGCCCGGTATTTCAGGCGTCGGTCTGGGAGAATCCCGAACATGGCAGGTTGCTCGGCCCCGCGCCAACATTTGAGTCGGATGGCAACGATATCAGCGACGCAGGCGACGTTATCGGTCAGTTCGACTTTCTGCCCGCCATCTGGGGCAAGGGTGGATCTCTCACGTTTCTCCCGATATCACCGAACAATCCCTATGGCGACGCCATCAGGATCAACCATCGTGGGGAGATCGCGGGCTACAAATATGCTGAGAATACCTCCATTCGGACCGCCATGGTGTGGGATCGCTTCCATCATCCCACGGTGATCGGCACGTTGTTCGGCGGCGATACTGTTCCATCCGACATCAACGACAAGGGCTGGGTTGTAGGGACGACGTTCATTGGTTTCGGCCTAGTGCAGAGTGCAGGGTTTTTCTGGAGTCGCGCAACAGGCCTCACAAAGCTTCCCGGGCTGGGAGCGTCACCCGAGGTTACATATGTCGAAGGAATTAACAATCGCGGGCAGATCGTCGGCAGTTCTATATCGAGCAATCCGGCACAGTCCTTCACGAGCGGCGTGATCTGGCAGGACGGACGGATTACGGACCTGAACACGCTGATCGAGCAGCCCGAGCACGGATTGTTCTTCCTCTCGACCGCCGACGGAATCAATGACAGGGGCGAAATCTGCGGCTTTGGCAACCTGTTTATCGATGGCGAATTCCTCGATCACGCGTTTCTACTGGAGCCGATACGCAAGTAGCGTGCAGAAATGTTCAGGCGAACTGGAAGTGTACGGGACAAAAGTGCCCGCCGTATGCAAACTCCGAACATACTGCGGGCAGGTACTTAGATGCGCCGTCCGGAACATCAATTCGGCTTATCCTGTCAACTAGATGATATCGGTCAGCCAATATTGACTATAGGGCGGAGATCAAGCATGCGGAGTGTGCCCCTGGGCGATCAAGAGCTTGAAATACTGCGGTTTATCACCGATCGCGCGCCTGTCACTGTGAGAGACGTAACCACTCACTTTGGTGAGCCGCACAATCTTGCACGCACCACCATCGCAACCGTTATGGAGCGACTGAGCAAGAAGGGCTACCTCGTTCGCGACAAGGGGTCTGACGGCCCGTACTACTACAAGCCCAGGCAGTCCCAGGAAGTCGTGCTCAAGAACCTGGTGCGAGCCTTTGTCGAAAAGACCCTGGGAGGCGCCATCGCTCCGTTTGTAGCCTATCTCGATGAGACCTCGGAGCTGACCGATGAAGAGGCGGCCCAGCTCCGGCGTCTCGTCGAGAAGCTCCCTTCAAAGAAGAACAAGACATAGCGCCACTCATTCACGAACCCGGTCGGCGGGGGACCCATACGGGTAAACTCCTACGGGTAAACTGAGCCCCCGCCCTACTGCCGGTCAAACGCCCTACTCGTGAGTTATTCAGGATAGGGCCATCGTCCCATGCTGACGCATTGATACGGCTGACTTCGCGATGAACCACCCCGCCGAGGCATACGACTTCTGGTACGCGCTCGAGACATCCTGGCCGGACGCCTGGGTCGACAGCCTTACGCGCGCCTGCCTGCAGGGCGGTCTGGCCCTGCTGGCGGTCTGGGCGCTGTGCCGCCTCTTCCCTCGTATGCCGATCGGTACGCGCCATTGGCTCTGGTGGCTCGCATGCTTGAAGCTCATCGTGACGCTCTTCTGGCTGTCACCCATCCAGATGCCTGTTGGCGGGGCGACCCGTGCGCGGCCGGCGGATGTACCGCATGCGACGCCGTCGCGCAGCGCTTACGAGTCCATTCCTGGCGGCAGGACCGGCGGCAAGCCGAGCATTGCACAGGAACTGCATGTCGCAAGCCGACGTCATCGCCCATCCAGGCGGCCGTCCGCCGGCGTACTCAAGGACCTGCTGGCCGGACAGATAACGCCCGTGCAGGCGCGCTACTGGCGGCCGCTGCCTCTGCTCATCGTCCTCTGGATTCTGTGGTTGTGCGGAGCGACCTGGAACATCTCACGAGCCGCAAAGCAGGTCCGGAGAATTCGAGGCATTCTGCGCCGGGCAGTCCCGCACGACAACCCTCGACTGCTCGCTGAGCTGGACTCGACATGTGCCACGGCTGGAATCACGCGGCCGCCGGAGCTCTTGCGCTCCACGGAGATCAAGGCGCCGCTGATCGCCGGCATCCTCCAGCCGGTGGTGGTGATACCTGCCGGCGCCGACGCCGAGTTCTCAATTGAGGAGTGGCGGATGATGCTGGCACATGAGGCCGCGCATCTCGCTCGCCGAGACCTATGGCTGGCGCTTGTACCCACGTTGGCGCAGACACTCTTCTTCTTTTTTCCGCTCCTATGGGGGGCGTGCCGCGAGTGGACGATCGCGCGAGAGGCGGCCTGCGACGCGCAGGCGCTCAAGATGACGGACGAATCGCCAGTCCGCTATGGCCATATGCTCCTCAAGGTTGCCATACGTGGCAGCGACGGGAACACGTTTGCCTCCATGAGCCTGACGTCCGGCCACCATACGCTCGCGATGCGCCTTCGCTTCATGAGCCAGTTCTCCGGTCGGCAGCGCCGAGGCGTGCCCAATTTCGTGTTCGCATGGCTTACGCTATGTCTGCTTGGCGTGATACCCTGGCGGATCACGACCGTTGCGACTTCCGCATCACAGCCAAGCTCCGCGGCGATTGTTTCGCTCCTCAGACGGCAGGATTCGCAACGGATCGTTCAGTCCAGCCCGACCGCGCCCTACACGATTACCGATCTGGGCGCTGTGCTCAGCTCCCAGTTATTCGTATCCGAAGATCGCAAGGGCTGGCGCATGCTGCCGATGTACTCCTGCATCAACGACGCCGGGCTGGTCGTGGCTCTGGTTGAGGAAGCAACAGCGCGTGGAGGGTCACGGAAGCGCGCTCTCGTCCACTGGGACGAGCGTGCCAGGACGACGCTGATGGGCGAATACCCGGCTACGGAATCTTCCGCCACGGATACGGCCGTTCAACGCGCGATGCGCTCGACCGGCTGTATCCCATCCGACACGCGCGCAAGCGGCTTCACATTGAGCAGCGCCGGCGAGTGGCGCGCAATCCGACCGGGCGACGAAAAGCGCCTCGTCTTACCGGGCGGCAAGGCAAGCACAATCGCCGCCTGCAGCGCGTTGGGCGCCGTGATTGGCACATGCGACACGATCGTCAACGGTGACGGGGCTTCTCCAGGATTCCTTTATCGCAACGGGACGCTCGTCAGCCTTGGGTTGTTGACGCCGTATGGTCGATGCCAGCCTCATGGAGTGAACGACCGGAATGAGGTGGTCGGCGAGGCGACGATAAGGGCCGGCGGCTCGCACGCGTTTCTGTACTCTCACGGGCGGATGCAGGATCTCAACGGACTAATTCCAGAGGAGTCCGGATGGGAACTGATGGGCGCCTACTCTATCAACAACGGAGGGCAGATCGTCGGATACGGCATCAACCACAGCGGACAGCAGTCGTTCTTCCTGCTTACGCCGCACTAAGCAAGGATCATTCAGTTCTCTAATATTGGCCCGTTGTCCGTACGGACTCGGCTATGGAGAACGCTAAGTCCTCCTGCGCGGACGTAATCCCTGTCCGCGCAGGAGGACATTACGCAGTCACCAGACGAGGACTTCAAGCCTGCCCGTATGGGTCCCACGTCGACAACTGAATGACCCTGACACTAAGCGACCGCTCCGAGTCAGCTCTCCCCTCGGTGTCGCACACATTTGCCCACCGAACACAAACTCAGAAAGTGCCGAGAACAGATACGAACGTGGCAGCTGTTCGAGCTGCAATTGATAAAACAGGCCGCTTCCGATTCAACAAGGAGTTCGCTATGACCTCTCGTATTCGCGTCCCGCATCCCATCGGCTTATTCGATGCCGCAATCGCTGCAGCACTGCTCCTCGTTCCACTTGCCGCGAAGACTCAAAGCCCCGGAATCGTTTTCGGCACCGGCGGATCGACGAACACCGCGGCCAACGTCTACAATCTGGCATTCGGCTACCAGGCGCTCTTCTCCAATCCCACCGGCTGGTACAACACGGCGATCGGTTATCAGGCTCTGTCTGCGAACACCAGCGGCTCGTCTAACACGGCGCTCGGCTATCAGGCGCTTGTGCGCAATACTTCCGGACTGAGCAACACGGGAATTGGCTCTTCCGCTCTCTTCCACAACACCACGGGCGGCGCGAATACGGCAATCGGTGTGTCCGCGCTCTTCTACAATACCACTGGCGGATTCAACACGGCGATCGGTCTGGATTCACTCCATAGCAATACGACCGGAGCTAACAATACGGCGATCGGTTCCGCCGCTCTGCTATACAGTACCACTGGATCGTTCAACACGGCCGTGGGTGTCGGCACGCTCCAGGCAAATTTCACCGGTTCTCGCAACACGGCGATCGGGCAAGGCGCCCTCTTCGCCAACGAAGATGGAAACGACAATACCGGGATTGGTACATCCGCCTCACATTACAACCAGAGCGGTATGAACAACACCGCCATCGGCTACCAAGCTCTCTATTACTCCGCGGGCTCTCAAAACACGGCCAACGGGATGAACGCCCTCTACAACAATACAACCGGTTCGAATAACACCGCGGACGGAACCAGCGCCCTGTACAACAACACCACGGGCAGTAACAATATCGCTCTCGGCAGCGGCGCCGGTGTCAACTTCACCAAGGGCAGCAACAACATCGCGATCGGCAACACCGGCCTAGGCCCCGACAACGGGGTCATCCGTATCGGAGCGCCCGGCCTCAACACGTCTGCCTATATCGCCTGGATCAATGGCGTGATGGCGAGCGGCGGCGTGGGAGTATTCATCAACTCCAGCGGCCAGCTCGGCACCATCACCTCATCGCGGCGGTTCAAGCGCGATATCAGAGACATGGGATCCGACAGCGATAAGCTGATGCGACTGCGCCCGGTGACGTTTCGCTACAAGCAAGCGGCCGATAATGGGAGTCACCCGCTGCAGTATGGACTAATAGCAGAAGAGGTCGCGAAGGTCTATCCGAACCTGGTCCAGTACGACAAAGCAGGCAAGCCCTTTACCGTCTACTATCATCTGCTGACTCCAATGCTCTTGAATGAGCTTCAGAAGGCGCATCGCCGGTACGAAGCGCAGAGTCGGGAATTGACCGCGATTGCGGCTGCCCGCAAGGCTCGAGACGCGGACCTGAGAGCCGCGCGGCACGAGATCGATCGCCTTGAGGCCAGGCATGAGGCAGAGATTGCAGCGTTAAGAGCGGCCCTTCGGGAGCGCAGCGCGGAGCTTGCGGCGATGAGACAGACGCAGCATCAGCAGCTGGATGCGTTCACGCAACTAAATGCTCGGATCGAGGCAACGTCGCGCAGCACGCAGGTTCAAGGAGCGGTCTATGAACGCCATTAGCGCGACAACGTCTGCCGGTAGGTCCGATAAGACCAGAACTCTTCCTGTCGAACGGGAGCGCCTCATGAAGAACAGATTTCGCATCCTGCGATTTATCTCCATTGGCATTGTCTTCGTCGTGTATGCCTCGCTCCTTGCGCCTATCACAGCTCCAGCACAGAGTCCTGGAACCTATTACGGCTCCGGCGGGCCGACGAACACGGCGGCAAACCTCTACAATATGGCCTTTGGCTATCAGGCTCTGCTCTCGAACCCGGGCAACTGGTACATCACGGCCATTGGCTACCAGGCGGACTATTCCGACACGCGAGCCATTGGAACCACCGCAGTAGGTTACAGGGTCCTGGGCTACACCGGTCCGGAAATGAATGGTGCTGGCTGTACGGCGATCGGTTACCTCGCGCTCTTCAATAACCTGTCCTATGCGGGAGGCGGAGGCGCGAACAATATTGCAGTCGGCGCGCGAGCCCTCTATTCCAAAGCAGTTCCGGGTGTCATGAGTGTAGAAGACAATATTGCGATAGGCGCCGCCAGCCTCGCAGCGAACCGGACAGGCGGCGGCATCGCAATCGGAAGCAGCGCCCTCAGCGTGAACGACTCGGGCAATGGAAACCTCGCGATCGGCAGCAGTGCGCTTCAGTCCAACGTCAGCGGCAGCGGGAACTCGGCGATGGGATTCGGCGCGCTCGTCTCCAACCACGCGGGCGGTACAAATACCGCCACCGGCGCCAACGCGCTCTCTTCCAACACAAACGCCAACGACAATACGGCAATCGGCAGCGCATCCCTCATGCACAACACGCTTGGCACGCTGAACGCGGCTGAAGGCGTGAACGCCCTCTTTACCAACACAACAGGATCCAATAACACGGCGATCGGTAGCGGCGCTATATTACAACAGGACGGGCAAGCACAATACCGTGCTTGGGAGCGGCTCGGGGGTCAACCTGGGATTGAGTAACAACATTGCGATCGGCAATACTGGCCTCTCCCCGGACAGCGGCGTTACGCGTATCGGAGCGAAGTGGACGCACACGGCGGCTGTTATCTTCGGGATCGCCGGCGTGACGATCAGCGGCGGAATTGCGGTGCAGATCAATGCGAACGGCCAACTCGGCACCGTCTTCTCCTCGCGACGCTTCAAGAGCTCGATACTGGACATGGGCAACGCCAGCGGCCGGCTAATGAACTTGCGCCCAGTGATATTCCGGTACAAGAAGGCGGCCGAGAACGGAAGCCGGCCTCTTCAGTATGGCCTGGTCGCCGAAGAGGTCTCCCGCGTCTATCCTGATCTGGTTCAGTACGATGCAGCGCGCACACCGTTCACGGTCTACTACCATCTGCTCACCCCGATGCTCCTGAACGAGGTGCAGAAAGTGCACGTCCGGTCCGAGACGCGGGAGCGAGAGCTCAATGCGATAGTGCGGAGTCAGGCTACCGAGACCAGGCAACTGACCGGCATCCGGCTTGGAGTTGCGGCTCTGAAGGCCGGCGATCGCGCTGGAATCACCGCGCTGAAAGCCGGGTCTCAAAATCAGAGCGTAGAGCTGGCATCGTACAAACGATTGCAGGCGCAGCACCAGATCGCACTGGCAAGACTATCGGCGCTGATCGAGGCGTCCCGAATCCGGCCGCAGATTCAAACGGCCGCGCTTCGTCACCGCTAAATGGCCCATTCGGTCGGTCGACGGAATTTCTCAGCATACGGCGCGATGCCAACCTCGCGCCGTTTCCCGTACCGACCTGCCAACAGAAAGTGCGCCGAGCCAGCCGGCTGCCACACGTGGTCGGCGTCTGAAAGTAAGAGCGAAAATGTTGTATCGATGCGAACAAAGTGTCTACAGACGTCGTCAGACTAATAGGAGTGTCTACAATAGTAGACAACGGGACTTCTAATTGTAACTGTTTGCTGAATCTCCGTCCGCCGTGGGGCAGATCCCTCGGCTGGACCCTGAAAGAAAGGATGGAATGATATGGCTCTACGACGAATCGCAGCTCTGGCGTGCGCCCTCATGACGTTTGCACTCTGCTCCGCGGGCGCTCAGGTCCGCTATCGGATCATCGACCTGGGCACGATACCGTTGGGCGATGACCCGAGCAACGATCTGTACTTCCCGGTGCGCATCACCGAGCAGTCCGAAATCCTGGGACTCGCACTCGGAGGAAATCAGTTCGACCAGCCGTGGATCTGGAAGGCCAGCACCGGGATGATCGGCCTCCCATTACCTTCAGGCGCATCTCAAGGCGTTGGGTCTGGAATATCGCCTAAGGGTACCGTTGTCGGATCATCGAATTTCTATTCCCAGGGCGGACTGCTGCAGCAGGCGACGATCTGGGACGCCGATCACTCCGTCAGGCTGCTCGGCCCGGCGCCCACCTATGGCTCGTCAGCCGGGGATATCGCCGAGAATGGCGACGTTTTTGGCCAGTTCGACTTTCTGCCCGCGGTCTGGGGCAGGGACGGTTCACTCACGTTTCTTCCGATCTCTCCAAACAATCCGTTCGGCAGCGCCAATCGCGTGAATAAGAGAGGCGACGTCGCCGGTTACAAGTATGCCGAGAACACTTTCATCCAGACCGCGGTGCTGTGGGACCGCTCCCGGCATCTGACCACGATTGGGACACTGGCAGGAGGCTCTACAATTCCATTCGACCTCAACGACAACGGATGGGTCGTCGGCACTTCCTATCTATCGTTCGGCCCACAGGCAAGCGAGGCATTCTTCTGGAGCCGCGCAACGGGGCTTAGGAAGCTGCCTGGGCTCGGCGCGTCGCCGGAGGTCACGCTTGCCGAAGGCATCAACAATCGCGGTCAGATCGTCGGTAGTTCGATCCCCGGCAACGGGTTTCAATTCTTTACGAGCGGAGTCATCTGGCAGGAGGGAAAGGTAACGGACCTGAATACGCTGATCGAACAGCCCGACCACGGATTCTGGTTCCTATCGACAGCCGACTGCATTAATGATAGAGGTGAGATCTGTGGGTTTGCTGACCTATTTATCGACGGTCAGTTCAGCAATCGCGCAGTCCTGCTGGAGCCAATCCACAAGTAGCAGGTTTAATACGGTCTGGTCGTCTGCTTGCCGGACCCGGCGCGCCGTAGCGCGACTACCTGGCATCACAATCGCCAGTCGGTAAGGAATGGGGACTGGCTGCGCCATGGCCCCGCCAGTCCCAACGTTCGTGTCTGTTCCGGCGAGGAGCTCAGCCGGTGAACGAGATGAACTCGCCGAGAGGCGATGGCAGCGTTGGCGTGAACGGCTCAAACCGGTAGCTCTTCGTCGTGTCGAATCCGGCGGCTATGGCGTGCGTCGCGCGTCAGTTCGCATTGATCAGCGCACATCGCTCTCGCACATTGAATTTGCATGTGGAGCCGTGTTGCAATGCCGGCCGAGCCGATTAATCTATCTTACATAGCTAGTTTACGGGAGCAGGGTAACAGTATGGTAATGCCGTAACCACGAATCGGTTACAATTGGGAGGGAATGGTAACGTGGATGTTGCGCCCATCGCCGACGCGGCTATTGGGCGAAGCCTACACGTGATAGAGGAGGGGATTGAGCCTGCCATCGGCGCGCTGGCCGGGTTGGCGGTCGGGGAAACAGCCGCGCAGGTCGCCCAGGCGTTGTGGGGAGTCCGGCTCAGAGATCACGGCGCCGTCCTGCAGGTAGATAATCGTCATCACCTCGCGTGTCCTGTCGGGCGAGAGGTTGCCTGGAGCGCCGTGGATGGTCCAGCCGTTATGAAACGTCGCGTCTCCGGCGCGCATATCGCCGACCGCAACGACTTGGAATCCCTGCTCGCGAATCAGGCTCTCCAGCCGGATCTCGGAGTCGTCCGAGATATTCATCGGCCCGAGATAGCCGAGGCTCTGGGATCCGGAGGCGAATCGCATCGTGCCCATGCCGGAGTCCGCGTCAACAAGAGGCATCCATAGCGTTACGCAGCGCACGCCGTCCAGCGGCCAGTACTGCTGGTCCTGGTGCCACGGGGTGTGTCCGCCCCCGGCCTCCTTGTAGAGCGCCTGATCGTGATACAGTCGCGCGCCGTCTGCCTGTATCAGCTCGGCGGCGATCTTAGCGAAGCGCCTCGCCATCGTAAATCGCGCCGCCTCCGCGCTCTTCTCCCACAGGTTGCCGACCTGGATGAAGGCTCGTCCGTAGGTGTCGCGCTCCGCGAGGGGCGTGGTGTGGCGATTGTGCGCCATCGTCGTAGCCGTCAGGATCGGCCGGTAGGCGGCGATCTCCTCGGGAGTTGCCACTTCGCGCAGGAGGACCCAGCCGTTTTCCTGGTAGAACTCGACCTGTTCGGGCGCGAGGGAATAGTCGCTCTCAAGCGCGGGGAGTTGTTCGGGCATGTTACATAACCTCCTCAAATGTGTGACCGAACGGACGTCGTTACGATCCCAAGATATCGCCGCGACCCGGCGTACGGAGCTATTGGACGGTGAACATGTAGTCCGGTGGGTTCGGTGTATTGCCTGTTACACGGCGGGTACGCAGATAATATTGACCGGGGTTAAGCGTCATGCCGGTAAAAGGGCTCGGGAAGACCCACGTAAGCTTCCCACTGGGGAAGTTTACCGGAACATGATGGTTGGAAACTTCAACAAGCGTGGAATCCAAGATGGAGAGTGTAATCACGAGATTGCCATTGTTCAAATAGTCTGGGTCGTTCTCTGTAGTCCATTGCATTCTAACGAACACGTTAAAGGTCAACGGACTCGAAACCAGGGAGGCGTAATCTTCTGTACTCAGCAATCCAGGATTTGTAGCAATTGTCTGAAGCGAAATTGGTGTATAGGCGCCAAGCGTCGGGATGCGTTTATGAGGTTGCCGATTTGGTCCCCGTTGATGCCTGGACGCCCGAATGGATCTTACGCGAAAACCGACTAGCTTGTGCTGCACCAGAGATGGGTCGTCAAGCCGATAAGCCTCAATAAGGTAGGATCCGGCAGGTAGAGCAACGGGTAACGGCATCGTGTTTGAATACTGCGTCCGGTCCACCTGAATCGTCATGACACGGCGCAATCCAAGGGCGCCACCGATTAGGACCTCGTGAACTCGAACCGTGATGTTAGTGGCAACCGGCACGCCGGTCTCCATCAAGACCGTAATCAACACTGGCTCGCCGGTGCTCTTGATGGGTTCACCGACGGAAACGGAATCCAGAGGAACATAATTCTTATTGCTTGGCTTCTTTCGTCTGTGGGCAAACCGTTCGATAGGCGGTTCGCTTGAGCGAGACGCTATCGCCACATGCACCGCCGAGCGACGGATGTGAGGGACTGACGACGAGTCGCTTTGAGTGGCGGTACAGAGGGGCCCCGATGCGAACGCCATGGCAATTATTGTTGCGATGCGTCCACAACTTCCAGTTCCTTGTGTATTCATAGTGCTGACTCCCTTAGCCCGCATTCGTTTGGAACAGACCGACGGGAGTCGACTGTTTCTTCTTCGTTGGGCCGGGCGTGGCCGAGTAGGTGCAATTCACGAATAGCTCGCCGGGACACTCATCGCGACAGGCGTCGGATAACAACCGTATGACCTTGTCCATCTGGACTGTGTGGATATCTCTCATAGTGTCATCTCCAGGTAGCGATAGCCGGTTTGCCTCAACCGGCACCCCTACTTTTCCGACGGCTGGATTAGAACGGACTGTCTCGGATTTCCAATCCATTGACCGCGGCACGAAGCGTGCAGAGAATTTGATCCCACGCCATCGTGCGTCCACGATCGAAGCTGATCTGGAATTCGGTCGCTGTTAGGCGTACTTTGAGTGTGGCGAGCATCATCTCACTGTTCGACCGGGTATGCGGCGCGGCGGCGACCTGCCCGATCTTCTGAACAGCTTCGCAGACTCCGAAGAGGCATGCCGATTCCGAGTCCCGGGATTCCTGAAGTGCAACGCGAGCCATCAGAAATGCCAGATTCCACATCGCCTCGTGGTCATCAATTTCCTCACGAAGTGCGAACGACTCCCGGCTGTAGTTGAGCACACTTTTCAGATCCGAGTCTTCGAATGCGGTCTCCGCAAGATTCTGAAGGATCTGCGCCTTCAGATACCTATCCGTGGCATCGACCAGTTGAAGCGCCTCCGCGAGATACTCGCGCGCCGCCGACGAATCCTTCTGGTCATGAGCTACTGCTCCGAGATTGCTCAGGGTAGTGGCCAGGGGTTTGATCTCGCCCAATCGCCTCCATATTGTCAAACTAAGCTCGTAGTCCGCGCGAGCACGCGCGTAGTCTCCGGCATGGCTGAAGAGGTTTGCGAGATTCACCAGTGCGACGGCGTATCCTCGGTCATCTCCCCGCGTCTCATAGAATTCAAGCATTGGCTCCAAAAAGGCTCGCGCCAGACCGAAATCGCCGCACGTCCACGCCAGAATTCCGCCGATGTTGCGAGCGTTCAGTAGAGTTTCATCGGAGACGTCGTCAGCACTCTTTAGCGCATCCTTGAGCCATTCCAGCCCTTCCCTCCGACGGCCTCGCAGACGCCAGAACCACTCAAGGTTGGCCGCTGTGTTTAAGCGTACATTGCTATCTGCTACCGCGAGCGCACACTTAAGGTTGTCAAACTCAGTCTCTACCCGCTGAAGCCATGCCGGCTGGTCGGGACCTTGGAGTTGTTGACTCGCGTGCTCTACGAACTGCGCGTAGAATACGGAGTGGCGTGTGTGCACCGCCGCGGCATCGCCGGCCGCCGCCAGCCGCTCCGCGGCGTACTCGCGCAATGGCTCCAGCATCCGCCCCCGATAGCCGTCGCTGTTCTCATCGGCAAGCACTAACGAGCTGTCTTGCAGCTTTAGCAGGTGACCCAGGATATCCGGGTCACCAGACACGAACGTCGCCGCATCAAGTGTCCATCCTCCTCGGAACACCGACAGAAGGTTAAAGGTTTCCTGCAGATCGGGCTCGAGGAGCAGATAGCTGGCCTCAATCGCCGCTGTGAGAGAGCGATGCTTCCGCGGAACGTCCTGCTTGTGAGTGACCAGGATGCTCTCAAGGCGGTTGAGCATATCCGCGGGGGTCAGCATCCTTGCCCAGGACGCGGCGAGTTCTATGGCGAGCGGAATGCCGTCAAGCCGACGGCACAACTCGGCAACGGCCTCAGCGTTGCTTTCGTTAATCTCAAATTCGCTCTTCGCCTGCCGTGCACGATCCACAAAGAGGCGGGCGCTTGCGCTGGTGATCAGCAGCAGGCGGACCGTGCCGGATGAGGCATTTGGAAGGACATCGAGCGCGACGAGCGGTCGAACCTCCAGTTCATGCTCGATAGACAGGTCGAGTCGGCGCCGTGACGTAACCAGACAGTGCAGGTTTTCGGAGCGCGCCAGCAGGTCTCTCACGAGCGAGGAGCATTCCGGAACAAGGGTGTCGAAGTTGTCCAGCACCAGTAGGCACCTTGATTGCGGCAGCGCCTGGAGCACCGCGTCGATCGGAGGCACGTCCGCATCCTGGTCTGCGCCTAGCGTTCGAAGGATCTCGCCAGGTACTTGGTCGGGTGTAGCTAGCTCCGAGAGCGATACGAACCAGACCGCTCCGGAGAAGTGATCGGTGACGGATCGCGCCGTTTCGATTGCCAGCCGCGTTTTGCCGATTCCGCCCGAGCCAGTCAATGTGACGAGGCGCGCTTCGTCCGTGGTGAGGAGGCGCCGCAGTCGCGTCATGTCCTGCTCTCGCCCGACGAAGCTGCCAAAAGTAGCCGGCAGGTGCGGAGCGAATGCAAGCAGCGCGTTGGGTACCGGAAAGGCTTCCGGCGCTGCGCCTCGTGCGTTTAGCTGGTACAGTGTCTCCGGCGACGCCCCTTCCGCCATGCGAAACAGGCCGAGAGATACGAGGTCCCATGCATTCGCACGCTGTGCCGCCACGCGACCATGAACGGCGTCGGATACCAGGACCTGACCTGCGTGCGCAGCGGAGAGGTACCGGTATGCGGCAAGACTCTCCGGGCTTGATCCCTTACCCGACAGGACTGCGGAGTCGGCCAGATGGACGGCAAGTCGTATTCGTGGTGCTCCAGTGGCCGGATCCCATTCCGCCGATCGGACGAGACTCATACAGTCGAGCGCTGCCTCAATCGCATCTTCCGGTTTCTGATATGTGGCAGACAGCAATCCGTCGAGGGTGTGCACGGCATCCGCGCCAAATCGGTACAGCGTCTCGGACAGAAGCTCCTGCGTGTGCTCCGCGATGGCGGCGGCGCTCACGCTGGGTGTCCGGCGGAACCGGCGCTCGTCCTCGATCAGCAGCTGTATGGCCGTCCGGCGTAAGTCCAAGGCTGCGGTGGCCTCCTGACCGTGATGCTGAGCCGCGATGTCTCTCTACGCCGAGCGCCTCGCCGCTCAAGCCTATCGATTGGCCCAGTTCCTACTTCGGCCTGGCGGTTAGACTTTCCTTGTCGGCATACATGAGTGATGGTCTGAGGTACTGCTTGGAGCACGGATGCCTGTTATTGGTATCGAGCATTTGGAGGACCGCCGCCGCGGTCCACGGCTCCAGTTCGGGTGACCATCTCTGAGTTTCGATGGCCGCTACATGGATTGCCTCGGGTATCTTATTGGGGAAAGTACGGACTCGTTCAGAGACGCGCCGGCGACTGGAGCAACATGGAGTGGGAAATGACGCAGCCTAAGCAAACCGGCAGCCTGTTGACACATCTCGAGTGTCCAAAGACGGGCGAGACATTCGATGCGGATATCCTGCAGAACCTGAGCAGGGTCGGCGCGCCGCTGCTGGCGCGATACGATCTCTCGCGCGTGAGAATGACGCCTGCGCGCCTGAGATCCTGTCCTGCCAGCCTCTGGCGTTACTCTCCCGTGTTGCCGGTTCGCGATTCCACCTCGATCGTCGATCTGGGAGAGGGTTGGACTCCGCTGCTGCCCGTCGCGAGGCTGCGCAGCCGTCTCAAGACTCCGCACCTCTTCGTGAAGGAAGAGTCGGTCAATCCCACCGGCTCCTTCAAAGCCAGAGGGATGGCGGTCGCGGTGGCCAGAGCACACGAGCTCGGCGCGCGCGATCTCGCCGTTGGAACCGCTGGGAACGCGGGAAGCGCGCTGGCTGCGTACGCTGCCGCTCTTGGTATGGCCGCGCATGTCGCCATGCCGGACGATACGCCACAGGCGTTTGCAGCGGAGTGCCAGGCCCTTGGGGCGGATCTCGCTCTCGTTAAGGGGCTGATTACCGACGCCAACGCGCACGTGCAGCGAGGAATCCGGGAGCACGGTTGGTTTGACATGGCCACGCTGCGGGAGCCATATCGGATCGAAGGCAAGAAGACGATGGGATACGAGCTGTTCGAGCAGCTGGGCGGCTCGCTTCCAGACGTGATCCTCTATCCGACCGGCGGTGGAACGGGCCTGATCGGCATGTGGAAGGCGTTCGACGAGATGGAGGCGATGGGCTGGATCGGATCGGGGCGGCCCCGCATGGTCTCGGTCCAGGCGGCGGGCTGCGCGCCAATTGTGCGGGCCTTCGAGTGCGGCGAGGATCACGCCGAACCGTGGGAGAACGCGGCCACGGCAGCGAGCGGCTTGCGAGTCCCTCGCGCAATCGGCGACTTCCTCATTCTCAACGCAGTGCGAAAGTCCGGCGGAACCGCGGTAGCAGTAACGGAGGAGCAGATACACGCGGCGTGGGGAGAGTTTGCGGCG